>NZ_CFHOXV010000001.1:145544-391666 GCF_984505615.1 Alteromonas sp. | reverse complement strand
TCAGGCTCCCAATTACGAAGAAGCCCGCTCATCTGAGCGGGCTTTTTTCGTTTCTTTTCTCTGGTCAGAGTCTCTGCTAGTCAAAAGCCATAACATTAAGGCTGAATCACTTTTTGCCGGAGCCAGCCACTCAGTTATTTAAAATATAATTGTCTGTCTACCGAAGGATTTCAGAAGAGGGATGATCATTGAAAAGTTGATAGAAAAGGGGAGCAGAGAGAGAAACGGACAGCCAAACCGGACACCGATTGTGAGTATCCGGAGGGATCATAAAAAAGAAGACTTACTGAGAAGTGAACTTAGTGCGCTGGAAAAACATCCATTCCAGAGACACAAATGCGATGAGCATGGTTACCGGCACCTGGTGTGACGGAATGAATCCCAGAGATTTGAATAAGATACTGGCAATAAATGCATAAGCGAGCAGGCCGGTATGCTTAAGAATTGAGGCCCTGTTTGCGGGCTTCAGTATGGCTTTCCAGTTAAACACTGTTCCTCCTATCCGGTGACTAAGTCGAAGCTCCCTGCCAGCGCCTGAAGGCCGTCCTGCAAGGGATGTAAACGTTATATCGGATAAAGTGTGCCAGTGAAATGGCTCTGCGTTGAATTACCGGAAGGGGCGGCTAACGGGTTAAAATAAACCCAGTTGCTGGTTGTCTATATCATCATAGTTGATCCCTGTTGCCGGCAGGATGCTTTCAGCAATAGGTCTGATTTGCTTTTCAATATAGTGTTCATAGTCAGGTGGCTGAGTGACATACCCGACAGCCTGCGGTCCTGCTATAGTGACAACATAACGCACTGTAGTTTTGTGCTGGTATTGCAGAGGTTTGCCTGTTGCCAGATTCATCTCATCAGCCTGACGTGCAGCTTTAACATGAGGCGGTTGCGTGCGTGTATAAGCATTCAGAGGCTTTCTGAGGCGCCTTGCGTACACCAGTAAGTTATCCTGTTTGCCGGCGCGGATATCACTGAGTAATGTTCTGATGTAATCCTCAGGAGACTGTTCTGCGAAGACAAGGGCGTAAAGCTTTTCCTGAAATTGACGTGCCAGCGCAGTCCAGTCTGATCTGACATTTTCCAGCCCTTTGAAAATCAATTGTTCCTTACCCTCTTTTACCACCACGCCGGCATAACGCTTCTTGCTACCTTCTTCTGAACCACGGATTGTGGGCATAAAAAAGCGGCGGAAGTGGGTTTCAAATTCAATTTCAAGATGACAGTGTAAATCAAAATCCTGTTTTAACGTCTCACGCCAGCGGCGGTTGATCATGTCCTGTAATTGCGTACCAATTAATTCAGCTTGCCGGGGTGTGCAGTCATCACCTGTGAATACAAATGTAGAGTCCGTATCGCCGTAAATCACTTCGTAGCCGGCTTCTTGTATCCAGCCGGCAGTGGTTTGCATGATGTCGTGTCCCCGCATAGTGATCGAGCTGGCAAGGCGGGGATCGTAGAAAGGGCAACCGCCACTACCGAGCACACCGTAAAATGAATTCATCAGAATTTTTATCGCCTGAGAGCGGGGCGCATCCTGCTGCTTTTTAGCTTCATCACGTTGTTGCCAAAGTCCGGCAATGATATCGGGCAGGAAATGCTCGGTGCGGGAGAACATGGCTCCTCTGTAACCTTCTATGGCGTTTTCAGGGTGCAGTAACCCTTCAGCCAGACCAAGGGGGTCAATAAGAAAAGTTCGTATGATAGAGGGATACAGACTCTTAAAATCCAGTACCAGTACATTGTTATACAGCCCGGGTCTGGACGTCATCACGTAGCCTCCCGGGCTTGCAAGACCGCCATTCTCCGGGCGGATTCCACATACATATCCCTGTCTGTGCAGCTTTGGCAGATATACGTTTATAAACGCTGCAACTGAGCCGCCGGGACGGGTCATATCCAGTCCGGTAAGGGTGCTGCGTAATATGAGAAAATCAATGAAACGTGTATGTTCTGCGATGTCGTTTACCAGTACACAATCCTGATGATTGTAGGCGACCAAATGAGAAGGATTGTCCCAGTATAAGGTTTTAATTTCTTCAAGTTTATCCCCGCCGGTAATCAGCTTTCTTTTATTCAGTAAGGCATTTGCGACAAAGTCCAGTGCGAAGCTTTCAAACTGCCAGGTCATGGTTTTCAGCGCATCTATGCCATCAATGATACAGCGGCCGGGGATCTCTGCTATTACCTGTGAGCCGTCTTCCCACTGCCGTACGGTAAGGGTTTCTCCCTGGCGGCCCAATGTCAGCGGAATGCCTTGTCGCCGTGCCATTCTGTTAAGCACAGCGAGGTCAAACTGTTTGATGTTCCAGCCCAGTATGACATCAGGATCCAGCTCCGCGACAGCCTTGCAGAAAGCGGTAAGGACTTCTTTTTCACCGGGCAGATTAATGACATCAAAGGTCGCAAATTCGTCAGTGACCGGCGTGGTTCCTGCAGTATTCAGCCATACACGGTTCACGGTCTCAGAAGCAACAGCGATGGAATACAGGTTTTCCTTTTCATCACACTCAATATCAACAGAAACACTGGTCAGTTGCGGACGAAACTGTGTCCCTTTAACTTTGGCGTTCACAATCTCATTATTAACCGGCGTTCCGTAATAACTCACAGCTCCGTAAGCAAAACGCTCCATCAGAAAGCGGTCTTCAGACTTAATATCTCCCTCGTACAATGGCAACCCGGCGCTCTGCATCCCGCGACGTAATTTGTGCCTTGTGAAGTCGTCAGCACACCGCAGTAGTATGACTTCTTCCTGTTCCAGGGTTTTGAAATTGACGTCTTCCGGGGTGATATCCAGGCCTTTCGCCCGGATCAGATTTTGAACCTGTTCCAGATGAGATGTTCTGATGAAGCAAACGCTGGTTTGTGGCTCAGAGATAAGCCGTACCGGACCATTCTCAGTAGAAATCCACAATTCAACGCATTCGCGGCTATCCCTGCGAATGGTCCGGCGGGATAAAATGAAGCCTTTGCCTGTCACTATTGAGATTGTCCGTCCGTAGCAGAGGGCTGGCCGGTCACAATTTTATCTCTGCCAGTTTCCTTTGCTTCGTACAACGCTTCGTCTGCGACAGCAACTACTCTGGTCATATTGGAAAACGAAGTGGCATCAACAAGGCCGACGGATAACGTGACCTGCATGGATTTGATTTTCAGTTCATCAGGAATTTTCCGGACGCTGCCGGCAAAACGCTCAAGCATGTCCAGCGCGTCGTCGGTTCCGGTATGGGGAAACAGGAAAAGAAATTCCTCTCCACCGATACGGCCCAGAATATCCGTTTTTCTGAAATGCTTTTGCGCCTTCCTGCCAAAGGCTCTGAGCACATCATCCCCGGTTTGATGGCCATACTTGTCGTTAATCTGTTTGAAATGATCGAGGTCAATAACCGCAGCTGTCAAAGGCGTTTTATGTCTTTGGGCCATCTGATACTGTAACTCTGCATCTTCCATGGTTTTCCGGCGGGTCATTAAACCAGTCAGCCCGTCATAGTTTGCCAGTTGTTCAAGGCGCTTCTGATGACGTTTCCCATTAAAATATAACCAGCTCAGCAGGCCACACACCACAATAAGCAATCCGATAAGTGCAATTGTATAGCGCTGAAGGCGCAGTTCATTCTTTAGCTGATTTTGCTGACGTAAATTTTGCTCTTCCAGCAGAGCATTTTGCGCCCGCTGCTTTTCCACATCGAAACGGGTCTGTAATTCCAGAATTCTCCTGGAGTTAATTTCTTTCTGTAACAAAGCGCGGTTCTGTCTGTTTTGCAGTAATACCAGATAGGCAGACTGGTGCTCACCCTTGGCGGCAAAAGCGCGGGCTTTTGTATCTGCAATGGCAATTCGTTGTGACAAAAAGGATTCACCCGTGGCCATTTCCTCAGCTCTGGCCAGTCTGCGTAAAGCCTCTTCCGGCTGACCCTGATCAACGGCAATTTGTGCCTTTTCAATTAAGACTTTAATTTGCATAAACGGATTGCCAGCCTGCATAAACAGGCTGAGAGCATCATCTAAAAACGGCGATGCATCGGCGGTCATCCCGCGGTCAATCAGCTCAGATGCAATAGCTTCATAACTGAATGCAGCTCCCTGTAAGTCGCGGATGTTAAGGGCTATATCTGCAGATTCAAGAAGCAGGGTCATGCCTTCATCACCATCGCCGGTTTGGATAGTGGCTTTGCCTAATCCAAACAGGGTATTCGCCAGTTCAAGGCGCACATTATTTTGCCGGTACCAGGTTTCAGCTTCGCGGTAGAATCGCAATGCCATTTCAGGTTCCTGCCGGTATTCGTACACAAGGGCAATCATGCTGGCAAAATCAGCCCGGCTGAAAAAAGCACCCGGAGATTCAAGCCGGCGGTAACCTTCCTGAAATAACGCAAGGGCCTCGCTGTACTGGTTTAAAGTTACATTGATATAACCGTTTACACTGATTGCATAAAACAACAGAGCTTCGTCATCCCCGTCACGGGCCCGGGCCAGCGATTCTGCTGCAGCAGAGATCATGGATTGAGCAAGACCCAGTCCGTCTCTGGCCTCTGCCAGCGCCAGCGTCAGATAGTCATGTAAAGGGGGAGGCGGTGCCAGTGCCAGACCTGCTAAAGCGGCTTCTTCCGCTTTTTCATGCAAAGCAAGTGCACCATTTGCACGGCTGATGAGGTAAAAATGCAGGGCTCGCTGTTCTGAAGACAGTTCATCATTGTTAGCCGGTAAAGCATCGAGTACGTCCTGCGGTGAGTTTCTTACACCGGCAAGATGCACAGCGGCATCACCTGTCCACAAGTCCGCGAATACGTTGAAACTGAGAATACTGAAAGCAAGCAGCCCTGCCAGGTATCTTTTAAACCGGTAAGCCGGATACATCACTGTTCCTGTCAGCATAAGAAAAAGACGGTGTATCATAGCCTGATGCGTGCGGGAGGCCAAACATAACCTGTAACAGTTCAGCCCGGGAAGATTAATGTGCTTCGTCGTCCGGCGTCAGTACCGGTAAAGTGACTTCAAATACGGTACCTTTACCCACCTTACTACTGACTGAAATTTTGCCTTCATGTTGTTCTATGGCTGTATAAGCCACTGATAAACCTAGCCCCTGACCCAGGCCTTCCGGTTTGGTTGTGAAGAACGGATCAAATATCTTCTTAACGTGTTTTTCTTCAATGCCTTCACCACTGTCGATAATCTTGATGCGGACCGTCGTGTCATCACCATGCACATCTACTTTTACAAACCCTTTATGATTGATTGACTGGGCCGCATTGATCACCATATTCATCAAAGCCTGTTTAAGGCTGCCCGGCTCACAATAGATTTTAAGGCCGGCGGGCTCACAGGTGACTTTAAACGTGGGCTTTTTGTATTGGACTGATACCAGTTCAGCCATCTGCTTTACCGCTTCATCCAGATCCATCAGTTGCCATCCGGCTGAATCTTCCAGCGCAAACCGCTTAAGATTCTCGACAATATCCCGCACACGGATAAGGCCGTCTCTTGACTCATCAATCAGCGGAGTCATATCGTCTTTTAATAAATCGTAATGATGTTCTTCCAGAAGGCCGGTGATTAGCGTGCGTGTTTTTTCATCTGTATTTTCAATATTGTCTGCCAGCGTGTCGCACAAGGTTATCAGGTGTTCACCGTATTGCTTTAAAGTGTCCAGATTGGCTGAGACAAAACCGATGGGATTATTGATTTCGTGGGCAATGCCGGCGGCCAGTTGTCCGGTAGAAGCCATTTTTTCTGCCTGGATAAGCTGGCTTTGCGCTGAGTCGAGTTTCTTGATGAGTTTAAGTTGTTCTTCATGCTCACGTTTCAGTGCTTTGGATAATTCCTGTTGGGCAATGAAGTAACTTGCCTGGGCGGTAACATCCTGAAGGAAAATACACGCCAGCTTGCCATGCTCCGGAGAAGACAAGGGCACGATTTCCATATTCTGGTACATCTGTGTCTCTTCACCGGTGATAGGCCGGCTACTTTTAAACGGAAAAATATGCGGGCGTTGTTCCCAGTAGCTGAAACTGGGATGTTGAAGAACGAAGACAGATTTAATTCTGCGGCGCAGAAACTTGTCCTGTTCAGGAAAGAGCTCTGCTACCGGCTTTTCCATGTAGTCAGCACGGAGTCCGGTTTCCATGCGGTCGATAAAAAAGTCGTTGAGGAAAATGACCTGGTAATCTTCATTTACAATGCAGATCCCAACCGGTAATTTGCCAAAAAGTTGCTCGAACATTAACCCAGCAATTCATCAATAGTTTCGGTTAGCCGTACCAGTGATGCACGGTCGAGACAAAAGACTACCCGCATGGAAAATGAAGAGAGCTCAATATCGAACTGCACTTCCATTACCAGGCTATGCTGCCAGTTAAGTTCGGTGAATGATGCCTTATTCGGAGAAAACAGCGTTGGCATATTCAGGTTGGTTGCCAGTTCAAGCTGGTTCGATAGCCCTGCCAGACAAGCGCCGGCCAGAATATTTGACAGCTCCAGTATGGTTTCTTCAATATCACTCTGGCTGAGCGGAGCCTCGTATTCGAGCAGGCTGGCCACTTCGGTTAAACCCTGCTCTGATACTACCGCCATCACTTCACCCTGGATATCTCCAAGGAAAGATTGTCTGGTGTAAAACGCATTTTCACTGCGATTAATAAGTGTAAATAATTCAGCTGGCGTAACGGCTGATATTTTAGGTATGGAGATACCTATTTTAGTTTCTATCAGGTGCGCCAGCGAATTAGCAGCTTGCCCCATAGAGATATTCATTAGCTCCTGAAGGGCGTCACGTTGATCTTCTGTGAGGGAAATAACACTGCTCATAGATACCCCAGCTCAAACAATGTCATGGCTAATTCTTCTTTATCCAGAGGCTTTCTGATGAATTTGTGCGCCCCCAGATCCATAACAATGCGTTGTTTTTCAGGCTGGAAGTCAGCACTGATCACAATCACATCTGGTCTTTCTTCTTTGTCCGCGAGGTATTCAAGCACACCAACACCGTCCACCTCGGGCATAGTCAGGTCGAGTAATAGTAATCTGAACCCGTTCTTTTCGAGCAGATCAATTGCTTCCCTGCCATTCGCAGCTTCTGTGACAGTAAACTCGATTTCAGGCGGAAGCGCTTTTAGTACACTTCTTCGTGACAGACGCGAGTCATCGGCCACAAGTAGCGGAACTGTCATTCTTACCTCCAGACAATTTCGAACCTATCATGAGTATTTGCGATATTTTCATTCCTGCAAGTCCACCTGAAAAAAAATCTTTCAATTTCGACTATTTGCTAATATCACGTCATTTTGAGTATAGGTCTTTTGTGACATTTGTGTGTTATTCTTTAGGTGAAATTTTCTGCACAAATGTCACTAAAACCTTCCCGAATCCAGTGTAGCTAACTTCTCACCTGAGCTACCGGATGCAACGCCATAATCTGATATAAGCCGTCATACTTAAGAATGTTACAAACGGCTGCCTGCCTTCATTTTCTCCAGTTGAGAAACCATTGCCTGAGCGATATTCTCAAGTGGCAAAATCTTTTCCGCCGCCCCCAGCGAGACGGCAACTTTAGGCATACCGTATACCACACAGGTATCTTCATTTTGACAAATAGTGAAAGCACCTTTCTCTTTCAGTGCCAGCAACCCGTCTGCGCCGTCTTTACCCATACCTGTCAGCAAACTGGCCACCACGTTACTGCCGGCAGATTCAACCAGCGAGGTAAACATCATATCCACCGAGGGCTTGTGGCCACTGACACGGGGCCCGTCATTTAACCTGATGCGGTAATCGGCACCGCTGCGGATGATCTCCATATGTTTGTCGCCGGGAGCCAGATAGCCGTGGCCGGGAAGTAAGCGCTCATCACCACGGGCTTCCACAATTTTTAACTGGCTGCAGGCATCCAGCCGCTTTGCAAAGGTGCTGGTGTAGCCCGGCGGCATATGCTGGGTGATAACTGTTGCCGGAGCATTGGCCGGTAACGCACTGACTATGGTTTTTATTGCTTCTGTACCTCCGGTAGATGCACCGATGGCGATGATTTTCTCAGTACTTGAATAGGTGAGGGCTGTCGTTGTTTTAACTGTAGCCGGCTTTTGCTGACGTACCCGCGAGCGGGCTGCCATACGTATCTTTGATAAAATCAATTCGCGGTATTCTTCTATTCCCTGCACAACTCCCAGTTTGGGTTTGGGAATAAAATCTACAGCGCCAAGCTCCAGTGAACGGATGGTGGCATCAGCGCCTGCTTCCGTGAGGGTGGATATCATTACCACCGGCGTGGGACGTGCTTTCATCAGTACATCGAGGAAACGCAGGCCGTCGACCTTGGGCATTTCAATATCCAGAGTGATGACGTCCGGATTGTGTTCCTGCACCATCTTTTTAGCAACATAGGCATCGGGTGCGGCACCAACCAGCTGCATATCGCTTTCGCTTTTTACGATTTCGCCAAGCAGGTTTCTGATTAACGCGGAGTCGTCTACAACAAGTACTTTTATCGTCATGGCTCACCTAATCAAACTGTTCAAATTCACTCTGTTCAGGCCCTTGTTTCAACTTAATGCGGTAAGCACTTTCCCGGTCCATGATCGTTGAATTATTGAATTTCCGTATCCGTTTCACGAGTACCTGTCCTGAGTCAGGGAAGAAATATATTTTGCGGGCGTAGTCTTCCATTAAATCGCTGGCAACGATTGGAATACGCTCTCTTCGTAAGTAAGCAGTTACAAACTCTGAGTTCATCTGGCCGACATTGGTGACGGATATACCCGCAACCACATTTCCGCCGCCAAATACTTTGGCTTGCAGATGCCGCTTATCGGCACCTAAATTCATCATCTGATTAATCAACAACTCCATGGCATACATGCCATATCGGGAGGCTTCACAAAATTCACCTTCAGAGCCTCTGTCTGAGGGCAGCAAAAAGTGATTCATACCGCACACGCCATTGTGCAAATCCATCAGACAAGCAGACACACAGGAACCAAGAACCGTGACCATTAATGTGTCATTGCCGGTAGAAAAATACTCTCCGGGCAGAATTTTTACAGCCTGCCGGACAAAGCGGGGATCATAATATGTGTTGGCTTCGTGCCCCACGCCGTCCATGAAGGTTTCAGCCATAGCGTCTGCCTTCACGGGCCGGTTTGTAAATGGTTTTCCCTACTGGCGTAACGATCTGTGAATCCTTATTGAAGTTCTCTGAATGTCCGGCGATGTATAAACCGTCATCCGGTAACAGTGCCACCATCCGTTTCAAAATATTTAACTGGGTGGGCTTATCAAAATAAATCATCACGTTACGGCAGAATATGACATCAATGGGTCCCCGTATTGGCCACGTTACATCCATCAGATTGATGCGTCTGAAACTGACATTTTTTCGCAGTTCCGGTACTACCCGCACTTTACCTTTCTGGCTGCCTTTACCTTTGTGCAAAAACTTCTTGCATTGGTGCGGTGTCAGTTTGGTTGTTGCCTCGCTGTTGTATATGCCTGCGCTGGCTTTCGCCAGTACCTGGCTGTCAATGTCTGACGCAATGATTGATACCGGATTATCAAAACTGTCGAACACCTCTGCCACTGTCATTGCAATGGAGTAGGGCTCTTCGCCGGTACTGCTGGCTGAACACCAGATTGTCCGCTGGCCCGGATGCGTCCGCAGGTAATTTGCCAGCGCATCAAAGTGGTGGGCCTCACGGAAAAATGAAGTCAGGTTTGTCGTCAGGGCATTGATGAAGTTCTCGTCTTCTTCAGGCGTACGTTTCAGGTATGTGAGGTAGTCATCGAAGCTGTTCAGCGACAACGCCCGCAGTCTGCGGGCGAGTCTGCTGTATACCAGTGAATCTTTTGTATCTGTAAGATTGATTCCTGCCTTTTGATATAAGGTTCGTCTGACTCTCTCAAAGTCCTCTTTATTAAACGCAAATTCTTGCCGGGCACTCTGGCTCATACCGGCCCATCTCCTTTAAAAACTTTCCCATTCTTCCGTATCTTCAGGAGCCGCTGCCTTTACTGCAGGCTTGCTGCTTTTCCCGTTGGATCCGATTGCAGCTGCCGGCTTGCGGGACTGAGCCTTCGGTCTGGCACTAATGGCGGGTAACTCTTCCATAGGGTCTGCTGAGCGGTCTTTATCACTTAATTTAAATGTAGCCACACGCTCTGACAGTTGTGCTGCCTGCTGACGCATACTTTCTGCTGCTGCTGCGGCTTCTTCGACCAGCGCCGCGTTCTGCTGCGTCATCTCATCCATTTGCGTAACGGCCTTACTGATTTCGTTTATGCCGTTGGACTGTTCAGAAGACGCCGCAGCAATTTCTGACATGATGTCGTTAACCCGCTTAATCGAGGTAACCACTTCGCCCATAGTGTCGCCGCTCTGTTTCACCAGCGTGTTACCGCTGCCAATCTTATCCACAGAGTCTGAAATCAGCTCTTTGATGTCCTTTGCCGCTTCTGCAGAACGTTGTGCCAGCGTTCTTACTTCAGAGGCGACTACCGCAAATCCGCGTCCCTGTTCACCTGCACGGGCGGCTTCTACGGCGGCATTCAGTGCCAGAATATTGGTCTGGAAGGCGATGCCGTCTATTACGCCGATAATGTCTGAAATTTTCTGGGCTGATTCGTTGATGCTGCCCATGGTTTCAACCACACGCTGAATCATATTGCCGCCGTTTACAGCGATAGATGATGCCTGTGATGCCAGGCTGTTGGCCTGCTCTGCATTCTCAGCATTCAGACGCACAGTACCGGTCAGCTCTTCCATCGAGGACGCTGTTTCTTCCAGACTGGACGCCTGCTGCTCTGTCCTGCTGGATAAGTCTGCATTTCCGCTGGCGATCTCACTGGACGCACTGCTGATCGTTTCAACAGCGTGGTTGATGCGTGAAATGGTGACCCGCATATCACGGATAAACTGGTTGATAGACTCGCCCAGCACTTTGAACTCGCCTTCAAACTCGTGTTCAATCTCGCAAGTCAGGTCGCCCTTCGCCAGTTGGGTCATAACTTGTTTAATATCGTAAACTGCAGTGGTACGGGCGGTGACATCGGTTGCGTATTTCACCACGCGGAAAGGTTTGCCATTCTGGTTCAGAATGGGGTTATAAGAGGCCTGAATCCAGATTTCCTTGTTGCCTTTACCAAAACGTTTGTACTCGCCGGACTGGTAGACACCGTGATTCAATTGATCCCAGAACGAACGGTAATCATTGCTGTTGCGGGTTTCCTGATCCACAAACATGCTGTGATGTTTGCCTTTAATTTCGTCAAGAGTATAGCCAAGCGTATTGAGGAAATTCTCATTGGCGTTGATAACCATGCCGTCCATATCGAACTCAATCACAGCCTGGGATTTGCCAATAGCTGAAATCTGACCTTCGAAATAAGCGGTACGTAACTTTTCTTCGGTAATGTTGGTCGCGTATTTCACTACTTTGAAAACATTGCCGTCCATATCCAGAATAGGGTTGTAGGAGGCCTGAATCCAGATTTCCTCACCGGCTTTATTAATTCGCTTAAACTCACCGGAGAAGAATTTGCCTTTCTTCAGGTCAGCCCAGAACTGAGAATATTCCTCTGAGCCCCGGGTTTCTTTATCTACAAACATTCTGTGATGCTTGTCTTTTATTTCATCAAGGGTGTAACCCACTGTGTTCAGGAAGTTATCATTCGCCCACTGGATAATACCGTCCACATTGAACTCAATGACCGCCTGAGATTTACCGATGGCGTTAATTTGCCCTTCAAAGTAAGCATTTTTCAGTTTTTGTTCAGTGATCAACGTGGCGTATTTAACGACTTTGAAAACCTTGCCGTTCATATCGATAATCGGGTTGTAAGATGCCTGAATCCAGATCTCGTTGCCGCCTTTGGCAACCCGTTTATATTCCCCTGACTTAAAGTTGCCGCCCCGTAATTCATTCCAGAAATTGCTGTAAGCAGCACTGATTTTTTCAGACGGCTCAACAAACATGCTGTGGTGCTGGCCCTTTATTTCATCCAGGTTGTAGCCGGTGGCACTTAAGAAATTGTCATTGGCCCACTGAATGTTGCCGGAAGTATCAAATTCAATAACAGCCTGAGCTTTACCAATTGCTTCAATCTGGCCTGAATAATCGGCATTTTTCAGTTTTTCTCTGGTTATATCGATGGCAAACTCGACCACCTTGGTGACCTTGCCGGCAGTGTCGAAAATCGGGTTATACGAAGCCTGCACCCAAAATTCTTTGTCATCTTTGCCAAAGCGTTGATATTCCCCGGAGTCAATTTCACCGCGCCGTAATTTATCCCAGAAGTCTTTATATGCCTGATTGTGAACCAGTTCCTGTTTCACGAAAGCGCTTTGATGTTTTCCCAGAGCTTCCGCACGGCTATAGCCGGTGAGCTTCAGAAAATTATCATTCACGTCGATGAGTTCACCCTCTGCTGTGTATTCGGCCAGAGCCTGAACCCTGTGCAGGGCCTCCAGCATACCGCTTTTCAGCAGAAGTTCTGTTTGATCCACCCATTCCACCATGGTGCCCACTGAGTGGCCTTCTTCGTCCTTCAGCGGGGTGAGGGTGAGTTTAAAATTAACTTTGCCCACAATGATATTCGAAGACATCGGACGCTTTAGCTCTGCCAGCATGCCTTTTTGATGAGCGGGATTCTTATGGAACTGATCGATGTTCTCGCCAATCAGATTGTCTGCTGAAAAATGCGGCAACACTTTCTGCAATTCTGCTTCGTTATCCTTTAACAACTTAACGACAGCTTTGTTGGCGTAGACAATATTTCTGTCTGCGTCAGCCATCATGATGCAGCAGGTAGAAGCATCGACAGCCTGCGATTTACGCAGCATCTGAATTTTCTGATCACGCGAGGCTTCGCTGTTGATCCAGTCAAACATACCCATAATTACTCTCCCTCACCGGTCAGTTGCTCTGCAACAAGACCGATTTCTTCGCTGGAAATTAGTTGTTCAATATTAACCAGAATGACCATATGGTCATCCACAGTTGCCAGCCCCTTCAGGAACCGGCTGTCGAATATCACCCCGAAATCAGGTGGTGGCCTGACTTCATCTTCCGTAAGGCGTACAACATCCGAGACGCCATCAACGACTATGCCCACAACACGGTTGTGAACATGTAACATGATGACGATGGTGAATTCATTGTAGGTCGGATCCGGAATATTGAATTTAATCCGTAAGTCGATGATGGGTACGATGTCACCGCGAAGATTCAGCACGCCTTTGATAAACTTGGGCGCATTGGCGATAGGTGTGACTTTCTCGTAGCCGCGAATTTCTTTTACTGAGGTAATATCGAGGGCATATTGCTCAGAGCTTAAAATGAAGCTTAAATATTCCTGAACATCTTTAGATGCGAGATGATCTCTGGCATGGGCACTCATGATACTTTTTCCTCTTCATGAACAGGTTTGCACAAGTCTGCGATGGCATCTGCATCCAGGATCATGGCTACACGGCCATCTCCCATGATGGTGGCACCGGATATGCCGGGTACTTTACGGTAGTGCTGTTCGAGACTCTTGATCACCACCTGTTGCTGGCCGAGCAGAGAATCGACCTGAATGGCAAAGCGACGTTTGCTGCTTTCCAGCAGTACAACAATCCCTTTCGTGGGGTTCGTAACAGCATGATCCACATGCATCATCTGGTGAATCGGTACCAGAGGCCAGTATTGCTCTCTTATCCACAGCAGATGTTCGTTCTTAATCAGTTTGAGCTGTTCTTTTACCGGTTGCAGCGATTCGATAATATTTACCAGCGGGATGACAAAAATCTGGTCGCCCACGGCAGCACAAATGCCGTCCACAATAGCCAGAGTCAGTGGCAGATGGATATGGAATGATGACCCGAGTCCTCTATGTGAATCAATTTCAATCCGGCCGCCAATCGCTTCAATGTTCCGGCGGACAACGTCCATACCAACACCACGACCGGACACGTCAGTTACTTCCGCTGCCGTGGAAAATCCGGGCTGGAAGATCAGTAACCAGACCTCGCTGTCAGGCATATCCGGTGTCACCGGCAGGCCATTTTCTGTTGCTTTAGCCAGAATGCGCTCACGGCTGAGTCCTGCCCCGTCATCAATAATGCTGATGACAATCGAACTGCCACGCTGTGCAGCCCGTAAAATCACTGTACCATTTTCAGTTTTGCCCGATGCGACCCGGTCTGCCGGCTTCTCTACACCATGATCGATACTGTTTCGTACCAGGTGAGTCAGAGGGTCGACCAGCTTTTCAATCATGCTTTTATCGATTTCAGTTGCGCCGCCTTCAATAACGAGGTCAACTTTTTTACCGAGTTTAGAAGACAGGTCCCGAACAACACGGGGGAAGCGGTTAAACGTCATATTCACCGGCAGCATACGCATGGACATTGCCGATTCCTGAATCTCGCGGGTATTACGCTGCAGTTCTGCAATGGCGGTTTGCAGCTTCTGACCTATGGCTCCGGTGACTTCATCACCAATCATCGACAGCATGGATTGAGTAATAACCAGCTCACCCACCAGGTTTACCATCTGATCAATTTTCAGGGTGTCTACACGAATAGAAGACGCTTCTTTGTTAGCCGCAGATTTCGCTGCAGCTTTCTTCGCCGCAGGTTTGGCGGCTGCTTTTGCCGCCTCTGCCGATGCTGCTTTGGCGTCTTCTGCAACGGCTTCAACCGGTTTGAAGAAACCGTAACCTTGCTTTTCTTCCGGAGATGCAGCGGGTTGAGGTTCATCATCAAAAAAGCCAAACCCGTCTATATCGTCATCTTCTGTTTTTGCTTTTGCCGCTTCATTTTCTGTAGTATCTGCGACTTCCGCTGTTTCTGCTGCTGGCTCGTCATCATCATCATCGAAAAAGCCGAAACCATCGATATCATCGTCATCTGCCGCAGCGCTTTCTGCAGCGGGTTGCGGAGCATCTGTTGCCTGTCCGTCGGCTGCAGCCAGCGCTTTTTCAAGGGCTGCTACACCGGAGTCTATGTCAGATTGAGGAAGCTCACTGCTGGTACGGTATGCATCCAGAATGACCTTGAGTAAGTCTACCGTTTCAAGAAACAAATCAACGGTAGGCACGTCCAGCGAAATGGTTTGTTTGCGGGCTTTGTCGAGCAAATTCTCCATGACATGTGTGAGCCCGGTAAGCGCATCAAAACCGAAGATTCCACTGCCACCTTTGATTGAGTGGGCGGCCCGGAAAATACTGTTGAGCTGCTCAAGATCGGGATCTTCGACATCCAGTTCCATGAGGAGCTGTTCCATGTCATCCAGGTGTTCCTGACTTTCGTCGAAGAAGACCGCGTGGAATTGTTCGATATCGATAGACATAGTGACGCTTCCTGTTACAACTAACCGAGAACCTTACCTACAACCGCAAGTAATTTGGCAGGGTCGAAAGGCTTAACCATCCAGCCTGTGGCACCGGCAGCTTTCCCTTTTGCCTTCATGTCGTCACCCGCTTCCGTGGTGAGCACGATAATGGGCGTACGGGCATAGGCTGACATACCGCGAAGGTTTTTAATCAGCGTCAAACCGTCCATTCTTGGCATATTCTGGTCAGTTAAAACGAAGTCGAAGCGTTTCACTTTGCATTGATCTAACGCATCCTGTCCGTCTACGGCGGTAGTTACAGGGTAACTGGCTGACTTTAGAGTCACTTCTACCATCTGGCGGATTGATGGTGAGTCATCAACAATGAGGATATTCTTACTCATAATACTCCCGACAATTTTTTCACGTGTTGCGCCTAATCCGGCGATTCCATGTCATCCCGGCTAACAAGCGAGCCGCGCTGGTGGTTGCTAAAATAATTCAATTTCTCCGGCATCGATGCTGCTGGCAGATACCGGGTTATGATCAAGGTTAGAACGATTTTTCATGCTGCTCTGCAGCTCTTCCAGATTCTTCTTAACCGTAGCAATATCATTCGTGCCCAGCAGAGGCAGTTGCTCATTAACGATGGTGAGCATTTCCTGGGTATAGGTGAGATTCTGACCGTTAATGTCGCCAAATTGCATGCCGCGGATAGCAGAGCCGATAGCACTGTCCAGCTGACCGGAGATCCCTTCAAGTTCATTAGTTGTATTCGCGTCGCTCTCAGCTTTTACGATAATCGCGTCCAGCTCTCCCTGAATGTCCCGTTTTGCTGTAATGATATAGCTGGTATCCTGGGCGGCGAGTGTGCGTACATCCTGCGTGAGTTCATCTATTTGCACGCCGATATTTTCCATCTGTTTCTTGATAACGCCGCTGAACTGAGTGGAGCGGTTCGACAGAGCACGAACTTCGTCTGCAACAACAGCAAAGCCGCGGCCTGCTTCACCGGCACGTGCCGCTTCAATTGCTGCATTCAGAGCCAGCAGGTTAGTCTGGGCAGAAATATCATCAATATCGCCAAGGGCTTTAAGCACTGTAGGCATGGTGTCGTAGATA
This sequence comes from Alteromonas sp., assembly GCF_984505615.1. Taxonomy (NCBI): domain Bacteria; kingdom Pseudomonadati; phylum Pseudomonadota; class Gammaproteobacteria; order Alteromonadales; family Alteromonadaceae; genus Alteromonas; species Alteromonas sp. The sequence continues at coordinate 375,239 of NZ_CFHOXV010000001.1, read as the reverse complement.
CGGTTTACTTTTTCCAGAATGGTGGTGGTGCCTTCTGAAATCTGTTCGGTAGACTCAAGGAATTTATCCAGTGATTTCTCTGTTTCATCAGCAAAGGTACGCATGCGGTTTGAGTACATTTCACCGCTGTCAGAATCTGCCTGAATTAGTCGGGTAATACAGGTGTTTTGCTCGCCTACAAGGCGTTGCAAATTGAGGAAAGCTTCACTTAGAGTGGTTACGGCATCGGTTTGTGTATTGAAAATATCAGACAGGTTTTTCTCACAGTCACCGAGAATTTTAGCCATATCCTGAGTTACCGACATCATATCGCCGGTGACCTCCTGATGTTCAAATACTGGCTCTGCGTGTACAGCCTGAGTTTCGGCCTGTGGTTCTGTATCTTCTGATTGCATTTTTGCTGCCAGAAAAACGCCGATGGAAGAAACGACTATTGCCGGATAAGCAAGACCCATTGACACTAAACCAAAACCCACAACAAGGCTCACGCCTGCACCAATCATTGCAATTGGTGGTGTATTTTTTATTCCGCCCATAATTTGATTGTCACTCATCATAATACATTCCGGGATTGTTACTGCCTGCACGTTGTCGGCTTTTTCTGTCTCTTTGGGTCCAGACTGTGTGAAATTTTAGAAACTTACTGACCAAAAGGATTTGCCTGATGCGTTATCAGGCGCACGTTAATTTAAGTTATAGACAAGAATTTCAGTAATGAAAGGAATGCAGAAAAAAAATTCTCAATCGTCAGGAATGTCGTGATTGTCGCAATTGTGAACCGGATTCAGAGGAGGGGATTATCAGATAAGCAGCAGAATGAGAGGCGCCTTACGGCACCACTCATGGACCAGATTACATTGTATTTAAGGTACAGTTACGCCTTGTACATGGCTTCCAGCGCTTTTGGCATTGCGTCGACGTACATTTTCACATCTTCGATTTTACCGGTACTCACCCGCGACCAGGGCTTGTAAGTCCGGTACTGTCCACGGATCAGTACATTTTCTTTTTCCATGGCAGCACGGAAGGCATTAGCATCGCCATTATCACCCAGATTCACAAAAACAAAGTTAGTCGCTGATGGCAGTGCCGTCAAACCATTCGCTTTAACTGCCGACATAATCATGTCTTTGGCTTCCATCACTTTATCCCGTGAGAAGTCTTTGAAGGCTTCATCTTTAAAGCTCGCAATCGCTGCTGCTAAGCCGGCCTGGTTGATGGAATAGCCGCCGAGACCATATTGATTGATAAAGCTGATATTTTCTTCAGAGCCAAGCATGTAACCCACACGCATGCCGGCCAGGCCGTAAATTTTTGAGAAAGTACGCGCCACGATAATATTGTGACCCTGATTGATCAGCGGGATCATTGAGTGCGCAGGGCCGTCACTGATCAGTTCGTTATACGCTTCATCAACCAGCACCAGCGTTTTCTTCGATGCTTTTATACAGAAGTCCTGCAGCTTTTTCGTGTCGAGCACTTTGCCGGTCGGGTTATTCGGGTTACAAATGTGGACCATGGCAATGTTGTCATCGATAGCGTTGTACAGTGCATCGAGGTCAATATCCAGATCAGCCGTGTTGGGTACCCGCACAATATCCGGTCCACCCTGACTGACTGGCGCCTTGGATGTGGTGTCCCAGAAAAGATCCGGACCCAGTATTTTTCCCTTTGAGGTGGCGGCATAAGCGGCGAAGGCCAGAATCAAACTGGAACCGGCGGTAATTGCCACATTTTCTTTTTTCAGGCCATACTCTTCTGCAATCATGTCAGTTAAGTACATACCCGCCTGATAAGCGTAATACGCACCGCCGGTGGACGAGGCTTCTGCAATGGCTTTAAGAGCAGCAGGGCTCGGGCCATAGGGGTTTTCATTTGCATTAAGCTTGGCGATACCGGCCTGAGGGCCGTACATTACGTGAGGCGCCGCCACTGAAGAACCTGCTGCCAGCGCAGCAGGAGTAATAATACCGGTTGCGCCGGCTGCTGTAGCAGCCAGGCTGCCACCTAAGAATAAACGTCGTGCAGGGTTGTAAGTCATAAATAAGTTCCTTTGAAAGTAAAAAGACTAAAGGGCTTTATAAAACATGCCGAGTGACACGATGATTAAGTAAATACCAAACAGTCTTTTGAGCATTTTTTCACTGAAGTTATGCGCCATGTTGGCACCGATAGGGGCCGTCATAATCGAACCGATACTGATGGCAATAAGGGCGGGAATATTGACATATCCCACGGTACCCACTGGCAGGGCGGCAGTTTCAGAGTGGCGCATGAACAAAAAGCCCAGCGCACCGGGCAGGCCAATGAGAAAGCCGACACCGGCAGCAGTGGCAACTGCCTGCTGAATTGTACGGCGGCACATGACCATGGTGATAACGGTGGGTGTACCACCGCCAATACCCAGTAAGGCAGAAAAACCACCCAGGACAAATGCGAGTGTGGCTTTACCAATACCTTTGGGCATAGAGAAATACATTCCCGGACGCACGACAAAATCGGGGAACAGGAAGTAAATTGAGTAAAGCAGTACACCGGCTGCAAAGACAATTTTAAGTCCGCCTGCACTGGTGTTATCTGCAATGAGTAATCCGCCGATGACGCCAAGGACTATCCATACTGACCAGGATTTCAGTACGGCAAAGTCCACAGCTCCTTTCGCTTTGTGGGCAATCACAGAACGCAGGCTGGAAACAACTATAGAGGCTAAAGACGTACCGATAGCCACTTTCACGATTTCATCAGAATCGGGAACAAAGAAGGGAAAGACAATAGACAGGGCAGGCACGACAACAAAGCCGCCACCGTTGCCAAACAGGCCTGACGTTATGCCTGCAATGGCACCTGCAGCACATAACGTAACAACAAACCAGACCAACTCGATTTCCATAACTACAAAACTCCGCTAAACATTAATTAAAGAGGGTATGTCCTCAGGGGGTATCTCAGCTGTAAGCAGCGAAAGTGAACTCCCCCGGCCCTTTCACAGCAAAGCCGACACGAGGTCGACTTGCCGTAAAACAGCTACCCGCCAGTACAGGTCAGAATGTGTATTCCAACTTGGTGTAGTAATAACCACCCTGCCAGTCGACGATAGAATCTGAACGGTACAGACGACCATTCGATGCTTCGATTTCGTCATACTGGGGATAGGTATCAAACAGGTTACGAACACCCACTGTGATGCGCAGACTTTCTGTTGCAAGGTAAGAACCTTCCAGGTCAAACAGCATTTCACTGTCGAAGTCCTGAATAGTCAGTATTTCAGTGTTGGTGTTGTAATCAGAGTTTGAGTTTTCGCCATAGTAATTAAGGCGGGCGACAACCTGCCACGCGTCATAGTTATGCCTTGCTGACAAAATCGCGCGGGAATTCGGCGTATTGTTCAGGAAGTCATAAGTATTCTCCGGGTTAAACACCTCGCTGGGGTCAGAATCAAACTCTACATCGTTGTAGTTGTATGAGGCTGAGAACGTGGTATCACCGTATTGCGAAGACAGGCGGTAAGTTGCTACCAGGTCAACACCCTGAGTAGTGGTGTCAAACGCATTCTGGAAATAACGTACGCCACCGATGGATTCAGCGCCTGAAACACCTGCTGCCACCAGGGCCAGATAGTTGTCATACTCGTCTCCGGCAGTAGGATCTGTAGACACTTCCAGCGTTGAAATGGCGTTGAAGCGGTCTTCAATTTCGATGTGATAGAAGTCAGCAGTGAAAGTGAAGTCACCGTAATCCGCAGTTAAACCAAACGTAATGTTAGTGGAGGTTTCCGGATCGAGTGTGCTGGCACCCAGGGCCTGGGCAACATCACTGCTGGCGGGGAATAAACCTACCGCAACAGGCTCAGAGTTGATAAACGTCGTCGCAACGTTTGTTGTACCCTGCTGGCCCGGCGTCGGAGCCCGGAAGCCTGTACCGTAGGAGGCACGCAGAGCAATTTCATCCGTTGCCTGATAAATACCGGCTACTTTATAAACTAACTCAGAACCAAAGTCTGAGTAGTCTTCGTAACGCAGCGCTGCCTGAGCAAAAATACTGTCGGTGATATCACCGGAAATATCTACATAAGCTGCATAGGAATCACGGTTGTATTCGCCGGAGAACTCAGGGGAGTAACCGGGGAAACCGTTTGAGCCAACAGCCATCACGGTATATACAGGGTCAGAGCTGTCTGCACAGTCCAGGTCTGCAATAGCAGAACCGGCTTCAGTGGCTGTGCCGTCATCGTTACAGAATCCCCATGGATCTGCCTGAGAATAAGCGCCGGCAGTGTATGATGCTTCCTCTCCTTCCTGAATCTCATAAGATTCATCCAGGTAGCTCAGACCGAATGCAAAGGCGTAACCGTCAAAGTCATAAACAAAATCAGCTTGTAACTGCATTTCTTCGTTCACCAGATCGCCCGGTTCAAATGAAGTTTGTGATTCGTTACCTAATGACGGGTTGAATGTATTCCAGATGGAGTAAGAAATTTCGTTTGAACCGTAACGGGCAGAGAAATCATAGCTCAGATCGCCTGAGGCACCTTTCACGCCGCCTGCCAGTGAATAATCGGTAATGTCACCGGCGAAGCGGGGAGTAAAGCCGCCCGGGAAGAACTCAAGTGCATTCCATGTTTCACCTGAAGGCAGGCGAATATCGGCATTCACACTGTTGGTTGGGTTACGGTAGTTGAACGCACCGTCACCGGAGCTTTCTGAGTAGTTACCGAACGCATAGAGTTCAGCGGCTTCAGAAAAAACATAGCCGGCATTGAAGAAGACCTTTGCTGATTCATAATTTGGCTGGCCCCAGGGCTGTACGACGTTCGCGCCCTGCGATTCCTGCCCCATGGCTTCTGCGGCGGCAAGGAAGTCATCTGTCAGATAAGCGTTATAAGATGCGTCGGGATCGTAGTTCGGGTTGGATTTATCCAGACAGAATGACGATACACAATATTGCTCGCCACGGCTGGTGGCTTCGTTATCGGTGTACTCTGCAGAAATACTCAGGAAACCATCATCTCCAAGGGCAAAGCCTTTGTTTCCTGTCAGCGTGAGCTGGTCGCCGTCACCTTCATAGTACTGGCCCCATTCTGCAGAAAAACTGCCGCCTTCGGAGTTATTTTTCAGATTGAAGTTCATTACCCCTGCAATCGCATCTGAACCGTACTGTGCAGCAGCACCGTCGCGAAGCACTTCAACCGAGCCGATTGCGGCTGTAGGAATTGTTGCAAGGTCTGGTCCCTGGGTACCTGAGCCGCTGGTTTGCACCAGAGCAGCACGATGGCGGCGCTTAGAGTTAACCAGTACCAGCGTCTTATCAGTTGGCAGTCCGCGAAGAGAAGCCGGACGAATAAACGTACCACCATCTGAAATAGGTTCACGTGAAACAGTATAGGAAGGCACAAGGGTGCGGACAACATCGTTCATATCGGTAAATGAAACCGCTTCCAGATCTTCCTCATTGAAGACATCAACAGGGACCGGAGAGCTGGTTACTGAACGGGGAGCACCACGGGCACCGACAACAGCAATACGTTCCAGAGACGGATCGGATTCAGCATCGGGGGTATCAGTTTCTTGTGCGTAAACAGAAGGAGAAAGAGCGAAAGCCAGAGTCACGCCGGTTAATCCGGCATAAATTGACGCACTGAGTCTTTTTATTTTCATTAATGTGTGTTCCCAAAATTTGCCTGATTGCTTTTTTTCTTTGGGTACAGGCCAGGGGGAAATCTCGACACTGCACCCAACAATAATTCACAGCCGCCCCTGGCGGTCAGAATATTTGATACAACGTTGTATCGATGACGTGCTGTGTGTAATCGAGACTAAGAAAACAGACCTGTATCGCGGAAGAAAAAAGAATATGTAGGGCTATAGGAAAAATATGGAGGGGGTGACAAAAAGTATAAAAATCATGGAGTAATGACTAAATCAGGCAGAAATTTTTTTTAATTTAAGCGTCCTGTAAACGAATTTTTAACAACTAATCGCCGGCCGGTATTTATACGCCTTATCTTAATTTATTGAAAATAAAGTGTTTTTTAAGTTTTATGTGGCCGTCACAATAAATTAATAATTGCCATAAAGAAATTTTAAGTCATTGTTTATTAATGGTTTGTTGTGTAGAGGCTTATTTTGATTGTTTAGTTTTTCTTATCGCATTGTTAAGGCTGGTTGCAGGTGGATAACTAAAGCTAAAATTTACACCCTGCGTCCGCACAAATACGGCTATGCGGTTACCTGTCAGGAACACGCTCTGTACATATGAAGTTAGTTGCCGGTTGAAATACCGTCAAATTATTCTTATTTTCTGAGAGTAAAGACACACGCGTGGCTTCAGAGTTGGATGTGGCAGAGGGAACGTAACTGCACAGACGCAGGTACAAGCGCAGGCACAAATCGTGTGCTTGCAGAAAAAAGAAAGGCCGGCAAGAAAGCCGGCCCTGATTGCTGTTTAAAGAGGCTGTGTGCTCTTAGAAGGTATAGTTTAACTTGGTGTAGTAATAGCCACCCTGCCAGTCAACAATAGAGTCTGAGCGGTAAATACGACCACAGCAGGTTTCACCCATTTCGTCAGTACCAGCGTCCGGATACTCATCAAAGAGGTTACGGGCACCGGCACTGAGAGACAGACTTTCACTGATGTGATAAGTCAGCTCAAGGTCGAACAGGATTTCTGTACCAAAGGTTTGAATCACATCCAGAGAACTGCTCGCGGCATTTTCATATTCGCCGTAGTAGTTCATACGGGCAACGATCATCCAGTCTTCAATGCTGTGTTTAACTGAGGCAGTACCACGGAAATCCGGCGTACCGTTTTCCAGGTCAAACTCATCTTCTTCGTTGTAGAAGTTTTCAGGATCGTTGTCCAGTGTGGTTTTGTTGTAGTTAAATGATGCAGTGAAGGTAGTGTCACCCATATCTGACTGCATATTGTACGTTGCTACCACATCTACACCTTCGGTTGTGGTGTCGAAAGCATTCTGGAAGTAGAACACACCACCGATTGATTCCGCACCGGAAACACCGGCATTCGCCAGGCTCAGGTATCGCTGATAATCTTCCGGGTCTTCTGCATCAGGATCGGAACTGACATCCAGCGTTGAGATGGCATTCAGACGATCTTCAAGCTCGATATTGTAGTAATCCACAGTAAGGGTGAAGTCGCCGTAATCCGCCGTCATACCAAAGGTAATGTTGGTGGATTTTTCCGGTGCAAGTGCACTGGCTCCAAGCGCCTGAGCAACTGCGCTGCTGGCAGGGAACAGACCGGTAGCAACCGGGAAGCCGTTAGGCAGCCGGGTGGATACGTTTGTTGTGCCTTGCTGGCCCGGAGTCGGAGCACGGAAACCCGTACCGTATGAAGAACGCAGTGCGATTTCATCGGTAAGCTGGTAAATACCGGCCACTTTATAAACGAGTTCAGAACCGAAGTCAGAGTAGTCTTCGTAACGTAATGCTGCCTGAGCAAACAGTTTGTCTGTTACGTCACCGGAAATATCGGTGTAAACAGCGTAAGAGTCACGGTTATATTCACCGGAGAATTCGGGAGAGTATCCCGGGAAGCCGTTGGAACCTACGCCAACTACAGTGTAAACCGGGTCGGAGTCGTCTGCACAGTCCAGGTCTGCAATGGCTGAGCCTGCCGCCGTCGCTGTGCCGTCATCGTTACAGAAACCCCATGGATCCGCTGAGGCATATGGACCTGCAGTATAGGAATCTTCTTCACCGCCGGAGATGTCGTAAGACTCGTCCATGTAGCTCAGGCCGAAAGCGAAAATATATTCGTCCAGATCATAGGTGAAATCAGCCTGAAGTTGTTTCTCTTCGTTGGTCAGAGAGCCCGGCTTGAATGAAGTCGGGGACTCGTTACCCATCGACGGGTTGATGGTGTTGCTCAGGGTGTAATCAATTTCACTGGAACCGAAGCGGCCACTGATGTCATACGTCCACTTACCACTCATCCCTTTCACACCGGCTGCCAGTGAGTAGTCGGTAACTTCACCTGCGAAGCGCGGCGTAAAGCCACCGGGGAAGAACTCCAGCGGGCTCCAGACTGAACCATCCTGCAGACGGATGTCTTCAATGGTGCCGTTGCCCGGATAGCGATAGAAGAAGGAACCATCGCCCTCAGTCTCTGAATAGTTACCGAATGCGTATAATTCTACTTCGTCAGAAATCGTATAACCGGAGTTAAAAAATACACGGGTGCCTTTGGAGTTTGGCTGGCCCCAGGGTTGTACTTCATCCGAACCGTGAACGGCATTAGCACTTGCAATAGCAGCAGCGATATATTCTTCAGACTGGTCGGTCACACAGAACCAGCTTTCACAGTACTGTTCACCGCGATAGGTCGCTTCTGAATCAGTAATTTCAGCAGAAATACTTAAGAATCCGTCTTCACCTAACGCAAAACCTTTGTTACCGCTGATCACCATCTGATCGCCGTCGCCTTCGTAATACTGGCCCAGCTCGGCTGACAGTGAGCCTCCTTCACTGTTATTTTTTAACTGGAAGTTAATGACCCCTGCGATGGCGTCTGAGCCATACTGTGCGGCCGCACCGTCGCGCAGTACTTCAACAGAACCGATAGCCGCAGTCGGGATGGTTGCGAGATCAGGCCCTTGCGTACCTGAGCCACCAATTTGCACCAGCGGAGAGCGGTGACGGCGTTTGGAGTTAACTAAAACCAGTGTTTTGTCGGTGGGCAGACCACGCATCTGTGCAGGGCGCACAAACGTACCGCCATCAGAAATTGGCTGGCGTGACAGGGTGTAAGACGGCACCAGGGTCATCATTACATCGTTCATATCTGAGAATGCTACACCTTCCATGTCTTCAGCTGTCAATACATCAACAGGCACGGGAGAGCTGGTCACTGAACGCGGCGCACCCCGCGCACCAACAACAGCAATCCGTTCCAGGGATGGATCCGATTCGGCATCAGGAGTGTCAGTTTCCTGTGCATATACAGAAGGAGTCAGCGCTAATGCCATGGTCATGCCGGTTAATCCGGCATAAATAGACGCACTTAATTTTTTTATTTTCATGAGTGTGTGTTCCCGGTTTGTTGCCTGATTGCTCTTTTGGCGGGCGCAGCTCATGGAGGATCCGGTGACCGCGCCCAACTATGGCTCACAGCGGCACCAATAAGATGCACAAGCTTTGAACAGCGATGCTGCGTAGCTGTAAACTGTGTTCATAAAGACTATAAAATGAGAGCGGCGTCGCGGAAGAAAAAAGAATATGGAAGGGTATAAAAAATATATTGAGGGCAATCGGGGAGCACCGGAAATCGCGGGCCGGGCAGGGATATCAGACCAGAAATGTTTTTTTTCATCCAAAGGATGCTTACCTTTCGTTAACAATTGATATCTGTAAATGTTCGCTGCTATGGCATATAAGTTGCTGTTCTGGAATATAAAAAAGAATACCGTTCAGGTATTAACAAGAAATTAAAACGACAAGGCGCGTGCGGGCACCGGCAGAAAAACTTTGATGGAGGCGTCAGGAGACATGCCATGAATTCAAAACAGTTACAGTACTTCCTCACCACGTTGAGAAAAGGAAGTATTGCCGCAGCCGCAAGAGAGTTAGACATTGCACAACCGGCAATCAGCCAGCAACTGGCCAATCTTGAAAGAGAAATGGGCACACCGCTGTTTCAACGGAGTTTCAAAGGGGTTTCTTTAACCGAAGCCGGAGAGGTTTTTGCGAAGCATGCAAGAAGGCTGGTTGACGATATCAATGCGGCTAAAGCCGATTTACAGCACCTCGTTGCAGAACAGTCAGGTACTGTGAAGGTTGGCATGTTGCCGTCTATCGGTAACGTGCTGTCCATGTCGTTATTATCGGAAGTAAAAAAATCGGCCAGCAAGCTGAAACTGGATATCAGCACCGGCCCGTCGTATTCAGTCAGGGGCTGGCTGGAGACCAATCAGATTGATATCGCCATTACCTATGAGCAGGATGTAGATGCTGTTTCAATGGTCTGTGAGCCGCTGATCGAGGAATACATGTATCTGGTGCTCGGCGTGAACGACCAGTCAGATCTGTATCAGAAATATCAGGATCGCAACACAATCAAATTCTGGGAACTCAGCCAGTTTGAGTTACTTACGCCCGGAAGCCGGGATGCGCTGGGCATGCTCATCGCCCATTACGAAAAAGTGACCGGTGTTGCGTTGAGGCACAATACGGCGTATTCGGGCCAGCTGATGACAGGGCTCAGGCAATTGCTGCAGGGCGAGGGGGCGATGATTTTACCTTCATCAGCCATTTTCCATCTTGAAGAAAGTGGCCTGGTAAAAGCGCTGAAAATAGAACAGCCGGAAATGCGCCGACAGGTATTAATGGCCACCAACCGCAGCGGGTCACTCACGGATGCAAGCATAAAAATGCGGGATGTTATCCGCAGGGTGACTGCCTGTGAGCAGGAGTTAAATCACTGGCGTGGCGATCTAAAGTATCGTCAGCCAAGCATCGCCTGTGCCTGAAACGGTTCCGGTAAATCACTGACGTCCTGTTCGGGGAGGCGAATGTCTACCTGAACGGGCAGATGATCAGAGAGAATTTTCGTGCGGGCATTTTTCAGACGGCGGATCCGGCGTAGTTTAATGTCCGGTGAAGTCCAGATCCGGTCCAGAGAAAATAACGGAAACTGACTGGGGAACGTGGCCCCCGCTTTGTGCTGGTTCAGCACGTTGTCCAGAGCGCGGAATGCACGGGTAAAAAACTGCCATTCATTGAAGTCCCCGCCCAGCACAATCGGCGTTTTGTTTTCTTTCATTCTGCCGGCAATGTATTCATGAAGCTTTGCGAATTGTGAACGGCGTTCACTTTTCTTCAATCCCTTGTGAGTATTGATTACTGTCAGTGGTCCTGACGGCGTGAGTAAATCTACAGCCTGAATGTTTCTCGGCTGAAAACCATCCTGACTCACATCAAGGGTTTCATTTTTCAGCACAGGAAAGCGGGTCAGTACCGCATTCCCGTACCAGCCCCCGCCGGCTTCTGTAATAGCCGGTGAAGGTACCAGTTGAAACACCTGACTGGCGCAAATATCTCTGATGTCCGTTTCAATATCTCTGTGTTCAGGCCGCGTATCCATTTCCTGCAACAACACAATATCTGCACCCAGTTCGGCAAGATAACTGCCAATGCGGCGATAATCATGCTTGTTGTCGCGACCAATACCGCTATGGATATTATAACTGACTATGCGACACATTCTTCACCCTTTGTTTTTTCTACCTGTTTGCTTTCCTGATAACGCTTGGCAATTTTCTGTGAGCCCCAAATCATCAGGCCCCACAACACGATGCCGCCTATCAGATAGGAAATCGTCTCCGGTGACGGATTGCGGAAAATCTGGGTAATAGAATCGCCTACCAGACCTTTCGCTATCATCGGCGGGAACATGCCCAAGAATGTTCCGATCAAAAATTGCATCAGACCAATTGATGAAATGCCGGCAACCAGATTAACCAGACTGAATGGTGCGATGGGCAACATCCGGATAGCGGCGACACCAACAATACCACTGGTTTTCAGCTTCTCATCAACAGCAGCAACTTTCGGCCCGCCAATTTTACGTAGCCCCGCGTTACCGGCCAGCTTACCTACACCAAACATGCTCGCGGAACTCAGCAGGGCGCCCATAATGCCGTACAATGGCCCCCAAACCGGCCCGAAGATGGCAGAGACTGCCAGTGACATTACGGTGACCGGAAAGAAGAAGAAGCCGCCAACCACATAGACAAGCAAAACCGTCGGAAGTGCGAAATAGGTACCCCGGCTTTCCTCCAGGAAGGCATTGATATTGTCTGTCGACAACCACGGAATAAAATGACTGGCAAGCAGTAAGGTGGCCGCCAGCGCTGCAATCACCAGAACGCCGATTCCAACCATGATCGTGCGGCGGCGGGGATTGCGTACCGGTGTTGCTTCGCCGTTAAGGCCAGGAATTGGCGGGATCAATGGCTCTTCCGGATCGGATAAGGATGAAAAGAAATTTTTGCCTGATTCCTGACTGGTAAATATTTCGTCACGCACCTGAGTAAGCACATAGCCATGAGCCAGCTGGCCTTCCATTAGTGCCCGTGCCGGATTAGGTTCCTGCATGATTGCGGTAACCTGTTCAACGGTGCGGCCGGTGTGCTCTGCCAGTAAATCGTCACGGATACGGGCTATCTGACGGCGGTTGGCATCATTATTACCAAACAGAACAAGGTCGATTTCAGTATCCAGACTCATTGAACGGTTACTGATATTCGACGAACCGATAACGGCGTAGCGGTCATCGATGGTCATTACTTTAGAGTGGATACGTTTTGTCGCATGTTGTCCGTGCTCGTCGGTAATGGACGAATACGACATAATGATGCGCTCAGGCTCGATGTCTTTTTCAAGAATTTTCTTAAATTCAATACGACCTGCCCAGAATGCCTCACACTCGAATTTACCTTTGGGTTCATAGGAGCTGACAATAATGACATGCAGTTCAGGCTTTTCTTTCAGACGGCGGTTCAGCGCTTCTGCGATTTCCTGACGGGAAGTGAATTGATTTTCAATGTAAATAACCCGTTCTGCTTCACTGATGAGGTCCAGCAGCATGTGACGGACTTCCTGAACTGGCTCCACTTCGTCCATGAACGGAATAGTGCGGGCAAGGGCGCAATCGACCTTCTCAAACCAGGGCTCAAAGCCGTCCGGCCATGAAGCGGGAACAGGACTGTCCAGGTCTGTCTCTGCTTCTTCACGAATCGCGATGGGCTTTTCCTCGGCTACGCGCAACCAGCGCCAGCGTACCAGTTCAGCGAACCTTTCCACCACAGGGCCGGCAGAGACAATCTGGACGTCATGTAGTGGCGTGTAAGGTCCGTCAGGACCGTTGCGTTCTTCACTTTCAATAGGGTGGTCACGGGTATCCCAGCGGTTGGTAGAAATATCCATACCGCCCGAGAACACCAGTTCATCGTCAATAACAATAATCTTCTGATGCTGACTGCCCCCCATGGGAATCGTGTCATCGAGTTCCGTGAGTACGTTGTCGGGTGTTTTCTCATCCCATACTTCTTTTGCCCACATTTCCCGTTGAGCAAAAAAAGCCAGAGAAGAATCCCAGCGCAGCAGATAAATTTTCATGTCAGGATTTTGCTCGGCCTTCCACGCCAGCAAGTCACTGACCACTGAGGGGGCTTCGGAGTTCGCCTCGTCCTCACCGCGTAACAGCCTGATCCGGCTGTCGATATCCCATCCGACGATAAATATACTGTGCTTCGCTTTAAGGATCGCCGAATGCAAAGCTTTGTAGTAATTACCGCAATCAATAAGTGGAGTGGCGAAGCTGGCCTGACTGGTCGCCCAGCAATTTTCTCCCTGTTTGAAAATAGATTGTTCTGCTGACATCGTTCCTCCTCATGCCAACCCGGAATGAGCAAATTAAGTGACAAATGCAATATGAAATGCAGAAACTATTCCATACGACCTGATGTCCGTCTGACAATGTTATCTTCCTGTTTTAACTTAGAAAGTTTTTCAGGTGTTAAGGTGAGGGTGTGAACCTGCTTCCTGCCTTCAGGTAAGTTTGTCCGCCGGTTTGTAGAATTTTCCTGAAGTCAGTACTCAGAGGTAACCGGCCGGTTGTCAGAATCAAAAAAGCCTCCGGAATACCGGAGGCTTTGAGAGACCTTTACAAATCAGAAGCGGTATTCAACACCCACACTGGCTTGTTTCAGATCGGTATTAAAGTCCACATCGCCGGGATCGTCTGCCAGGTCATTGGCATCGAGGTCTGCATCGTAGACTGTGTATTCAGCATTCACGAGGAAGTTCTCAGTGATATTGTAAGCAACGCCGGCACCGATGAATAAACTTTCGTCGTCGTAGCTGCCAGATACACCATTCACTGAATAATCTGTATCCCACCATAGTTGTCCGGCTTTGGCATAAACAGAGAACTGATTGGTAATTGGTAAGATACCTTTTACACCCGCTGTCCAGCCATCAGTATCGGCCCGTGACAGGTTATTGCCGTAATCACCGAAGTCGATGACCGATCCCTCTACGGCCAGATAGCGGTTAAACCGATAACCGACCAGACCCTGAATGACGTCATTATCATCATCAAAATCGTCCTGCCCGTCTACTTTCAGATAACCGTAGTTACCACCTACGTAGAAACCCGGTTGATCCTGCCAGGGCGTGTCCAGAGATTGTGCGGAAGCACTGAAAGCTGTCAAAGAAGTGAGCGCTGCAATACCCGCGAATGCTGTGATTGATTTTTTCATCAGAAAATTCCTCTTACTTTGTTTAGCGTATGGGCTGCACCTGTAAACCGGTAAAAGAGACCGGTAAGGTGAGAACACCTGAAGAGAGTGCCGCCCGCTGATTAAACAGTTTCAAAGAGCATGCCATACACGTTTGTATGTAAACTGACCAATAAAAGGGGCGCAGAGGTGAAATCCGGTGAAATATTGGCCGTTTCAACGGGGGCCCATGAAACCTGTTCAAAACTCTTTGTAAGGAATACAGTCCCGTTCTGCGGTTACTTCATCATGCAACACAAGCATGTGCTCTTTCTCCGGGGTATAAATAACGGACAACAATGACAATCAGTAAAAAATGATCACAAAGAGGGAGCGTCGATGTCAGGCAGATTAATAAAAGCAGTTCTGGGGACGGGAGTATTGTCACTGTGTTTCCCGTTGGCGGCAGCGCAGTACGATATTCTGATCCGCGGGGGAGAGGTCATAGACGGTACCGGCAAACCGGCAGTGTCTGCTGATGTTGGTATTAAAGACGGCATCATAGTCGCTATGGGAAAGCTGTCAGCCAGTGATGCTGCACAAGTGATACAAGCAGACGGACTGGTGGTCAGCCCGGGGTTTATCGATCTGCATTCTCATGCCGAGCGCTCTGCCGCTACTCAACCGGGGTTGGAGAATCTGGTTCAGCAAGGGATCACTACGATTCTGGGCGGTAATTGCGGGTTTTCACCGGTTCACACCGGCGAGTTTCTCGGTGAGGTTGCCACGACACCTCTTGGTCCGAATCTGGCGTTGCTGGTGGGACACAACGATGTGCGCCGTGAAGTAATGGGTGAAGCTGGCAGACCGGCCACAGAAGATGAAGTTAAGGCTATGCAGGCGCTTGTTGCCAAAGCGATGGAAGAAGGGGCATTCGGCTTGTCGACCGGCTTAAAGTATGTGCCGGGTGTCTACTCTGATTACGCTGAAGTAAAGGCTCTGGCCGGAACCGCACACCAGTACGGTGGTATTTTTACTTCGCACATGAGGGATGAAGGGGCGCTCATCACTGAAGCGCTGGAAGAAGTTATTGCGATTTCTGAAGATACCGGCATCCCCGTGCATGTGAGTCATCATAAGCTGGTGGGATTGCCAAACTGGGGCCACAGCGAAACAACGCTGGGTATGATTACCGCCGCCCGTGAAAAGGGGATGGACGTGACACTGGACCAGTATCCTTATACCGCTTCATCAACCCGCTTCAGTATTTTGTTTCCGCCCTGGTCGCTGGCCGGTGGTCACGGTGAAGTGTTAAAACGTCTCGGTGACCCGGCAACACGGGCAAAAGTGAAAGCCGGCATTGAAAAGAACATTCGCGAAGACCGCGGTGGCGGCGATCCGGAAAGGCTGCAGATAGCCCATTTTGCTGCAAATCCGGAATGGGACGGGTTGACGTTTGGTCAGGTACTGGCTCAGCAGGGCAGAGCGCAGACGTTGGCAAATGCAGCGGAACTGGCGATGGAAATTGAAGAGCAGGGGGGCGCGCAAGGTATTTTCCATGCTATTGACGAGAAGGATGTGACACAAATCATGGCATATCCGTTTACCTCCGTAGCCACAGACACAGCCGGTGCAATACCCGGTGAAGGAAATCCTCATCCCCGCAGTTACGGCTCCTATCCCCGGGTACTGGGTCGTTACGTCAGAGAGCAGGGAACACTGACGTTGCCTGAGGCAATTCATAAAATGACAGGACTGCCGGCACAACGCATGGATCTGACTGATCGCGGTACGCTGGCAGAGCAGTACCGTGCCGATATTGTGATTTTTGATCCGCAGACAGTGATTGATAATGCAACTTTTACCTCACCGCATCAGTACCCTACCGGTATAGAATATATCCTGGTGAACGGGGTTGTTGTGAAAACGCCGGAAGGCATGACCGGCCAGCATGCCGGAGAGATCCTGACTCACCGGGCGGGTAAAGTATGAGGGCCTTTATCTTTCAATGTTTGTCGCAAAGATTATCACTGTGGCGCCGCAAGGCCGGTTTATCCGGTATGATACTGATTGTTTTGATTAACAGCGGAATTGCGGTGTCAGCAGAGCAGGTTCAGATAACCGGATTAACACTTTATCCTGAAGGGATCCCCGGGGAAATAGCCCACACACCCACAGAGTTTCAGGGACGGGAGGTAATAAACGACCGCTCAGTTGTCGCAGTGGACTCTCCTGAGCTGACCATGGTCGCGCCTCCTGAGGATGAGCGCAACGGTACCGCTGTTATCATTTTACCCGGTGGCGGTTATGAAAGGCTGGCCATCGATAAAGAAGGCTTTAATGTCGCCCGCCGTTTCGCCGGGGCAGGTGTTACCGCATTTGTGCTGAAATACCGCATGCCACTGAAAGACATTATGGATAACCCGTCTTACGGTCCTCTTCAGGATGCGCAGCAGGCCATCAGTCTGGTGCGTCAGCATGCGAAGGAGTGGGGAATCGATTCTGACCGGGTGGGTGTAATGGGATTCTCTGCCGGTGGACATCTGGCTGCCACACTGGCAACTCAGTTTAAACAACCGGTGAATAAATCGCATAGCAGAAAGACGCTCCGTCCGGATTTCCAGGTGCTTATCTATCCGGTGATCTCAATGAAAGAAGATGTAACGCATCAGGGATCACGGCTGAATTTACTGGGCGAATCGCCGGACAACAGATTAATTTCAACTTTCTCCGCACAGGACAATGTCACCACCAATACACCGCAGGCTTTCATAGTTCACGCTAATGATGATAAAGCCGTGCCTGTAGGGAATGGGTTGCAATATCATGCAGCGCTTGTGGAAAAGCGGGTGCCTGTACAGATGTTACTGCTGCCTGACGGCGGGCACGGATTCGGGATGAATCACCCCACTGACTGGTTCAGCAATATGCTGGAATGGATGGAAAACTACGGGGTTATTACTGCTCAGGCGACAAATCATTGAGCATGATGTGGCGCAGGTAAGTACCTGCGCCATGGTTGCCCTGCGGGCAACGTTTCAGAGCAGACCGTTATTTATAATCTGCCGGTGCGTAACGGGCTAACCAGTGTGCATACTGTGTCGGCAGTACCCATGACGGTGAGTCCTTACCCAGCTTTTTAGCCACATCGTAGCTCCAGTGCGGGTTCGCCAGGTGAGCACGGCCTACCATCACCAAATCCAGCTGCCCGTCTTTAATGGTTTTATTGGCCAGTACCGGATCATCAACACCCCATGCTGTAGCGACCGGAATGTCTGCTTCTTCGCGAATTTGTTGTGATACCGGCGCCAGGAACGCAGGGCCCCAGGGAATATTGGCTTCAGGCGTATTGAAGCCAACCGATACGCTGACAAAATCGACGCCGTGGTCTTTCATCTTTTTGATCAGCTCAATGGATTCAGGAACCAGCTTGTCATCGTTACCATCATATTCTATAACGCCTAAACGCACGGTTAATGGTAAATCTTCCGGCCACACGGCTTTAACTGCATCGATGGTTTCCAGCAGAAAACGGGCGCGGTTTTCAGGGCTGCCGCCATATTCGTCATCACGTTTATTTGCAACCGGCGACCAGAAGCTTTGCGCCAGATAGCCATGGGCAAAGTGCAGTTCTAACCACTTATAACCGGCTTCGACAGAGCGTTTCGTGGCAGCAACAAAGTCTGCCTTTACCCGCTCGATATCATCTTTTGTCATTTCCGTGGGTGTACGGGGTAAGTTCGCGCCAAACGGTACCGCTGACGGGCCGATGGGTTGCCATCCGCGGGGATCATCTTCTGCAATGTGGTCGTCACCTTCCCAGGGTTTGTTCGCAGACGCTTTTCTGCCGGCATGAGCAAGCTGAATACCCGGCACTGCACCACCCTCATTGATGCGCTTAACAATGGCAGCGTGCCCCGGAGTATGCTCATCGCTCCAGAAACCGAGGCATCCCGGGCTTATCCGTCCTTCAGGGGCAACACCGGTTGCCTCTACGATCACAAGTCCGGCTCCACCCCGTGACAATGACGCATAGTGAACCTGATGCCAGTCGTTAGGAAGACCATCGTCTGCGCTGTACTGACACATGGGCGGCACAGCAATGCGGTTTCTGAGTTCCACTGACTTTAGTGAATAAGGGCTGAATAAATCGGGCATAACGTTTCCTTTATTGTAATGAGTTGGCCGGGAACAAAATGCTCCCCTGACTTGCTATCAGTAATAGGGGCGGTTTATGATTTTAAAAAGTGAATGTTTTCGAAAATATAATTCCAATTTATGAATATCGCATCAAAAGACTTTAACCTGTTGTATTTGTTTACTGTACTTTACGAAGAGCGCAGCCTGAACAAGGCTGCCCTTCGCATGAACCTGAGCCAGCCCGCAATGAGTCACAAACTCAACAAGCTGCGTGGTGAGTTTGATGATCCGTTGTTTATCCGCACCGGGCGCGGCTTTACACCAACGCCCAAAGCGCATCAGATGGCTAAACAGGTATGCTGTGTGGTGAAGTGTCTGGAAGAGTTCTATGTTAATGCAGAGGGTGATGCCATCGGACAGCGGGAAGAGGCAATCCACATTTATGGTACCGATCTGGTGGATTTCTTACTCCTTCCCCGCTTACTGGATAAAGTACAGGCGGAAGCGCCGGGCGTAACCATCGTCATGCACAATACGTCCGGACGCTTGCCGGTGCAGGCGCTGGAGCAGGGTGATTGTGACATAGCCATTGCCGGCTTTTTCAGGGATCTTCCCGAACATTTTTATCGTCAGTCACTCATGGTCACACCTTACCGGGTGGTGCATGACAAAGCCCTTATCCCCGCCGGTAAGCCACTGGATGTGCAAACTTATGCCAGCAAGCCCCATGTAGTGTCAACGCTGACCGGCAACCTCAACAGTGATGTGGACACTGCCTTAGCGGAAGCGGGGTTAACCCGGCGGGTGGTAGCCGGTGCATCAGGTTTCATGGTGTTACCGCGTCTGGTGACCGGCCGGGAGGTCTTTCTCACCTGTCTGAAGCCCATCGCTGACTATGCAACCGCTACCTGTCAGCACCTTTCCAGCCGGGAACCGCCGGTGTCGTTACCCGATGTGAACATAGAGCAGGTCTGGCATCCCCGTACCCATGAAGACGGCCTGCGAAAATGGATACGGGAGCAAATTAAAATTATTCTGAGCGAGGTGTAGGTAAAATATTTGTAATTTATTTGTAATGAATATGTATGCATGAGATTGCTTCAAAAATAACCAGAAGGATAAGATTTAAGCTGGAATAAAAAAATAGTGCCCGAAAATGTTCGCTGGTTTTCGGGTAAAAAATAACTATTGGAACGCCCAGCATGAAAATATTTAAACCTAACATTATTACCCTAGGCCTGTTGGCCAGCGGTCTCATCCTCTCCAGTTCTGCGTTGCACGCTCAGCAGGCTGAAGAGCCCGAAACAACCGATGACGATGAAACCATCGAGCGTATTGAAGTGCGGGGTTTCAGTTCAAGTCTGATCCAGTCGCTCAATCAGAAGCGGTTTAGTGATACGGTTACCGAACAGATTTCTGCCGATGACTTGGGGGGATTACCCGACGTGTCAATGGCCGATGCGCTGACCCGGTTGCCAGGTATTTCGGCGGTACGAACCGGTGGTCAGGCGGCGGAAATCAACATTCGTGGTCTGTCTGGTGATTTCGTTTTTTCAACCCTGAATGGCAGGGAACAGGTATCTACGAGCGGTAGCCGCGCTATTGAGTTCGATCAGTATCCTTCCGAGCTGATTAATTCCGCCGCCGTTTATAAATCCCCTAAAGCGTCACTGATTGAGGGGGGTGTTGCCGGAACCGTTGAACTACAAACCGCCAGCGCATTGAGTAACGAACAAACGCACACGTTCAATGCAAATGTTCGCGGCATGTTTAATGACAGAGCTGACGAAATCCCCGATGCCGAGGAATATGGTCATCGCCTTAGCTTCTCCTATCAGGGCAAGTTCATGGATGACACGGTGGGTTTGTCTTTGGGTTATGCGCGCCTGTTTCAGCCCAGTGTGTCTACTCAGTTCATTGGCCTGGCCTATAACGGTGCGGTAGATGTGGATGGTATTGAAGGCGACAACGATGCTGCCGGAACTGATTGCCCTGAGTGCGAATACATTTCCGAAGGATTTGAAATGCAGCACAAGGGCGGTGAAGAGACCCGCAATGGCTACATGGCCTCGGTGGAATGGGCGCCAACGGATAACTTCAAACTGAAAGCCGATGCGTTTCTGTCTAAGTTTGATTCCGAAGCTTTTGCCCGCGGCTTCCGGGTCAAGCTGGGTGGCATTAACGCCAATATCATTAATCCGGTGGTGGTAAATAACAGTGTCATTGGCGGTACCTTCGCCCGATCTGATAATAGCTTCACCCGTGTAGAACTGGTGAATGATGATAACCAGGATTTCGATCAGGTGGCCAGCTTCGGGATCAAAGCCGACTGGCAGATAACCGATAATTTGGCTGCACAGTTTGATATTTCAAAATCCACGGCAGAAAGTGATTTCCGCAACGGATTGCTGTGGTCGCTGGTGGCGGAAGATGCCAGTGCTGCAAATCCGACCTTTGATGAAAACGTGCAAATCAGTTATCTGCTGAATGGCCTCGACTTGCCGGATCTGGCGTTTAATCAGACTGACGCGTTTACCGATCTGAATCGCGCCATGATCAGCAAATACGGTATTTATCCATACGAAAACAAAGATGACCTCGATGCTTACCGGGCAGATTTCCAGTATTTCCTCGATATGCCGGTAGTATCTGGCATTGAGTTCGGCTACCGCTATTCTGACCGTGAATACAGTAATGACCGTTCAGTCTTCGAATACGGTAACGACGGCGGCTTCTCAGTCAGTCAGCCGCCGCTGAATATCACTGAAGGGATGTCTGAAGTGGTGGACTGGTCCGGGGATTTTGCCTATTTCCCCAGTTATCTTTCTATCGACCTGAACACCGCACTGAACGCGTGGTTTCCCGACGGCATTCCGCAACCGGTGCAAACCTGGGGGCCTGGTGCCGCGGGTGTGATCAATGGCGATGGTACAAGCGCCGCGTCGGCCTGGACGATACAGGAAAGTGGTGAAGTATTTGAAACAGTAAACGCAGCATATCTGATGGCGAATCTGGACACAGAATTGTTTGGCATACCCATGACCGGTAATGTGGGCGTGCGTTATGTGCGTACCAAACAGGCATCCACCACGCTGCAGCGCGCCACGCAGATGATTACCGATCCCGAGACCGGTGCCAGTGTGGAAGTGAGCGATCCTATCGCCGGTGCGCAGAACATCACAGACGAAGTGGGCCTGATCAACAACTTCTATCGCCCGACAGTACTGACTCACGAATTTACCGATGTGCTGCCGTCCATCAACCTGAACTTTAAACTGACCGATAATTCACAGCTAAGGGTTGCTGCAGCCAAAGTCATGGGCCGGGCGCCAATCAACCGCTTTGCGGCAAACGCCTCGACCAATGTTGAAACGATTACCGCTACCATGGACAGAGACTCCGGCGAAATCACCCTGTCTCAACCCACTGCGCGGGTAAATGGGTCGGCACGCAACAGCCCGTATCTGGAACCTTTCTATGCAACGCAATACGACCTGTCTTACGAATATTATTTCGACGAAACCGACGGCGCGCTGGTTGTAGCGGGCTTCTACAAGAACATTGAATCCTTCATCGAGAATATTGCTGTAGAGCCTTATGACTTTGAAGGTAACGGTTTCACCGTGCCGGAATCTGTTCAGGTGCCGGTGTATCTGGAAAGTGAGTTCAGCGGCCAGGAGCCTGAATTCGCTCTGGATGCCGCCGGCGATCCGCTGTTCGTGACAGTGCCTACCGAAAATGGCCGGTACGAAACGGCGATTAATAATGCCGAGGGCGGTTACATTCGCGGTATCGAAATCGCTTACACCGAGATTTACAGCATGCTGCCAGGCATGTGGTCTGGTTTAGGTATGAGCGCCAGCTATTCGTTCACCGAAAGTGAAATCCAGCGAACATTAAGTGAAGGCGTGTTTGCCAGCCAGTTACCGGGTCTGTCCGAGAATGTGGTAACGGCGACACTGTTCTGGGAGTACGAAGGTTTCGAAACCCGGGTGTCTGCCCGCTATCGTGATGCCTTCGTATCCCAGCAGGTAGCGGTAAATGATCAGACCGTAAACTTCGACGATGAGCTGGTGATTGACTATCAGGCCTCATACGAAATTAACGACAACCTGAGCATGCTGTTCCAGGTGAACAACCTCACTGACGAACCAACCCGAAGCTATTTCTCGACACCGGAGCAAACAGGCACACTGCAATTCTTCGGTACCCAGTATTACCTCGGTCTGACCTATTCACTGTGAGAACAATAATCATGAACAAACTGAATAGCGCCAAAGCGAATGGACGTAAATGGACATCAGATATGACCAGACTTACCAAACAGACTTGCGGGCTGCTGGCCTGCATACTGACACTTTTTGTATTAACCGGTTGTGGCGGCCCGGATATCGAATCGGGTAGCAATAACCTGCTTACCTGCGACTCGCCGCTGATCCCGGATTCAACGGGCACACAGTGTGTCGCGCCGCCTCCCATCGAGTGCGATCCGCCAACCGTACCGAATGAAGCCAACAATGCTTGCGTAGTGGGGGCCGATCCGACATTACCTGATCCGGTGTTCTTCCCGGGAGAATATCAGGCGGTGCTTTATTACAACCGCGGTTCAGTGGATGCCGATAATGTACCTAACGATCCTGCCTACGAAGGCTGGCGTCTGCATACCTGGAACAATGATACCTGTGATGCTTACGCCGATGCGGATACAGACTGGGCTAACGGTCGTCAGCCAACCGGTATCGATCCGAATTTCGGGGCCTACTGGGTGCTGGAGCTGAAAGAAAACTATGGTACCTGCCATAACTTCATTATCCACAAAGGTACTGACGATGCCGGTAAGGAAATGGGCGGCGGCGACTTTGCCGGCTCGCTGGTTCAGGATGACGAAACCTATACACGGATGAACTTCACACTGTCTGGTGAAGCAATCATTTTCGAATTTCCGATTATTTCTTTAGGTGAACAACCCGTCGATGTTGAAGGTCTTAGTGCACACTGGCTGGATGTGAATACGATTCTGTGGAACGCACCGGAAGGTGTGGATGTTGTGGAACTGCACTACAGTGAAACCGCCGGTCTGGAATCCACTCTGGAAGATGGCCTCAACGGCACCGTACTGACACTTACCGAAACCACCCTCACCGATGAGCAAATTGCGCTGGCACCTCATCTGCAATCCATGCAGGCGTGGCAGGGCGACTGGGATGAAGCCGCGGCGAAAGCGGTATTGAAAACCCAGACTGCAATTGGCGGCTATAACGGTGAAGGCAAACTGGTTGCTGCAACCGGCATTCAGCTGGCTAACGTGCTGGATGTGCTTTACACCAGCGGCGATGACGATGCCAACGAAGCGACGCTGGGACCGGTTTATACCGACACTGGCATTTCTGCCGTGGTGTGGGCGCCTACTGCACAGCAGGTCAGCCTGCTGAGCTATTCAGACAGCAAGTCGCTGCAGAATACTTATCCGATGACACTGGATGAGAATACCGGGATCTGGCGCTACGACGGCGATATGTCACTGGATCGTACTCTGTACCGCTTTGAGGTTACAGTTTATCACCCCGTCACCGGTGAGTTGGAAACCCTGCAAGTCACCGACCCGTACTCAGTATCGTTATCGACCAACAGCCGTTTCTCACGCTTCGTGAATCTGTCTGATGACGATCTTAAGCCAGACGGCTGGGATACCCAGACCATCCCGACCATTGCCGATCCGGAAGATGCGGTGATTTACGAAGGTCATATCCGTGACTTCAGTATCCTTGATGAATCCACCTCAGAGGCAAACCGGGGTAAATATCTGGCGTTCACGGAAGAAGGCACCGCACCGGTTGCACACCTGCAAAAGCTGGCAGATGCCGGTCTGACCCACTTCCATATGCTACCTGCTAACGACATTGCCAGCGTGGACGAAAATCCTGCAAATGTAGTGAATATCAACGATACCGTAGGTGATTTGTGTCGTCTGAATCGTAATGCCGCAATCTGCGATGAGGAACCGGAAGGCACGGTTATCAAAGATCTGCTGGAAAGCTACGATCCGGCCTCTGAAGGCGGTAAAGCCCAGGCGCTTGTAGATCAAATGCGTGGCTATGATTCTTTCAACTGGGGTTACGATCCGTATCACTTCAATGTGCCGGAAGGCAGCTATGCCTCTGATGCCGAGGGTGTTCAGCGTATCGTTGAAATGCGCGCAATGAATATGGCCTTGCATGAAATCGGTCTGCGGGTTGTGCTGGATGTGGTGTACAACCACACCAATGCTTCAGGCGTGTATCCGCGTTCAGTGCTGGATAAAGTGGTACCGGGCTATTATCACCGTTACGACGTAGAAACCGGCGCGATGGTGCAGGAAACCTGCTGTGAAGATACCGAACCCCGTCAGGCGATGATGGAAAAACTGATGCTGGATTCGCTGCTGTTGTGGACTGAGCAGTATAAGTTTGATTCCTTCCGCTTTGACATCATGAGTCAGGCCACGGTCGATACCATGGTGCGTCTGCGCGATGCCGTTCAGGCCATTGACGAAGATAACTATTTCTACGGTGAAGGGTGGCTGAAGGAAGACAGAGGTTACGAGCAGGCCAACCAGATCAATATGGGCGGCACCCAAATCGGTACCTATAACGACCGCATTCGTGATGCTATTCGTTACGGTCATCTGTTTAACCCTGAAAGTGATGAAGCGCTGAGTGCGCAGGATCGCCTGAAAATGGGCATGGCCGGTACACTCACCGACTATGTGCTGGAAACCTCCGGCGGCTCTGCGACCACAACCAGTAGTCTGGGTGGTTACGCACAGGATCCTGCCGATGTGATCAATTATGTATCCAAACACGACAACGAAACCCTGTGGGATCAGTTTAACTACTCATTGCCCATGGATCTCACCCTCGAAGAACGTGTTCGTGCACAGAATATCGGTATCACTCTGCCGCTGATGTCTCAGGGTATTCCGTTCCTCCAAATGGGCGGCGACTTCCTGCGTTCTAAGTCGATGGATCGCAACAGTTACGATGCCGGGGACTGGTTCAACTATGTGGACTTCACCTTCAATACCAATAACTGGAATATTGGCCTGCCTCTGGCAGTAGATAATTCCGCGCGCTGGGATGAAATGAGTGCATTTATCTATGATGCCGAGCGTGCTGCCAGCATGGGCGAAATTGAATTTGCTTCCACGGTGTTCGATGAATACCTGATGATCCGCTCTGGCAGCAAGTTATTCCGCCTGACCACCATGGACGACATCATTCAGCGCGTGGGTTTCCATAACATCGGTGCCCGTCAGCAAGTGGGGCTGGTGGCTATGAGCATTGATGATGGGTATAACGAAACGAGTGAAACACCACTGGCGGACATCGATCCCGCCGTCGATGCCATTATGGTGGTGGTAAACACCGGCTACGAAGAAAAATCCATTACTGTCGCTACGGCAACCGGTTTTGAATTACACAACGTGCTGATCAACTCAGTAGACAATACGGTACGTACGGCCATGTTCACGGAAGGGACCGGCGATGACGAAGGCAACGGTACCTTTACCGTGCCCGCACTGACCACTGCAGTATTCGTAAAACCGCAAATGGGCGCGCAAGGCTATGGCTTGTCGGCTTACGCCACAGCCGGTGCGCCGGATGTTGTGCCGTTTGGTGATACCGTTGCTTATCTGCGCGGTGACATGAACGGCTGGGGCACGGATACACCATTTACCTATCAGGGCGACGGCGTGTACACCGTGACGGCAACACTTAACGCCGGCACCACGTATGGGTTTAAGATGGCGTCGGAAGACTGGGCTACCGTCAACCTGGGAGCGGCAGACGGTTCTGACGGTATTGTTACCCTGGGTAACGACATGGTACTGGGCGTCAGTAATACCAATCTGAGCTTTACGCCAGCAGAAACGGCACTGTATGAATTCCGTGTGGATGCTTCAGATACCAGCGCCCCAATCCTGACAGTTAACTATGACGAGCCATTTGCACCCACCACCGTTTATCTGCGTGGCGATATGAATGGCTGGGGAACGGACGATGCCTTTAGCTACCAGGGCGATAAGGTATACACCTTTGCTACTACGTTGGAGCCGGGCACTTATCAGTTCAAGATTGCGTCGGAAGACTGGTCTACGGTTAACCTGGGCGGAATGACAAATAACGAGTCAGATACTGCCGTTAACGTGGGTGCAACCCAGTTCCTTGCCGCGACTAACGAAAACCTGGTGCTGACCATTGAAGCGAGCAACAGCTACGTGTTTGTGCTGTCAGCGCGAAATGGTGAAATACCTACCATTGGTGTTTTCGAAGAGCAATTCTTTGGGGCAACACCAGTATTTATTCGTGGCGGCATGAATTCATGGGGTACAGACAACACACTGACGTGGCAGGGCGATGGCACCTATACGGCGGATATCGTGCTTAGCGGTGGTGCAACGGAGTTTAAGGTCGCCTCGGAGGACTGGAGCACGGTGAACTTCGGTAATCCAGATGGCGAAGCCTCAAACGAAGTGATGGTAGATGTTCCCAAAGTGCTGGGGGTCAGTAATAACAACCTGATGATCAACGCTGAAGCCGGCACCTACTGCTTCACGGTATCAGGGCCAGATGGCAGTAAGCCTGTGATAACGGTAACGGCGCTATGATGTTTATCGATGAGATATAGCGATTAGTGAATTACCAAAACAAAAGGGCCGCTCAATTGAGCGGCCCTTTTTCGTATTTACTAGTCTATAGCGCTAAGGCGAACAGTTTAGGTGCTACATCGTGGTAGTCTACCGCCATGGCAATACTGAGGATCGTGATGTTCAGTATGGAGAAGCCGAACACCTGACGCGCCCAGCGTGTCATGTCGATATCAGGGCGATAGCCGCGCAGTGCCATCAGCAGCCACCAGAAGCTGGTGGTACAGGCGACGGCCAGGAAACCAATACCTGTGTATCCTGCAATCGACAGCATCATGGTCACAATCGCGTATACCGCAATGTAAAGCACGATATGCAGTTTGGCCTTTTCGATACCTTCTGCAACCGGCAGTACCGGAATATTCGCCGCTTCATAATCTTTGAAACGGAAAATAGCGATGGCGTAAGAGTGGGGCATTTGCCACAAACTAAACATCACCAGCAGAATGGCAGCGGCAGCATCGAACTGGCCGCTTACCGCACAGTAACCCACAACCGGGGGAACCGCACCAGACAAGCTACCAACCAGTGTGCCGTACACAGAGTTACGTTTCATATACAGGCTATAAACGCCTACATACACCACATAACCCAGTGCAGCGAAAAACACCGCAGTGGCGTTGGTGTACGCCACTAGCAGGGTAAAACCCATCACACCCAGCACAATGCCATGCCAGAATGCGGCTTTCAGCGACATTTCCCCGGTCACGGTAACCCGGGAGCGGGTACGTTGCATCTTGGCATCAATATCCCTGTCAATGCAGTTATTAATTGCACATCCGGATGCAACAACCAGTGATAAGCCAATCAGCGTTGCCGCCATCAGCATAAAGTCAACGTCCCCCCGTGATGCCAGCAGAAAACCACCGGCGACAGAGATCAGGTTGCCCATAATAATGCCGGGCTTAGTCACGGTTAAATATCGACGAAATACAGGTTTCATATTTCCAGTTTACCTCGCGTACGCTCAGAAAATGTACCAGCCGGGAGGCTAGTACATCATCATCGCGTTAGACTCGTAAATGATCCAGACAGACAGACCGACTACCATGAAGATAATCAGGGCACTGAACAGGAACGAGAACGTGCTTGCACGGCCATCTTCGGTAACGAAGTTCAGGTGCAGGAAGTATTTGAGGTGAACCCAAATCTGTACCAGACCTAACGTAACGATACTCCAGATAGTGGTGCCTTTAGAGAAGTCGCCTTCCATAACCATCCAGAAAGGGATGACTGTCAGGATGACCGACAGAACAAACCCAATCACATAGGATTTCACATCACCATGGTCGTTTGCATGGCTAACAGCGTGAGAATCGTGCTGACTCATTACAGTGCTCCCATCAGGTAAACAACGGTGAATACGCAAATCCAGACGATGTCCAGGAAGTGCCAGAACAGGCTTAAGCAGCTCAGGCGCGTAACAGTTTGATCTTTCAGACCACGACGCATCACTTCGATGATCATGATGGTCATCCAAATCAGACCTGAAGTTACGTGCAGACCGTGCAGTCCTACCAGCGAGAAGAACGCGGTGAGGAAGGCACTGGTATCAGGGCCGTTACCGTGAACGATCAGGTGATGGAATTCATAGATTTCCATACCGATGAACACGGCACCAAAAACCCAGGTCACAGCCAACCATAACAGTGTGCCGCCTTTGTTTTGCTTGTGCGCTGCAATCATTGCGAAGCCGAAGGTGATACTACTTAACAGTAGTGCCGCGGTTTCAACTGCAACGAAGTCCAGTTCAAAGATGTCTTTACCAGACACGCCACCGGCAGTGTTCATGAACAACACTGCGTAGGTTGCGAAGAACGAGGCAAATAACAGACAGTCGGTCATCAGGTAAACCCAGAAGCCGAAAACGCTATTACTCTCGTGATGCTCGTGGTCGTGATCGTGATGCATATCAGTAGCTACTGAGCTCATGCGTTCACTCCTTTAGCATTAGCAGATAAATGCTCTGCTTCGATTTTCTCTACTTCATCAACCTGTACGTAGTAATCTACGTCGCTGGTGTAACAGCGCTTGATGAATACTGCGATACCGGCGATGAAACCAACAGCGGCCAGCCACCAGATGTGCCAGATAAGTGCAAAACACATTACCGTGAAGCTCATGCTCATGAAGAAACCAGCAGAGGTATTCTTAGGCATGTGGATCGGGGCATATTTCTCAGGCTTCTGATACGCTTCACCACGTTCTTTCATGTCAGTCCATGCATCAATGTCTTTGATGTGAGGAATAACAGCGAAGTTGTAGTACTGAGGCGGAGACGCAGTTGACCACTCCAGCGTGTGACCATTCCACGGATCACCCGTAGTATCTTTAAGTGCTTCTTTGTTCTTAAAGCTGATGAACAGTTGCAGCAACTGGAAGAAGATACCTGCAGCGATGATGAATGCACCACCCGCAGCAATGTACAGCCAGATGTTCCAGTCTGGATTGTCAGTGTGGTTCAGACGACGGGTCATTCCTAAGAAGCCCAGAACGTACAATGGCATGAACGCAACCATGAAACCAATCTGCCAGCACCAGAATGCCGCTTTACCGGTTTTCTCATCCAGTTTGAAGCCCATCGCTTTCGGGAACCAGTAAGCAAAACCTGCCAGGTAACCGAATACCGCACCACCGATGATAGTGTTATGGAAGTGAGCAATCAGGAACAAGCTGTTGTGCAGTACGTAGTCAGCACCCGGGATAGCAAGCAGTACGCCTGTCATACCACCAATGGTGAAAGTAACCATGAAGCCTAACGTCCACAGCACAGGTGTTGTGATAGTCAGACGGCCACGGTACATAGTGAACAGCCAGTTAAACAGTTTAACCCCGGTCGGTACGGCGATAATCATCGTCATGATACCGAAGAAGGCGTTAACGTTTGCGCTGGAACCCATTGTGAAGAAGTGGTGTAACCAAACAATGAAGCCCAGGATTGCAATTGCACCCGACGCGTACACCATTGACTTATAGCCAAACAGACGCTTCGCAGTGAAGGTAGAAATGATTTCCGAGAAGATACCGAATGCTGGCAGAACCAGAATGTATACTTCAGGGTGACCCCACGCCCAGAACAGGTTGATGTACATCATCGAGTTTCCACCTAAATCATTGGTGAAGAAGTGGAAATCAAGATAACGGTCAAGCGTAAGCATCGCCAGTACTGCAGTCAGAATAGGGAATGACGCAGCAATCAGGATGTTACCCCAGGTACAAGTCCAGGTGAAGATAGGCATTTGCATCAGTTTCATGCCCGGCGCACGCATCTTGAATACAGTTACCAGGAAGTTAACCCCGGTCAAGAGCGTCCCGAGCCCGGATATCTGCAAGGCCCATATGTAGTAATCAACCCCGACACCCGGAGAATACTCCAGACCCGCCAGTGGCGGATAAGCAACCCAACCGGTTTTCGCAAACTCACCTACACCTAAAGACAGGTTGATAAGAATTGCACCACCAGCGGTCAGCCAGAAGCTCAGGTTGTTCAGGAACGGGAAGGCAACGTCACGAGCACCAATCTGCAGCGGAACGATGATGTTCATCAGGCCCACCATAAATGGCATTGCCATAAAGATGATCATGATAACACCGTGCGCGGTGAAGATTTGGTCGTAGTGTTCCGGCGGCAGATAGCCTTCTGCGCCGTTTGTTGCCGCAGCGAGCTGCGTACGCATCATGATAGCGTCGGCAAAGCCACGCATAAGCATGATAAGTGCAAGCAGGATATACATGATACCCAGGCGTTTGTGGTCGATGGACGTGATCCAGTCACGCCACAGCGGGCCCCATGCTTTGTATTTGGTGATCAGACCTGCGATCACCAGACCGAGTACTGCAACTACCCCAAGCGTAACCATTACGATTGGCTCGTGGTACGGTACAGCCTCAATAGATAATTTACCTAAAAAAGACATACTTACTCTTCAACCCCCATGTGATGGCCTTTGTGCTGCATCGCCTCGGCTTTTACGCCTGTAGCAGCATTAGCTGGCTTACCATAGAAATCCATAGAGCCATGATCTTTCATGTACTTCATGATGATTTCGTGGAACAGACCGTCGCTGACCGTGCTGTAATAAGTGACAGGGTGGTTTTCACTATCTTCAGCTAATTGCTTAAAGTTCTCAGAAGTCAGGGAACCGCCTTCTGATTTTACTTTCTGAACCCAGGCATCAAAGTCGGCTTCAGTTGGCGTAGCAATGGTGTCGAACTTCATACCAGTGAAACCCGCACCGCTGTAGTTCGCAGAAATACCTTTGTAGGTACCCGGCTCATCAGCAATCAGGTGTAACTGAGTTTCCATGCCTGCCATTGAGTAGATTTGGCTACCCAACTGAGGAATGAAGAACGAGTTCATTGTGCCTTCAGAAGTGATTTTGAATGAAACTGGCTTGTCAGCCGGAATCACCAGTTCGTTAACCGTTGCAATGCCTTGCTCAGGATAAATGAACAGCCATTTCCAGTTGAGTGAAACCACTTCAACAGTCATGTGCTCGCCTTTATCTTCAAGCGGTGCATAAGGGTCTAATGCGTGGGTTGATTGCCACGTAATGATGCCCAGTGCAATGATGATCAGAATTGGAATAGACCAAACCGTGGCTTCAATCTTGGTAGAGTGAGCCCATTTCGGTGTGTAGACTTCAAAGTCGCGGCTCGCGCGGTATTTCCAGGCGAAATACAGCGTCAGTACAATCACCGGAATAACAACGATAAGCATCAGAATCGTACACAGAATGATCAGGTTCTTTTCTTCAATACCTACCTGTCCTTTCGGATCAAGTACGCCACCGCTACAACCGGCCAGTAACAGCACGATTGACGCAAAAGCTAATTTAGAAAGGTTACGAATAGACAAAAGCATTTTCCTATAACCCGGGTTCAACGTTATTGCCGTCAGAGACGACACGCGTAATATTCCGATAGTGACTATCGAAGGTTTTCGAACAAGTGAACACGGCGTGAACCAGCAGAGGAGTGACCCGCGACGCGCTCTTGATTACAGACGTACCTGAGGCACGTCTGTAATCAACAGAAAATCACTTGTCAGAAGGTGGTGCGCGACTGCCGGATTGTTGTACAAACGGCTGTCGGTAATCGTCGTTAACGATTAAAACTGGTTTCGGGGAGGCAGCAACACCGGCGCGCGCTAACGGGGCGGGCTGTAGCTGAATACCCAATAAACAGATAAGCAGGACTGCTGAAAAGAAGAACACAGATAATGCTTCGTGCATCACTGCCAGGGAATGAGGTTCGACAACAAGGTTGTCATGCAGGGCACCGACAAACTCCGATGAGTCCGCCATGATACCGCTGATAATTAAAGACACATTGAATACCAGTACGAGGGTCGCCAGCCAAAGCACCACCCCAACACGCGTGGTGCTGTCAATTGCCATACGGTTTAAGGAAACCGCATAAGCATTGTTGGTGAGCAATGAGGTAATCATGCTGACTATCTGTCCTCGTGTGTACCGGTCATGCTGAATTGTCTCGAAACGACTTTTCAACAGGAAATTAGTCTTCGGGCGTCAGAGAGTAGAGAAAAATCACCGGGGACTCAAGTGAAGTAAAAGAGACTGAGAACAGATTTCCGGCAGGAGTGAAAACGCCTTGTGATCGCTGTTAACATTTTGTTTTCATTTGGGGCGGGGTTGATCCATATCAATTTCAGACAATATGAGTCAATATCCGACCTGATCGCTCCTAAGGTCTTATGGACGCATGACCAAAGTCGTAGTTTTTCCCTTTTACCCTTACCGATAGTCCCTGATTTTCTTGTGGATTTAACAATCGCGCAACAATAGTTAAATAGTGGAAATATTCAGATAAGGAGCGTGAACCTGCGATTTTTATGATTGCGATCTGGTTGTTTTTTGTTCGTTAGTAAAGGTTTTTCCGGGCCTGATGGCGTTGTTGAAATGAAACCAGCCGGTAAAGCTGTAGAGAACAGCAATGCCAAGTACCAGCAGGTGATACCATAAATAAGGCAGGTAAGCTGCTGTGCTCACACCCAGGGTGGTGGCCATGAATACCCCGCCGTCGGACCAGGGAATCATTGGTGTCACCACCGTTCCGCCGGATTCTGCATTACGGGACAGCACCCGCCGGTCTGTACCCGTCGCATCATAGTTTTTACCGGTAATCGTGCTGGCGGTAATCAGTGATACATAGGCCGCGCCACCCAATATATTGCCAATGATCCCTGCCAGTAGTGTGGATAAACCCAGTTTTGTTACGTTATCAGCCCAGCGTTGCAGTGAGGTGGTGATGGTAGCCAGTACACCGGTGGCTTCCATCAGGCCGCCGATGCCCAGAGCCAGAATGATAAGCAGAATATTTGGCAGCATAGACATCATACCGCCGCGGTTCAGCAGCACGGCGATAACATTGTCATCAGATTCGATGTGGCTACCGTCATACAGCGTTTCCAATGCCGGTATGACATCCTGCTGCTGAAATAAGACGGCCCAGACAACCCCAAGTAAAGCACCAAAGAAGATAACCGGAACCGCCGGCTGACGAAGAATGAGCAGGGTGATGACCGCCAGTGCGGGCAAGATCATAAACGGACTGACCGTAAACCAGGCATCTATAACAGCCATAACTTCTGTTGCCCGTCCGGTACTTCCCTGATGGCCTGTGAGAATGCCGGTGAACAAAAACAGGGCACTGGCAATCACTATGGCGGGTACACTGATATAAAGCATGGATTTAATATGTTCGATGAGATCGACTCTGCACAATGAGGCCGTCATCACGGTGGTGTCAGACAGCGGGGATAATTTATCTCCCACATAAGCCCCTGAGATGGCAGCACCGGCGACAAGAGGGGCGGGCAGACCAAAGCCTTCACCAATCCCCATCATGGCGATGCCTGCGGTACCGATAGTACCGAAGGATGTACCGGTCGCCAGGGAAGTTACCGCACAGATAAAAAATGCGGCGAACAGGAATATCTGAGGTGTCATCACAGACAGGCCGTAATAAATAATAGAAGGCACAATGCCGCCGGCCATCCAGCTGCCAATCAGTGCACCCACTGCGATGAGTACGAGAATGGCTTCCATACCCTGAGAGATGCCGGTAAGCAGTCCGTTTTGCATGGATTCATAACTGCGACCGAGCCATTTCCCCAGCCCGAGGGTGGCAAACCAGGCGCCCAGAAGCGCCAGCTGAATAGGAAGCGGAGTATATTGGGTCATAACAATTATCATCAGAATAATTACGCCGGCGAGTAATCCGACCTGGAGCAGAGAAGGTTGTCTGACTGTTTGCATGATTCTGCATCCTTGTATATGTCCCGTTCCTGCTGATAAAAGCGGGCTCTTTTATTATCTTAGTGGCCGGAGAGGGCAGGTAAGTTAATCTAAATCAATAGCTTATTATTCTGCTGGCTAATTTCTACCCTATCGGAATCAACGACACAGCGCAATCGCAACATCGCGCAATACTGACTGTTCAACGGAAATTACCCGTCTTGTATGAAAAACAGCTATTGCTGATAACAAATGCTGCTGGCAAAGCCGTGACTTTCTTTATAGACTGCGGCCTTTACAACAGGTTTCCGGTGAACAACGGCAAAAGATAAAGAGCCCGCAAGAGGTTTTGCCGTCAGACAGGCGCCGGGAAGGACACAAGAAGGGTTCAGAGAATGTCTCAAAATAAAGTTGGTTTAGTTGGCTGGCGCGGTATGGTCGGCTCTGTATTAATGCAAAGAATGCAGGAAGAAAACGATTTCTCATTCATTGAGCCAACCTTTTTCACGACCTCTCAAAAAGGGTTACCTGCGCCGGATTTCGCCGGTAAAGATTGCGGTGTACTGGAAGATGCCAATGACATCGAAGCACTGGCAAAGCAGGATATTATTATTACCTGTCAGGGTGGTGATTACACTAAAGAAGTCTATCCGGCACTGCGCGAAAGCGGCTGGAATGGCTACTGGATCGATGCTGCCTCAGCTCTGCGGATGAAAGATGATGCTGTGATCATTTTAGATCCGGTAAACCGTGGTGAAATTGATAAAGGTCTGCAGGGCGGCGTAAAAACCTATGTAGGTGGTAACTGTACAGTATCGCTCATGCTGATGGCGCTGGGTGGTTTGTTTGAAGCAGATCTGGTTGAGTGGGCATCGCCTATGACTTATCAGGCAGCCTCCGGTTCCGGTGCAAAGCACATGCGTGAATTGCTCAGTCAGATGGGCGCAGTGTACGGTGATGTGAAAGCGTTGGTAGACGACCCGTCGACAGCTATTCTCGACATCGACCGTCAGGTTGCTGAATTTATCCGCTCTGATGAAAACCCGACAGATCAGTTCGGTGTGCCACTGGCCGGCAGCCTTATCCCGTATATCGATACACAACTGCCGTCAGGTCAAAGCCGTGAAGAATGGAAAGCGCAGGCTGAAGCGAACAAGATCCTGGGTACTCAGGACTCACCGGTACCGGTAGACGGATTATGTGTTCGTGTTGGTGCAATGCGCTGTCACAGCCAGGCTATTACTCTGAAGCTGAAAAAAGACCTGAGTGTTGAAGAAATCGAAGGTTTACTGGCGAAGCACAATGACTGGGTGAAAGTGATCCCGAATGACCGTGAGATCACCATGCAGGAACTGACGCCGGCAAAAGTAACCGGTACTTTATCGATTCCTGTAGGTCGTATCCGTAAACTGACAATGGGGCCGGAATACATTTCTGCTTTCACTGTCGGTGATCAGTTATTGTGGGGCGCGGCTGAACCGCTGCGTCGCATGCTGCGGATTATTCTGGACGCATAAGGCGTTAAAAAACATAAAGCGGAAGGGCGATGTGAAAACATCGCCCTTTTTTGTCTGGTCCGGAGTTACCTTTACCAGCGGCTACTGTTCTTTGTCTGACTTCGCCTCTTCTTCGCTGAGATCGGTGACAGATACCGAGCCCCGGGCCACAGCGAACCGGGTACGCAGATCATCAAGTACTGCCAGTTGAGACGGCGATAAACGGGTGCTCGTTGGTGTCTTAGAAACCCATTCCTCCATCATATGAGTGGGAACTAATGCGCTGCCGCTTACTACAACTGAATCTAACATAGCCGCACTGTTGGTCGCACCAGACCCGCCGTAACTACGCTGATCACCCATTACGCTTGCCAGTTGCCAGTCTTTCATGGCGAAATCCAGCGATTTTGCCTTATCGATCTCCTCAGTCATTTCACCGCCGAGATACGTCAGGATATGCGCTTTCAATGCCGCCTCATCGTTATTAAACCAGTTCAGGTTGCGCTCATAGAACACTGAAACTTTGCCGTCGTAGTAGGTGCCACGATTTGAATTAATAAATTCAGTGGCAGACTTTTTCAGTGTCCGCCATATTCCGCGACTACGGAATGCCCTTTTTTGGATGCCGGGGCCGCCAATATTGCCCTGAAACAGGCCATACAGGATAAGCGGATTGCTGTCATATTTTTCCTTCAGGATTTTGTCTTTAATGTCATTCAGGCTGAGAGGGATCCCTGCCACTGTCATGACTTTGTCATCAAGGAAATACTTATCTTCGTCAGGATTGAGGTAGCGACTCATGCTGTAGACCGGATAGCGTTTAGCAATCTCATTGAGCATGGTGACGTTATAGAGGTTCAGCCAGTATGCCAGTTGCTCATCTGCACTGAGAAGAGGCAAAGGAATTTCATCCGGCAGAGACATCAGACTGGCCTGCATATCTGCCAACGTGGAAACCACCTGTTCATTGTCAAAGGCGGTAAAGTAGAATTTATTACCCTCCAGTACCGTCAGCGGATTAATGCGTACTTTCAGGCGCGTACCCACTTTGGAATCTATGTTCTCCGCTTTTTGCCTTTCAGACCAGCCGGTCACGGAAACAAATGTTTTTAAAAATGTGTCCAGATCGTCATATTGCAGATAAAGCTTGTTGTCTTGCGCATGGCCCCTGAACACCTCAGGTACGTCAGCTTCTCCGGCGTAACTCAGCAGGCTGATAAACAGGAATGCAAAGCACAGGCAACAGGCATTCTTCATCACAATAATCCTTTTGTTTGAACACTTTATGTACTGTCTTTTATACGCCCACGGACAGAGGAAAGCAAACCG
Source organism: Alteromonas sp. (assembly GCF_984505615.1). NCBI lineage: Bacteria > Pseudomonadati > Pseudomonadota > Gammaproteobacteria > Alteromonadales > Alteromonadaceae > Alteromonas > Alteromonas sp. The sequence goes on along the minus strand of NZ_CFHOXV010000001.1, from coordinate 338,093 downwards.
GGGAGAGCCAGTTATGTCAGGCATGTGCGGAAGTCTGCCGCACTGAGTATGACACCGGAAGAAAAAGGCCGGGAGCCGATGGAAGTAACAAAGATGTTACTGTAATGTGTCATTCAGCAGATTAGGGACACACTTATCTGTAAACCCCGGGAATATTGTTAAGGATGGTCTGTGAAAATCAATCAACATAAAAAATTGCTGCTGGCAGTGTGTGCATTGTCAGCCTTTAGTGCCGGTTCGATGGCTGCAACATCTTCATCTCAGCAAAATGTGCTGACCGCAACTGAAGTCAAAGAGGGCTGGAAGTTGCTGTTTGACGGCAAGACACTGGATGGATGGCACTTATTTCAACATCCTGATGCTAAGCCTTCATGGATAGTGCAGGACGGCACTATTACTGTCGATTTGCGTACCAGCGGTGTTCAGCACGGCGACCTGACATCAGATGCTGAATTTGAAAACTATGAACTGGCTTTCGAATGGAAAACAACCGTAGATGGTAACAGCGGTGTATTTATTAATGTGCAGGAAAACCCGGAAAATCAGCTTGCCTGGCAAACCGGACCTGAATATCAGCTTCTGGGTCCTGAACATATCGATAATAAAAAGCCGGCTAAAAATCCGGGGTGTCTGTATGGTTATTCCGCACAGCTTACACAAACTTCTGTGCATGAGCAGGGGCAGTGGAATCAGTCGGTTATCAGGCAAAATAACGGTGAAGTGGCCTTTTACCTGAATGGCAATTTAACCGCGAAAGTTGACCTTGGTAGTCAAGAATGGAAAGACTGGGTATCTCAGTCAAATTTTAAAAGCTTTGCTGATTTCGGCAAGGCTACCAAAGGGCACATCGTGCTGCAGGAATGGACCTCGCCGGTTGCTTTCCGGAATATCAAAATAAAAGAGTTGTAAGCTGGCTACAACGAAGCGGAGAAAAGGGCTTCCTGCGCTCAGGCGGCAGCCTGTTTAAAGCCCGTAACGCTTCGAGAGCCATCAGCGTTTGTACTGTGTCGGGCAATAGGCGCGCTCAATGCCAGGATGACGCAACTTCAGATGTTTAGTTTGTCTTCCCTGCATACGTTTTCGCCACATGCGAAAGGATGACGGTTTCATCTCCTTTCGCATGAGCTTTATTACTGCAGACTCATTGAGTCCGTAGAGTTTCTCTATTGCTTCAAACGGTGTTCTGTCTTCCCAGGCCATTTCTACTACGCGGGACAATTCTGCCGGTGTCATACAAGCTCCTCTTTTACGGGCAGGTAGCATAGCGGATATCAGACAGTACAGAACAAGTCTGCGGTATGGTTTAATGATATTTAATGTCTGGCTCAGCGGTAAGCGTGTCTCTTTGCATTTTTATTCTCTTTTAAGTTCATGGTCTGCAATTATTTTTCTCTTGCACCGGGCCTGCAGCCAAAAAATGCGGGAAGATTCCCTGCTGATGCTTTTATACTGACTTCATACAAACACAAACGGACCTCACTATGAAAAACTGGGTTGCAGAGGCGATCAGAAAAATTAATGCGGATTTTCAGCGCTCCGCTGATACGCACCTTATTAAGCTTGAAGGACTCAATCTGAAGGGTATTGATATCTATCTGAAAGATGAGAGTACCCATCCCACCGGCAGCTTAAAGCATCGTCTGGCCCGTTCCTTATTTCTCTATGCCCTGTGCAACGGCAAAATTGGTGAAAACACGACTATCGTTGAAGCATCCTCCGGCAGCACAGCTGTGTCTGAAGCGTATTTTGCCCGTATGCTGGGTATTCCGTTTATTGCAGTGATGCCCCGCAGCACGGCACAAAGCAAAATTAACCTGATCACCCGTTTCGGTGGACGCTGCCATTTTGTGGAATGTCCCACCCATATGCACGATGAAGCCGTCCGGCTGGCGCAGGAGTGTAACGGCTATTTTATGGATCAGTTCATGTTCGCTGAGCGGGCCACTGACTGGCGGGGTAATAACAACATTGCTGAAAGTATTTTTGGTCAGATGTCCGCTGAACCTCACAGTGTGCCCCACACCGTGGTCATGAGCGCCGGTACGGGCGGTACCTCAGCGACGATTGGCCGTTATATCCGTTACAAGGGGCTGGCGACAGAGCTGGTTGTTGTGGATCCTGAGCATTCCGTGTTTTACGACAGCTATCAATCAGGAGACCGCACGTTAACCAGTCAGCGGGGGAGTGCCATTGAAGGTATAGGAAGGCCCAAAGTAGAAGCGTCCTTTCAGCCGGATGTCATCGACAAAATGCTGAAGGTGGAAGACAAAGCCAGTATTGCCACCATTCACTGGCTGGCAGATATTGCCGGGATCCGCGCCGGCGCCTCTACCGGTACTAATTTGTGGGGCGCATTGCAGGTGGCTGCAGGAATGCAATCCCGGGGAGAGCAGGGGTCTATCGTTACGTTGATGTGTGACAGTGGTGAGCGTTATCTTGATACTTACCACAATCTGCAATGGGTAGAGAAAATGTACGGGGACATCAGCGTTTACACTGAGCAGTTGCAAAAATTTGCATAAACCGGCTGGCAAAAATGACACTTTGAACAATACTCAAAACAGGTATGAGTTTGGATAAAGTGATCTCACAGGTTGAAACAGTCAGGTTTAACAGGTGTCTTCACTGCCGCATTGTTGTTCTCACCCTGCAATAATGCCAGTGACGACTTCCCCGTGGAATTTTCAGGGTTCGCCCGCGTGGTGGCGGGGTATCTGGATACTGATCAGGCTTACTTTGAAGGCTATGGGAATAAAGTCAGCTTCTCAGAGAAGTCATTGCTGGGCTTACAGGCTGATTATGCCCTGACCGGCACGGTATCGGTCTCCGGGCAGGTGCTTCTGCACAGTGATGAAAGTCGCGGCTCAGGGCTGGAATGGCTCTACTTAAGCTATGAACCCAACGCAAACTGGCAATTCAAAGCAGGCCGGTTGCGTACACCTTATCTCCAGTATTCTGACGTATTTGACGTAGGATACGCCTATCCCTGGATATCTCCTCCCCGACAGTTGTACGGCAGCTATCTGTTCTTTCCCCGCTACGAAGGAGGGAACGCCCGCTATCAGTTCAACATTGACGATGTCTATTTTGGACTGGAAGGATATTACGGCTCTTTTTCGGATGACATTGAAGCCAGCGGTGAGAGCTTTCACCTTGAGGTTAAGGAGATGTACGGCGGCATCGCCGAAATCAGTTACCGGGGCTGGCAACTGCGCGGTGCCACGTTTATTTCTGCCGACGTGGAAGCGGACATTGCCGGTCTGGGTGAGCTGACCGGCGGACTGAAAGCCGCCGGATTTGATGATTTAGCTGATTATTTTTCATTAACAGGACGGGTGGATGCCTACCTTGTGGGAATAAGCTACGACAGCCTGGACTGGTTTATGTCTGCAGAATATGTAGACGTGGAATCCACCATTAATATTCTGGCCGGTATTGAAAACTATTATGTCACGCTGGGACGCTATTTCGGTGATTACCAGTTACTTGTGACCTACGCCAAATCCAATCAGATCCTCGGGGAACTGAACAACACTATCCCCGTTGGTCTGGATCCTCAGCTTGATATGCTCTACTACGGCGTGGAGCAATTGCAGGCCAGATTTCCCACCGATGTGCTGGATTCTGTCACTCTGACCGGGCGATGGGACTTCCGCCCGGGCATGGCACTGAAAGCGGAAGTAACGTTTTTAGACGGTGAGCCCGGCAAAACCTCTTTGTTCGAGTTAAAAGCGGGCTCCGAAAACTTTGACCGTCAGGCCGTGTTGTACCAGTTCGGACTGGAGTGGGTATTCTGATGAAGTTGATGAATCTTACTCTCACCCTTGCGCTGTTAATGTCGTCACAGCCTGCAAAAGCCAGTGACGAGATTATCGTGGTAGCGAATCTTGCAGAGCCGGCAGGCACCATGCAAAAGCATGAAGTGCGCAATCTGTTTATGGGCGGAGCTTCGTCCGGGCTTGAACCGGTAACACTTGTCCCCGGCGCGCAAACCAGGCTTATCTTCAATGCACGGATAGTGGGCCTGACAGAGTCCCGTATTCAGTCTTACTGGGCGCAAATGCGGTTCAGCGGCAGAAATAAGGCACCGGTTCAGGTGCAGTCTGTGGATGCCATGATGGAATATTTGCTGGAAAATCAGGGCAGTGTCGGCTATCTCCCTGCAGATGTGACGCTGCCGGAAACACTGACAGTGCTGTACACCTCGGGCTGAAAAGTGGGTTTGCTACATACTATGCTGGCTTTCGAGGGCGGGAATTAACCCGTCCTCTTCATCATTTTCACAAATCGGCTCTGGCCGGCCGTAATAATAGCCTTGTAAAAGGTGACACCCGTGATCTATCAGAAACGTTGCCTGGTCCAGGGTTTCAACGCCTTCGGCGCACACTTTCAGTTTCAGGTGGCGTGCCATCTCAAGAATAGTGACGGTGATAAGTTCTGAACGTTGTGATACACCAATCTGACTGACAAACTGGCGGTCGATTTTCAGCGTATCAATGCTGAATTCGGTGAGGTAGCTTAAAGAAGAATACCCTGTACCGAAGTCATCAAGTGCTATTTTGCATCCCAGTGCGCGAAGATCGTCAAAAAACGCATTCCCCGCCTGAAAACTTTTGAGGTAGGCTGATTCCGTAATTTCGAACTCAATGGCGCCAGCCAGTCCGCCAAGCTCTCGTATTTTTTCCAGAACAAAAGCAGTGACCGTTTCGTCCTTTAAATCATTGGCTGACAGATTCAGGGAAATCGTTGTGGCTTCTCCGTATTGTCTGAGAATGTGTTTTACGTCCTTGCATACCTGCGCCATGACCCAGAGTGTGATGACTGATATTTTGTTACTCTGCTCGGCTATGGGGATAAATTCCGCCGGTGACACCATGCCAAGGTGAGGGTTATACCAGCGGATCAATGCTTCAAAACCCACCACCTTACTGCTCTGGTCCACTTTGGGCTGATAGACAAGGAAGAATTCATTGTTTTCAATCGCCGTGTGAATACTGGTAGAGATGCGGATCATACGGTGGTTGTCGTCCTGCATCATGCGGGTAAACAGGGTGAACTGACCCCGACCGTTTCGCTTGGAATGATACATGGCAATATCCGCATTGCTCATTAAGGTGGTCAGGCTGAAGTCGCAGTCCTTTGCCAGCGCAATACCGATGCTTGCGCCTGTTTCCAGTTTCCATTGATCCACCAGTTGATCACTGCCGATAGCCTCAACCAGCCGTGCAGCTACTTCTTCAACCTGTTCCACCGAACTGCATTCCCCAAGAATGATGACAAATTCGTCGCCGCCAAGCCGGCCGACAACATCATCCAGCCTCAGGCTGTCACTGATCACATCAGCAATTTTACAAAGCAATTTGTCACCCACGTCATGACCGAAGGAATCGTTCACCATTTTGAACCCGTCGAGATCAAGAAACAGCAGAGCCACATCTTTTTCTTCCCGCTTGGCTCTGGCCAGCTCGATGTTCAGGCACTTCATTAAAAACTGCCGGTTGGGTAATCCGGTAAGGGGGTCGAAGTTCGCCAGATTTTCCATTTGTTCCTGCTGACGGGTAAGTAACTTATTTTTCTGCCGGTTAAGTTCGGTTTGTTTGTTGATGTCTGACATCATGCTGTTAAAGCCGTGGGTGAGGGCTTTGATTTCCGACTTACCTTCAATGCTTACTTCTATGGCGTAATCTTTGGTTTCTTCTACGCGGCGCATTTTCTCAATGAGTTTAAACAATGGTTGCAGGGAGCGGCGTTGTAACTCCAGTACAAGAAAAACAGCGGTAAGCAGAATGAAAATAACAAAGGGCACTATGGCAACGATGAACTTTCTCTGGCTGTCTGCAAGTGACTGCTCAATAAGATAGGAAATGACCAGTTTGCCCTGAGGCAGGGCCGGGTCACCAATTATTTTAACTACGCGGATATGGCTGTCTTCAATATGCAGTCCGTAGTCCAGTTCGTGTAGCCTCACATCTTCGGTAGAGCTTTCATTTTCTGAATGCTGCCTGTGTTTAACAAGTGCAGAGCCGATGTAAGCACTAACTATCTCGTTTTGGGTGTTATAGACGCGGGCAAATTCTACATTGTCATATTCATCTAAACGCAAAAGTACACTGATGAGCGGGAACTCATCATCTGCGGCCATGTGTGGCAGCAGATCGTTGGCGAGGTTCTCAGACAAAGCCTGCAGCTCCTGAGAGACGAACTCTTCATAAAGACCTTCGTAAACACGCAACGACACCCACATCACCAGCGCGCTGATGACGGTAATAGAAATAAGCGTTATTGCCGCAATTTCTGTGCGAAGGCTTTTCAAACATTAACCCCGGATGGCGTGACTTTTATATGCTTGGTCTATTCAGAGTATAGTCACGGATTTATAAAGCGCATTGGTGTTGCTCGTGCAATTTCCTGCATGGCGATTTTATAATCATAAATATAGAAAATAACGGGCCGGTAAAGATTAAAATTCTGTCATTGAAAACCGGTTAAAAAATAAGCTGGCTATTCTGATAAACAACTGGTAACATCGCCGCGCCTTTTGAAGGTCCTATTCAAACTTGTTAATGCTATTTCTTTATATTCTTTGTAAGTCTTCACAGAATTACTTCCGGAAAACTACTGATCTACGCCTGTTCCAAACCTGAAAGACCTCATACGTAAATAGGCGTATTTAATTTAACTTATTATTTTTTGGAGTAATTTATGTCTCAGGTAACTGGTACAGTAAAATGGTTCGACGAAGCTAAAGGTTTCGGTTTTATTTCTCAGGAAGGCGGCAAAGACGTTTTCGTACACTTCCGTGCGATCAAATCTGACGGTTTCCGTTCTTTAAGCGAAGGTCAAAACGTTCAGTTCACTATCGAACAAGGCAACAAAGGCCCACAGGCTGCTGACGTAGTAGTACTGTAAGCAAACGCTTATCCTATTTATAACGGGCGCTCACTGGTAGCGCCCGTTTTTTCTGTAAGTCATTTTTTCCATTCTTTGAGGTTTTCATGCAGTTTTCTGAACTGGGCTTAAGTGCACCGTTATTAAAAGCGGTTTCCGCACTTGGGTTTGCGTCTCCGTCTCCTATTCAAAGCCAGGCTATTCCGGTTATTCTGTCCGGTAAAGATGTACTGGCTGCCGCGCAAACCGGTACAGGTAAAACAGCAGGCTTTGCTTTGCCGATAATGGAAAAACTGTCTTCAGGACAAAAGCCACGGGGTAACAATGTCAGAGCGTTGATTCTGACACCTACGCGGGAATTAGCCGCACAGGTAGAAGACAATATTCGTGGTTTCAATGAATTTTTGAATTTAAAAACCACCGTGGTATTTGGCGGAGTCGGTATCAACCCGCAAATGAAACGCTTACGTGGCGGTACTGATATTCTGGTGGCCACGCCGGGACGTCTGTTAGATTTGTACCAGCAAAACGCGGTGAAGTTTGATCAGCTTGAAGTACTTGTGCTTGATGAAGCCGACCGCATGCTGGATATGGGTTTTATTCATGACATCAAACGTGTGCTGAAGCTGTTGCCGGCTAAACGTCAGAACCTGCTTTTCTCTGCTACGTTTTCGCCTACCGTAACAGCCCTGGCAGAATCGATTACCCAGTCAGCGGTTAAGATTTCCGTAGCGCCACCTAACACTACCGTGGAAGAGGTTCAGCAGATCCTGGTCAATGTGGATAAATCGAAGAAGGTTGGTGCGCTGACAGCGTTGATTAAGCAGCAGAAATGGCGCCAGACACTGGTATTTTCCCGTACCAAGCATGGTGCTAACCGGATTGCTACCCGACTGACCAATTCCGGTATTCCCAGCGCTGCCATTCACGGTAACAAAAGCCAGGGCGCCCGTACCCGTGCACTAAGCGAGTTTAAAGACGGTACGGTTAATGTGCTGGTGGCAACAGATATCGCTGCACGTGGAATCGATATTGCCCAGTTACCGGTGGTGGTGAACCTGGATTTACCCAATACCGCAGCAGATTATGTGCACCGTATTGGCCGGACAGGTCGTGCCGGTGCCAGCGGTCAGGCATGGTCACTGGTTAGTGCTGATGAATTACAACAACTTAAGGATATTGAAACCCTTATCCAGAAGTTGCTGCCACGGGAAACATTAAGCGGATTTGAGCCGGATCTTAAGTTAGCAGAGACTACCCTGTCAGCGCCCAAAAAACCTAAGAAGCCGAAGAAGCCTAAACAGCAAAAAGAGGCAAATGCAGGAGATAAAAAGCCGCAGACAAAGGCTTCGCCATCCCGCCGCAGGCCAGCCCGCAGAAAGCCTGCGAGGGCGTCAACGGGTTCGCACGCTTCTTAATTTAGTGTATAGTGCGTGGCCTGAAATTTCGTCAGTACAACCTGCCAGAGAGACCTATGAGCGGACAAACCGATACACAGTCTTTGATTTCCTCGTTAGGCGACGTCGTTGGACAAGCCCACTTACTTACCGATAAAGAAAAGAAACAGCCTTATTGTAAAGGGTTCCGTTTCGGTTCCGGTGAAGCGCTGGCCGTGGTCCGTCCGGCAACATTAGTGGAAATCTGGCGGGTACTGACATTATGTGTGGAAGCGGATGTGGCCGTTATCATGCAGGCTGCCAATACCGGTTTAACCGGCGGTTCAACGCCGGATGGTAAAGATTACGACCGTCCGCTGGTGATCATCAGCACCATGCGTATTGATGATATACAGCTGATCGACGAAGGTAAGCAAATTGTCGGGCTGGCGGGCAGCACACTGTTTGGTCTGGAAGAGAAGCTCGCCCCTTACGGTCGTGAACCTCATTCTGTGATTGGCTCATCCTGTATCGGTGCATCTATCGTCGGCGGGATTTGCAATAACTCCGGCGGTGCGCTGGTTAAACGTGGCCCTGCATACACAGAAATGTCTCTGTTTGCCCAAATTGACGAGAGTGGCAAGCTGTCGCTGGTAAATAATCTGGGCATTCACCTGGGTGAGTCACCGGAAGAAATTCTGACCAACCTGCAACAGCAAAACTACGTAGCAGACGATGTGGCTTTCCCTGAGCTGAGAGCATCAGATAACGAATACGATGAGCGTGTGCGGGATGTTAATTCAGACACGCCTTCACGGTTTAACAATGACGGCCGCCGCTTACATGAAGCCAGTGGCTGTGCGGGGAAACTGGCGGTATTCGCTGTACGCCTTGATACCTTTCCGATTCCGGACAAAAAGCAGGTGTTCTATGTAGGCTCCAATGATGCCGCTATGTTCACCCAAATCCGCCGGGATATTCTTTCTACCTTTAAAAACCTGCCGGACTCCGGTGAATATCTGCACCGCGACTGCTACGACGTATCGAAGAAGTACGGAAAAGATATGTTTATCGTCATAAGCAAACTGGGGGCGAAATTCATCCCTAAGCTGTTTGCCTTTAAACGTAAGTTTGATGCCTTCACTGACAAGCTGGGCTTTTTGCCAAACAAAATGTCAGATCGCACCATGCAGTACTTAAGTTATCTGTTCCCCGGCCATTTACCGGCCCGCATGGAAGTGTATCGTGATAAGTACCAGCATCACTGGATTTTAGAAATGAGTAACGACGGTGTAGATGAAGCCCGTGCGTATCTGGATAATTTCTTTAAAACCCATGAAGGCAGCTACTTCGAATGTACGGAAGATGAAGCAGATAAAGCGATACTGCACCGGTTTGTTGCCGGTGGTGCTATCGGCCGCTACCACATTATGAACAGTAAAAATGTGGGGGCGATGATGACTATCGATGTGGCATTACGCCGTAACGATCCTGACTGGTTTGAAGAGCTGCCGGCAGAAATCGATGAGCAGGTTGATACCAAACTCTACTATGGCCACCTGTTCTGCCACGTAATGCACCAGAACTACGTGTTGAAGAAAGGCGCGGATGCGAAAGTGCTGAAAAACAAAATACTGCAAACCTTCGATGCGCGGAATGCTGAGTACCCCGCAGAGCATAACGTGGGACATGAGTATTTTGCCAAAGATGCGCTGAAGTCGTTCTATCGCAAGCTCGACCCGACCAATAGCTTCAACCCGGGGATCGGTAAAACTACTAAACTGAAAAACTGGGCTGAGCATAACGACAGCTGCTGTGGTGGCCACGATTGATGTGGCCAACCCCGGCGGGCCTGTGTGCTATTTAGCAGGATACTGATTTCTCACCAGGCTTTTAATGTAAGCGACAAGTTCACTTTGCGGGCGTGAAAAAATGGGCTGGATCGGCGTGGGCAGCTCCGGGTTAACTATCATCAGCATCATGCAAGGTGCTAATAATGTGAATAAGGCGTAGACAGGAGTAACGTCATCGTCGGGTGCGTTAAAATCGCTGGCCTCCATCACCATCTTCTTGATGATGCTCGCCCTTGTGTGAGCTTCGTTTACTAACACGGTATTAATCATGGGGGACGGCGTGACAATTTCCCGCGCCCATACTTTTCCGTGCCAGCTTCGCTCTTCCAGTATGTTGGCCACCACATGCTCAATGAGTTCGTCCAGCTTGTCTTGCGCTGTTGCGTGACTCTCATCGAGTGCCTGTAAAAAGTCTAAATGCAGAAAATGTTCTATCGCCGCAGAAAATACCTGCTCATACAGACCATCTTTACCATTAAAATGATAATTGATTGCCGCCGCATTCACGCCTGCTGCACTGCAAATATCCTTGGCTGACGTGTTGTGATAACCCCGTTGGGCGAATAATTCGGCGGCAGTGGCGAAGATGCGCTTTTTCGTTTCTTCACCATCGGCACGGCCCTTTCGGTTTTGCATTTATTTCATCACCAGGTCGCTTATGTAAATTATCAGGCACTTTACCGCTGTACTAGTTGAAATTCAAATTTGAATTTCATATTGTGTTATGCGTTGATGCTTACACAAGTGAATTCTTCTATGAACAAAAAGCTCGCTGTACTCATTGTCGTCGCGGTAGCGGCGGCAGTTTCCGTCTATACGTTTTGGCCTGAACGCGGGGCTGAGCAAACAAAACTGTTCGGGAATGTCGATATCCGCCAGGTGTCTTTATCGTTCACTCAGTCCGAGCGGGTAACAGCTGTGAATGTGGAAGAAGGGGATGTGGTTAAAGCAGGTCAGATTATTGCCCGGCTCGATGATACCGTAGCAAACCTTGAGCTGGCGCAGGCCAATGCGCAAATTGCCGCCCAGGAAGCGTTAGTGGCAAAGTTGCAGGCGGGCTCAAGACCCCAGGAGATTGCACAGGCAAAAGCGGTGGTGGCGCAGCAACAAGCAAATGTGGATATTGCATCAGCCCGGCTTAAAAGACTGCAATCAGTTGACAGCAAAACACAGGGCAAAGGCGTAAGCCAACAGGATATTGATGAGGCGAGGGATCAGGTAGTTGCGCTGCAGGCAGCACTTGCACAGGGGAAGGCCAGTTTAGCGCTGGTTGAAGAGGGGCCCAGAAAAGAAGACATCGATCAGGCCAGAGCACAATTACAAGTGCTGACTTCACAACAAGCCTTACTGGCTGAACAGGTAAGCCGCACTGTGTTACTCGCCCCCAGTGATGGTGAAGTGCGGGCAAGACTGATGGAGCCCGGCGACCTTGCCACCCCTCAGCGTCCTGTTATCACGTTGGCGTTAACGTCACCCAAGTGGATACGGGTTTATATTAATGAAACCCAACTGGCGACCACCAGGGTAGGTGAAGCCGTTGATGTTCATGTTGACGGGCTGAATAAAACCATCAAAGGCACTATCAGCTTTATTTCTTCTGTCGCTGAATTTACGCCGAAAAATGTGCAAACAGAGGATTTGCGCACCTCACTGGTTTATGAGGTTCGGGTCAGGGTTGATGATGCTGACAATACCCTTAAGTTGGGGATGCCTGCCACTGTGATGCTCGTTAACAACGGACGCTAATCATGAGTGAACCGGTGGTGAGTGCCAGCGCGCTGGTTAAACAATTCAACGGAGACGGTCAGCAAACCGTAGCCCTCAAACAGATAGATTTCGAAGCAAAGAAAGGGGAACTCACCGCTCTGGTGGGGCCCGATGGTGCAGGAAAAACCACGCTGCTGCGCCTGGTCGCAGGGTTGATGGTTCCTTCTGATGGCAGCTTACGTGTACTTGGCTATAACACCACGACAGACGCACAGCAGGTACAAAATTTAATTAGCTACATGCCCCAGCGATTCGGTTTGTATGAAGATTTAAGCGTACAGGAAAATCTGGATTTGTACGCAGACTTACACGGCGTGGATAAAGTAACCCGTGAGGCGCGGTATGAGCGCCTGCTGACTATGACGAATCTCTCTGCTTTTACCTCAAGACCGGCGGGAAACTTATCCGGCGGCATGAAACAAAAGCTCGGTCTGGCCTGCACGCTGGTGCGCTCGCCCGCGCTCCTACTGCTTGACGAGCCCACTGTTGGCGTTGACCCCCTGTCACGGCAAGAATTGTGGAAAATTATCAGCCAACTGGTGGAAGATGAGTCGCTCACCGTGATGGTCAGTACCTCTTACTTAGATGAAGCAGAACGGTGTCATCAGGTGTACTTGCTCAACGAAGGGGCTATTCTGGCTAAAGGTGCGCCAGATACGTTGAAGCAGGATGCACAGGATCGCTGTTTTGTTGTGACCCCCTCATCAAACCAAAAGCCACGGGATTTACAAAGTGCACTGCTTGATAACGAAGAGGACGTAATCGATGCTGTCCCTCAAGGGGGGCGGGTACGCTGCGTGTTGCATCAAGATAAAGACATAAAAGCCATCGTGCATCAGGTAAAGGCCGCGCAGTCTGAATCTGTGCCTCCCCGCCTGGAAGATGCGTTTATGATGCATTTGAAGACCCATATCAGACCCGCCGCAGTGGATGTATCCTCATTGGCGCAGCAAAACCAACATACCGGGCAATCTCAAACGCACGATAAGCCTGTCGTGTCTGTTAATGAGCTGGTTAAACAGTTTGGTGACTTTACGGCAGTTGCCAAAACGTCTTTTGAAGTTTATCCCGGTGATATCTTTGGCTTATTAGGGCCAAACGGTGCGGGGAAAACAACGACTTTCCGGATGCTCTGCGGATTGTTACCCGCCACATCAGGCACGCTGGACGTAGCCGGGAAAAACTTACGAACCGCCGCTGCCGGCGCACGTTCCCGCATTGGTTATGTGTCACAGAAATTCGCGTTGTATGGCAATTTAACCGTGTATGAAAACCTGCGCTTCTTCGCGGGTGCATACGGGCTGTGGGGAAAGCAGCGAAAACAAGCCATTGACCGGGTGATTTCTCAATTTGATTTAGCCTCTCACGTACAGCAAAAAAGTGCGTCATTACCCGGAGGCTACAAACAGCGGTTAGCCATGGCGGCCAGCCTTATGCACCAGCCCGATATATTGTTTCTCGATGAGCCAACCAGCGGAGCGGACCCGTTAGCCCGGCGGGCTTTTTGGCGACGTATCACGGCATTGTCAAAAACCGGCACGGCCATCATCATTACCACCCACTTTATGGAAGAAGCTGAATACTGCGACAAGATTTTGATTCAGGATGCAGGTAAAAAGCTTGCCATGGGCTCGCCTGAGGAGATACGCGCTGGCATAGACGGCGATTCGGCAATGAGTATGGAAGAGACTTTCATCAGTATCATTGCGCAAAGTCGGCAAAAACGAGACGGGGAGGCCGCTGATGTCTACTAAGTCCCGTCCTGTTCGCGCCTTTGCGGTTCGCTTGCGGGCATTGGTAAAAAAGGAAACCCGGCAATTACTACGTGATAAAAGTAATCTACTGATTGGTATTGGCTTACCCATCGCGCTCATTTTTATTTTTGGCTTTGGCGTTACGCTGGATGTGAAAGATATTCGTTTAGCCGTGGTGACTACCCGGCCTGCGCCAGAGACTAATGATTTCGTTTCAACGCTAAGGCTTTCGCCTTATTTCGTACCCAGTGAGATGACTTCGTTGCAACAGGCTGAAAAGGCGTTGCGCGCGCGGGACGTCGAAGCCATTGCCATTCTCGATGACACTTTCGCCAGCAAATTAAAAACTGGAAATGCAGACATTCAGCTCATCGTGCTGGGTAGCGATGCAACGCGGGCCTCTTCGATAAGTAGCTATTTCTCAACGCTCACCGGTGTGTGGGCGTCAAAGCAGCAAGACCGCCTCGGAGCAAACGCGCATCAATCCGGAGGCGTGACTGTTGTTCCAAGGCTTTGGTTTAACGATGCCAACACCAGCACATGGTTTATTGTGCCCGGGCTTATCGTACTTATCATGACATTGGTGGGCACGTTTCTCACCGCGCTCGTCATGGCCCGCGAGTGGGAGCGGGGCACACTGGAAGCACTTTTTGTTACCCCGGTCCGGCCTGCTGAAATCATTCTGGCTAAAATAATTCCCTATTTTGGTGTCGGCATCATCGGCCTGGTGTTGTGTGTGCTGGCGTCGACTTTTCTTTTCCATGTGCCCATTCAGGGCGCGTTTTGGGTATTGGTATTGGGGTCAGTGATATACATGCTGGTGGCATTAGCAATCGGGCTACTTATTTCGGCACTGACGCGCAACCAGTTTCTGGCAAGCCAGATTGCTATCCTGGCCAGCTTCCTGCCTGCGATGATGCTTTCCGGCTTTATTTTCGATTTAGGTAATTTACCCGCCGGCGTGCATGTTATTGGTAGTTTGCTTCCTGCCACGTACTTTATCGAACTGCTGCGAACGGTGTTTCTGGCCGGTAATTTCTGGCCCGTAATTCTTAAAGATTTGGGGCTGCTCACAGTTTACGCCGTGTTGTTACTCAGTCTTGCCCGTTTTCTTACTAAAAAGACACTGGATTAAACTATGGGAAGTGTCCGTCGCTATTTTTTTCTTATCTTCAATTTGTGTCAGAAAGAATTTCTTTCTGTTTTAAAAGATCCCTCAAGCCGTGTCATTTTGATCATGCCAATCATTATGCAAACACTGCTGTTTGGCTATGCCGCCACATTTGACTTGAAAGAGGTGCCTTATGCCGTGCTCGATCAAAGTGACAGTCAGGCCAGCCATGAGGTCCTGCAGAAACTGCAGGGTGCCGGTCTTTTTAACCAGGTGGCCACGCTGTCGGGAAGTACGGAAATTGCTGACATTGTCGGTAATCAAAAAGCGCTGATGGTGGTGTATTTTCCCGCTGACTTTGAAGACAAATTATCCCGCGGGGAGAGTAGCCAGATACAGCTTATTGTCGACGGCCGGAATTCAGCGACAGCTAACGCGGCCCTTGGCAGCTTTAACGCCATTACCATGTCTTACAATGCGGAAAAGGATCTTGGGAGGCAGCTTCCTGTGCAGGTGAAAACCCGCGCCTGGTTTAACCCGAATATGGAAACGCGCTGGCTTATTTTACCGGGAATGATTGCCGCGCTGAGCATGATTCAAACAATGATGCTTACAGCACTTTCCGTTGCCAGAGAGCGTGAGCAGGGCACATTTGATCAGTTACTTGTGACACCCAGCCTGCCTTCGCAAATCTTAATCAGCAAAGCGCTGCCGTCGGTGTGTATAGGGCTTATTCAATCTTCGCTGGTGCTGCTTATCAGCCGGTACTGGTTTGAGATCCCCTTTCAGGGGGCGTTACCGACGCTCTATACAGGGTTATTTTTATTTACGCTGGCAAGTGTGGGGATCGGTCTGTCTATCTCTGCTGTTTCTCTGAATATGCAGCAAGCCATGCTGTATACCTTTGTTTTACTCATGCCGCTCATGCTGTTGTCGGGTTTTGCCACGCCGCTGACCAACATGCCTGAATTAATGCAGGATATTACCTACGTTAATCCACTGCGTTTTTCGGTCAATATTGTCAGGCGTGTTTATCTTGAAGGGGCAACGTTTGCTGACGTTTATCAGGAGATGATCCCGCTGATTATTATCGCCACCATTACTCTGCCGGTAGCCAGCTGGCTTTTCAGACACAGGACTTCATAAGGACATCCATCATATGAAAGTTTCGCTTATTTCTTTTACGCTCATCACTGCACTGGCCATGTCGGGATGCACAAAATTGGGTCCTGAATATGAAAAACCTGAGGTGGCAGTACCGTTGACCTGGCCGTCTTTGCACGGCATTGATGGTCAAACACAAAACCACACGGTGTCGCGTTGGCTAAAAGACGATAAGACGCTGATGACGCTTCACAGCATGTTAGAAAAGCATAACCAGAGCTTACAGGTGGCTGCGCTGAATTTTGCCAGCAGTCGAGTTTACCGGCAGGTAGCCGGAAGCGGTGGCGAGCCTGAGGCTGGCTTTTCAGGCAGTGTGAAAAGGCAGCGGTTGAGTGAAGACGGCAGTATGACCCGGTTTATAAAGTTGTCGTCCTCTGGTGAGCAACAGGATGCCCTGATAGATGCTTTGGCATCACCTTTTACCGTTTACTCAACGGGCTTTGATGCCAGTTGGGAACCTGACCTGTGGGGAAAAGTAGCTAATCAGATTGATGCTGCAGATGCTCAGCAGACAATAGCAGAAAGTGAACTGGCTGATTTACGTTTGTCGTTAACGACAGAATTAATGCGCCGGTATGTACAATACCGCGCGCAGCAAGCTGTACTGGCATTGCAGCAGCAAAAACTGGCAAACCTGCATACTCAATTATCTATACAGGAAGCCTGGATTGCTGCAGGGTTAGGAGATGAATCAGAACGTTTAGCGTTAGAAGCACAAATTCACCAATTAAACGGTACGCTGGACGGTCAGCGCAGTGAAGTACATGTGTTAGCCAATCAGCTTTCGTTGTTGGTGGGTGCTCAGCCAGGTGCTTTGACACCTTTATTGGAAGGGCCACACGATGCGTTTCATGAGTATGTGCTCTCTACGCTCAACGTGCCTTCCAGTGTGTTAAGCCAGCGCCCGGACATTCGCGCCGCAGAAGCCAAAGTAAGAGCGGCGACCGCAGAAATTGGTATTGCAGAAGCGGCGCTGTACCCACAATTCCAGTTAACAGGTAATGTGGGCATCGAAGCACTAAGCAGCAGTGCGGTATCCGAATGGTCGTCGCGAAACTGGCAAATTGGCCCGGGCTTTTACTTACCGCTGTTCAACCGGAACCAACTTCATCGTCAGGTTGAGATCAAATCAATTACGCAACAGCAAACCATTGTGCAATACCAACAGCAAGTGTTATCGGCATGGACAGAAGTAGACAGTGCCATTGAGCAGGCTAACAGCGCCGGAAGACAACTGGAGCAAAGTCAGCAAGCGCTGTCCCGCATAACCCAAAGACTTACATTGACAAAAACAGACGCAGAAGCCGGCCTGAGCAGTGAATTGCCTGTTCTGATGGCGCAACAACAATGGTTAGATGCGAAGGTTGGTCACATTCAATCTCAGTTGAATGTGACCTTAAGCCAGCTTAGCGTGTACAAAGCGACGGGAGGCCCGGGCATGCATTAGTGCGACGCCTTTAATCCGCTTCCAGCGTAAGCGTTGCGCCACTCACATCTTCCTGCAGATGGTGCCGGCTGTTTAACTGGAACAGGCGGTTGGCATCTATGGCGGCATCGTTAATCAGGTAACGTTTTACTGCTTTTGCGCGCCTGTCTGCCAGTGCTGCCAGCTGGCCCGGGGGAATGTCGATATTGCTACGCAGAGAGTTGTACATGGCAATATGCAATGCCCGTTGAACCCGTGTTTCGTCTATTTCCGGAGGTGCCTGTTCCGTTTGCTCAGAGTCACCTTTTTCGTTCGTTGACGGCGTAAGCTGAGCGATGATTTTAGCCCGTTCTTCTTCCACGGTGATCCCCAATGTCTCCGTAAACGCCTGTTTGAGTGCATCAGATAGCGGGCCTTCGACGGGATAACTGCTGGCAGTCAGGTTCGCCGGTAGTGCGTCGGAACCGGATAACGTCATTAAACGTTCTTGCAGAGCTTTTTCTGCCAGTTCGCCAGCGTCGGCTACTGCATTCACTGTTCCTTCAATATTCAATCGCAGGCCGGGACGCTTTTTCAGCGCTTTTGCCAGAGTGGTTAACGTGGCTGTGGCTTCATCATCGAGGTCGCTGCTACCGGCAGCAAATGTTACCTCATTGAGGGTATCGTCACTGCCCACTAAGTTGGCAAGGAAAGAGAAGGGAGCGGTTACGGCTTTGGTGATGAGGTTGCCAATGGCGTTCAGGATAATCGAGCCAAAGCTGAAGTCCGGGCTGTCCACATCACCGGAGACTTCCAGGCCTAAATCAATCACACCGTTGCGGTCCTGTAACAGCGCGACAGCAAGCCCGAGAGGAAGGCTGAGGGCTTGCTCAGAATCACTTTTCTGACCAAGAGTAAGCTGGTCGATGACCACGTGGTTATCGCCTTCCAGCGCATCACCCTGAAGCTTATATTGTACATCCAGCGACAGCAGCCCTTTATCAATGTAATACCCCATGTAGGTGCCGGAATACGGGTTCACTGAAGTCAGCTCAGCACCGCTTACCGAGAACATCAAATCAAGGTTCAGGGCGTCGCTGAACGGGTCTATGCTGCCTTTGAGGGATACCGGCGCATAGTTATCGATTTTGCCCGCTATATCTACGGCAGCCGCTTTTCCTGATGCTGAATCCAGCTGGCTGACAGTACCGTTTAACGATTCTATTCCTGACGCAAAGCGGGGCGTCAGTGAGTTATCGGCAAAGTAGGCGTTACCGTTCTCAATGCTGATCTGATCAACCGTTATAGCCAGCTGTGATTTTTCATCTGCTGTTTTCTCTGGTGTGTCGCCTTCCTTGTTTTCTGTACCCTCTACCTGCGCAGATTCTTCCTGCACAGCCTGATTGCCTGCAGCGCCGGAGTCGTCTGTAGCCGGAGGGCGGCTCACAATAATATCGCTGATATTGGTGTGTTTGTTTTCGTCAATAACCAGCTTTGCAAACGGCTCACGCAGCATCACATTATCAATGCTCAATGTATTCGCCGTTGTATTGAACGCAAGATTGGCGACATCAAGGGCCTGCCATTTAAGCAATGGTGCTTTCTTTTGGTTGTCCAGAATGGCAAGGTCAGCAAGACTGACAGAAGCGTTTACGTCTGCTGTGCCTGATGCGTCAGCAGTGAAACTGGACTGCGTGCTGAGGCGTCCGCTTTCCATTACCACATTCGCATAAGTTGAGATATATTGTTGCAGCGGCGAAAGAAGAAAATCTTCCAGCGTCAGTGCACCTTTTACCTGCTGTGCCGTCACATCGATGTCGCCTTCAGATCGTAACGTGCCGGTGGCTTCAGTAGCAAAACCCTCTGGGTTGCCGCTGGTGGACAACGCTAAGTTGTAATGAACCGGTGAGGTAAATTGACTATCAACCGGACCTGTTGTCAGGTTTATATTGAAAATCCGCCAGAACATATTGTCAGCAATGGCTTTCTCGTTCAGTGCGACTTCACCGCCGGTAAATTCAAAGGCATTTAATACAACATGCCAGCCTGATTCTTCCTCGCTGGCCGGCGTGTGGGCAGAGCTACTGCCGGCGGAGCCGGATGCCTGCGTTGACGTTGCCGGCGGTGTGCTACCCGTAGAAGGCGCCGTATTTGGTAAAAGATAGCGCTGTAAATCCAGGCCATCATCGTCGAACAGGGCATTTACCTGCATGTCTGCTACAGCAATCTTATCAACGCTGATAGATTTATCCGCAAGGCTTGCCTCTATGCCGTCAACGGCAAGTTCCGGTACGGTAATCTTCGGCTCGTCCTGACGGGCAAGGGTAAGAGAGTGTAATCCGAAGCTGCCGTCTTTCACGGTCACATTCAGTGACGCGTTGTCCTCAAATAAGGAAAACGCCAGCGCCAGGTCAACACGGCCGTCTATCAGTTCAACATCTATTATGTCGTTCGAAAGTGGCCACAGGGGGGCCAGTGCAATGTCCGACAAACGGATATCACTGTTAAACACCAGCGGTGAAAGCTGAAAGTCACCCTTAAGATTGACTTTGCCGCCCCCTGCCGTGTTTAGCTGAAAGGCGTAAGCGTTGTCAGTTTCACTGCTTCCGGTTTCGCTGCTTTTTGCTTCGGGGCTGTCTGCTGATTTGCCGGACTGTTCAGTGATAGTTGCCAGCGTGTCCAGTCCGGTAAGCGTGATATCCAGCTCAGGGTAATCCAGCCGGGCACCGGTGACTGCGTCGCTAAGTAAAATGTGGCCATTTTGCAGTGTAAAATGATTCAGCCTGATGTGTGGAATACCAGCCTGTTCCTCCGGGGCTCTTTCAGGCTCTTCCGGTTGCGCATTCTTTGCCAGCGTGTCCATGATGTCAGAGACGTTCAGCCGTGTATTTTCTCCGCCAGTTAAGCGATGCAATTGCACGTAGGGTGCATGCAAGGCAATATTTTCAACAGTGGGCGTAAAGCTGGTCAGCGTTTGCCAGAAACCCAGATCGACGGTCAGCGCCTGAAAGGCAAAGAAGTTTTCGTTGCGCTCAGCTTCTTTTATGCTGAAGTCACTGACTTCAGCCCGCAATAAAAACGGGTTCACTGAGATGTCTTTAACGGTGACTTCCCGCCCCAGCATGTCAGTGAGTTTATCCGGCACGGTGGCCTTCAGTACCGCAGGTAATACAACGCCCGCCAGCAGCGCGTAAATGAGATAAATTAACAGAAAGTAAACGGAGAGACGAAGCCACAGGGGTTTACGGCTGAAAGAAGAGATCCGGTTCTTTGAATGCATGATTAACTATTAAATGAGAAGCCGGCAGGCAGAACCGCAACCATGATGTTGCCGGTCTGCTCTGCATGAATGAGAGGTTTTACCCTAAAGGGCGGAGAGCAAATTATCCAGTCCTGATTGGAAAATAGACTGGGTTTCGGTGTTATTTTCACTCTTGAAATAGCTGCTGGCCTGAGAGACAAAGCTGCTGATCATTTCCGGCGTCAGGCCCAGTGCTTCAAACTGCTGCTTCAGATCGTTGATAGATTTCGCCGTACTGCTGTATTCAGACGCCTTATTCAGCAAGCCGGACAAGGCATCAGACTTTGAAGATGAAGAACCGGATGTTTCCGGTACGCTGGATAATAAGCCTTCCAGGCCGGGAATGTTGCCGGCAAGTTCACTGTAATCCGTACCAGAAAGGTTCCCTTTCACATAATTAAACAGAGAAGCCAGTCCGCCTTCCGATTGCGCTTCAGTTACACCTAAATTGCTGCTGACTGAGCTGATTAAACCTGATAAATCTACTGACTCAGATGCACTGGCCGTTGCGGATTCTGTGGTTTCCGGCTTCGTAAGCACCTTCTTTAAATCCTGCAATGATGATGCAGCATGAACAGGGGCCGATAACATAAATCCCAGTGCAGCCAGAGCGGCAACAGATTGTACTTTCATAAAAACTCCGGAGTCACCCTGTGAGGGTGTAATAGTGAAAAGTATGACAGGAGCAGGGGGACAGACACATGGTCCGGCTTCAGAGACGCTAACTAATGAGGGATCACGTTAACACTGAAGCATTGCCCGTTGATTGTTGTGGCAACCTTAACGGGCAATGCGGGGTAATGCAAATGCTTTTACAAAGCAGAGCTGGCAGGCGTGCCGGTGCGCAGCGCTTTGGCAAAAACCTGCGTTACACCATTGGTCCAGCCGAAACCATGTTGTACTTCGTATTCGCCGCCGCTGGCAGAGGTGGCAATGTCTTCCACATTGTATTTCTCCATCAGCGTATGGTTGGCTTTGTAATAGGTATCCACCGTATTTAACCAGCGGGACATCACTTCACCGGCTAACTTATTATGTTCATATGACTGTAATCCCTGTACCGCAAACCACTGAAGCGGCGCCCAGCCGTTCGGTGCATCCCACTGCTGACGGGTTTCACATAAAGAGGTGACCAGTCCGCCATTTTTAAGAAACCGCGTCTCCAGCACACCGGCGACTGCAGCCGCCTGATGTTTGTCCGCAATACCGGCAAACAACGGTAAAACGGTTGATAAAGCGTGTACCGTTGATTGCACACTGAGTTTATGATTGAAATCAACATATACACCGGCGTCCGGCTGCCAGCAATACTTGTTGACCGCCGTTGCCCGTGCCTCTGCAACCTCTTCCCATAACTGCGCTTCCTGACATTGCCCGCCGTTAACCTGCCGGCTGAGTGAGGCAATGCTCTGTTCGAGGATGACCATCAGAGAATTTAAATCTACCGGCACAATGTCGGTGGTCTGGATGGTGAGCAGGTGCTGTGGATCGGCCAGCCAGCGGGAACTGAAATCCCAGCCCGACTCACAGGCTGCGCGGATATTACGATAGAATGCGCAGGCTTCTTCATCGTCCATATTGGCTGCCGCTTCAACATCTTCACGGTAGGATTCCGGCCGGGGCGTGGCACTGTCGTCCCAGAAACGGTTCAGCAATTCGCCGTCAGGCATGCGAACCACCCGCTGGATGGCAGTGGTAGCGTCGCTGATGTCCTCGTACCCGTTCATCCAGAAAGCGTGTTCCCGTTTCAATGCCTGCAAATAAAATGCATTCAAATCGGCATCGTCACCGGCTACTCCTGCCAGCTGCCTGACCATCAGAGCCAGCACTGGCGGTTGAGAGCGGCTGTTGTAATAGGTGCGGCTGCCGTTGGGGATTAATCCCACGTTTTGCTGCAAGGCGATAAAGTTATTCACCATATTACGCACCAGTTCCACATGGCCGGATTCCATCAGTCCCAATGCAGTAAAGTAACTGTCCCAATAATAGATTTCACGGAAGCGGCCTCCCGGGACCAGGTACGGGCAGGGAAGGGGCAGCAAAGAGCCTTCCGTCACCCCGCCACCGGGTCTTGTAAGTTGTGGCCACAGTTTTTCAATATAGGTATTTACATCATCCGACTGTACATCCGGCTCTTTTGCCTGCTCCGGTAAATCAAAATGTGCATCTACAAATGCACGCAGCGCGTCATCATCTGCGGGTTGCTGTGCTTCAAATGCCGCAAGCACAGCCTCTACAGGCTGTTTGGGCACTGCATCGGCAAAGGTTTTGCTGTCAGCAAACAGTCCTGCCATTTGCACTTGATGAAATAATTGACTTGAGAAAAGCTGGTGGCTTTTTGCAAGATACGCTGAAACTTCCATAGGTATCCTTTAACACGAAGCGATGGCCGTCTGATCTCTTGATGAGATCTGACGAAACAGAAAAATTGAAGCAATGATGCCGGCTATAGGGACAAGCAGCATATAGAACGCCTGCTGACCGCCGGCATGTTCAAACAGATAGCCGGTGATCAGAGAGCCGGTTGTACCGCCCAGTGCAGAAAAGACAACAATAAGACCGGTCATGGCGGCTTGTTTATGGGTGTCCAACGCGCTCAGCATCACTGAATTTAAAATGGGGTAGAGGGGCGCCATCAGTAAGCCGATGAGAGGAAGCATGAAAGCCGCAACCGGCGCATCGAACAGTGATGAAACCGCATCATTCTGATGACCCTGAGCCAGCGGCAATGTGATCAAAATCAGAACTGCCATGAATACCGCACAGCCAAGTAAAAAGGGAAACCAGTTGATGAAACGCAGTGCCTGGCCTGCTAACAGGCGGCCCAGTGCAATAGACAAAGCGAATAAGCTGGTGATCTGCACGCTGATATCTACCGGAAGGTGCAGCACTTCATTGTTGAAGGTGGGTAACCAGCTGCCGATCCCCTGTTCAATCAATACATACAGGAAAATCGAAAATACAAAAATGATCACCAGGGGCTGCCAGGCAAGTTTGATCATACCGGTAAAAGCCGCCGCAGCAGATTGCTCTTTATGAGCGGCATCCGGCGCCGGCAGGGGCGAAAACAGCACCAGTAAAAATGTGATCACAAGTAATCCTGTCAGCCAGTAGTACACCTCCATCCAGCTTGCCGATGAGGGATTGAGCGGATCAACAAAGGCACTGAAAATCCAGTATCCGCTTAGCACGCCCATCATAAATATGCCTTCGATGGTATTCAGCAGAGAAGAGTGGGAGCGGGTATCGTGAGAGAGCAAACCCACCAGGGCGTAAACCGACACTTTTACCAGTGCAAACGCTGCGCCGATACTGGCAAACAGCAGTTTGACAGCAATAAACTCACCGGTGACCGGGGTCAGCAGGCAGGCCACTGACACCAGCAGCAATCCGGCCATCATTGCCAGCTTGTAACCAATCCGGGGAATAAACGAAGCCACCAGGAAGGAAACAAATGCGATGGTTAAATCTTTAAACCCTTCCAGTGTTGCAGCTTCAGGCTTGGAAATCCCGAAGGTATTAATAGATTGCAAGATCACAGTACCCACGCTGTTAAGCAGAATAGCGAAGACAAAGTAACTTGCTGCAATGGCGGTTATCGTTAGCAGGCGTGGCATTTGTTTAATTCTCGTTAATAAAACCGATTATAGTCTAGCTTGTGAATTTTTTGTTTGCAATCGTTTGCATTTGCGCTGAGGGCAATATTAAACCAAAGTTCAGTCAGCCGGGATGCAGGTGTACAGCGCTAACTGGTTAAATTAAAAGAGAATTTATGATGCGGACTTGCGAACAATCAGTTCAATATCGATAACTTCTGAAAAAGCCGGCTTACCGTTAAGCTGATTTAGCAGTTGTGTCACCATCACACTGGCGGCTTCACGGGTGTTCTGGCGGATGGTCGTCAGCGCCGGATGAAGCAGTTCTGCCATGGCAATATCATCAAAACCAACAATGCCTACTTCGCCCGGGATAGCGATATAGCGCTCTTTCAGTGCTTTGAGTGCACCAAGGGCAACCATGTCACTACACGCCACAATGCCGTCAAAATTAAGGCCATGCTGTAAGATGGTTTCATTGATTTTGTTGTAGGCAGCCTGACTGGTGAGATCGATGGGAAAGATAAGTGCTGTATCGTGCTCCAGACCGGCTTCGTTGTGAGCTTCAACATAACCCGCGTAGCGTTCGCCCATCTCTGCGTGACCGGTATCGCCTAAAAACACGAGGCGCTTGTGACCACTTTCAATAAGATGCTGCGTGGCTAACTTACCGCCCAGGCGGTTATTACTGCCAATGATGGGATAGCCTGACTGGCTGTTGGGGTCGCCCCAGACTACCAGCGGCGCACCGGCTTTAGCGGCATCTATGGCTTTCTGTTCGCTTTTCCCCTGGCCTACCACAATCAGGCCGTCAGCCCGGCGGCTGTTGATAAAGTAGTTATACCAGTCGTCTGTCGCCATGAATGAGTTCGACAACAGTAACTCGTAGCCTTTGTCATTCAAAGCCTGATTCAGATCGCCCACAACCTTGAGCAGGAAAGGGTCATTGATGCTTTGTTCTGTGTGTTCTATGAGGTTGAGAATAACGGCAACCACATTGGTGCGTTGGGTGCGTAACCGGCTGGCGGCAGCGTTGATGCTGAAATTATGCTCTTTTGCCAGCGCCTGAATGCGCTCCCGGGTGGATTGTTTAATCACCGGGTTATCGTTCAGTGCCCGCGACGCGGTGGAGGTGGAAACCCCTGCAATACGGGCCAGATCAGACAATGTAAGGTTACGCTCAGATTTCAAAACACGACTAACAACAGGTGGACATGGGCCGGACTATAGCCTTTTTTACGCAAATTGCCTACCTCACAGCAAACCCCCGGAGACCGCTCAAAATGTGATTCTTGTAAATGCAATGATAAAAAAATGCGCAACTATTGAAAATTATCTTTGCAATCGATTGCATTTTTTCGTATTTTGTTCCCGAAAGATGGCAGGGTGTCGAAATTCGCCCTGTACGTATAACGATAATTAACAGGACACTGAGCATGAAAACCTCTCTATCTCCTTTGTTTTTAGCAGTTGTTGGCGCACTCGGCTTTACCTCAGCCGCGTTTGCCCAGCAAGAGACAGAAAACACAAACACCGGTAACAGCGAAGTAGAACGTATTGTTGTAACAGGTGTCCCCGGCGGCACCCCTACCCGTAAAGTAGACACCAGTTTTGCAATCACCAATATGTCTGAAGAAGATATCAAACGACTTGCCCCTAAGAGTACAGCTGATATTTTCAAAGCCGTACCGGGTGTTTGGGCGGAATCATCAGGCGGTCAGTCTGGTGCGAACATTTTCGTCCGGGGATTTCCGGGAGGTGGTGATGCCCCATTCGTTACCCTTCAATTGCAAGGTGTGCCTGTTTTTACACCGCCAACATTGAGTTTCCTTGAGAACTCCTCGCTTTTTAGAATGGATGAAACCATTTCGTTTATGGATGCGTTGCGTGGTGGTCCTAACTCGGTGTTGTCAAACGGTCAGCCCGGCCTGACATCTAACTTCTTACTGAAAGAAGGCTCAGAAGAAACCGAAGGTCTTATCAAATACACAGGTTCAGATTACAACCTGAAGCGTGTAGACGGCCTGGTAAGTGGTGAACTGGCTGAAGATCTTTATTTCATGGCGGGCGGCTATGTGTATACCTCGCCGGGGATCCGTGACACGGGTTTCGACACTGAAGACGGCAAGCAATTTACCCTGAATATCACAAAAGAACTGGATAACGGTAAGTTTTCAGTGTTTACCCGCGTGACCGATGATCACGGTATCTGGTATCTGCCAAGTGCTTTGAATGCGCAGGGCGTGGATAACTCTTACGTACAATTAGGTACGCTGAACCGTCAGTCTCAAATTCAGGTGGGCGCAGATGGCGAAGTCATGAATGTCGACCTGGGTAAAGGTCGTGGCTGGAAAGGCTCAGTTACCGGCGGTAATCTGCAACTGGATTTAGGCAACGGCTGGACCCTGGCTGACAAATTCGGCTACACCAAAGGCGATGCAAACACGTACGGCCTGGTGCCTGAAGGTGGCGCAGTGAAGCTGGCTACTGTTGCTGATAACGGTGAGTCGGCAACCGGTGTGGTAACCGGCACAGAGTACGCAGGCGATACTGATGTACAAATGTTCGGTAGCTGGGTTGTATTGAAAGAGATTGAAGGTCTGTCTAACGATCTGACGTTTGGTAAGGCTTTCGACCAGGGTAAATTTACTTTCGGTTACTTCACCAGTTCATTCTCTTCTGACGACTGGTGGTCTATCGGTAATCAGTCTTACTACGTAGTGGGTAATGGCGGTGAAATGCTCACCGGTATCGATTGTAACGACAACGCCGACAGCTGTAGCTGGAACTATGATATCAATGCAACAGGTGACGGCTCATCCGATGCATTCTACGCGGCAGTAGATTACAAACTGACAGAAGACTTAACCGTTGATGTGGGTGTGCGCAGTGAAAAACACGAAGTGCAGTACACCGTTGATGAAGGCCTGACCGGCGTTGTCAGCAAAGCGGTTGATTACAGCAAAAGTGATATCGCATGGACTGCGGGTGCAAACTGGCAGTTTGAAAAGAACAAAGGCGTATTCTTCCGTGCAAGTGAAGGCTTCAAAATGCCTTACTTCGATGATTTTCGTGATAACTATGGCGCGTACACATCAGGCGAAGATCTGATCCAGCAAGTTACTCAGTATGAGCTGGGTTACAAAATGGCCAGCCAGAGCTTCAGCTTGTATGCCACAGGTTTCTTCAACGAAGTTGAAGGGGATACCTTTGTTGCACGTCCCGGCGCGCCGGCAGAAGTGCTGACCAACGAAGCTTACGGTGTTGAATTAGACGTTGCTTACTATGCTGACAACGGCTTCTCTGTAACAGTTAATGCGACGATGCAGGAAACCGAAATCACAGCGAGCCCGACAAATCAGGGTAACGAAGCGCAACGTCAGCCGGGCTGGCAGGTGCGTTTGACTCCAAGCTACGACTTCATGCTGGGTGATGTTGAATCCACGGTTTACGCAACTATCTTTGCTGTTGATGACCGCTTCGGTGATAACGGTAACACCGTTGTGCTGGAAGGTTATGAGCAAATTGATTTAGGCTGGAACGTGTTCCTGTCTGAAGATCTGGAGCTGCAACTGAACGTGCAAAACCTCACCGACGAAGAGGGGCTGACAGAGGGCGACCCGCGCAACCCGTCATCACCTAACGGCCGTTACATTTTACCCCGTAACGCCACCTTCAGCGTGAGCTACCGCTTTTAATTAAAGCGATAAAAGGCGATAACTGAAAACGGCGCAGGTGTGAAATCTGCGCCGTTTTTGTTTACGGGATCAGTGAATAGGTAACGGCCTTTTGACCGCCAGGGCAGCTCAAACGATAAAGTCACCCTTACACTGGCACAGCTGTACTTTTCCTGGGGGATTTCAGCACAAAAGAGGAATGCACGCCGCTGACACCTTCAACTCGGGTGAGTTTATTAAGCAGGAACTGCTGGAAGTCATCCATGTCTTTTACGATGACTTTTAACAGATAATCTGCAGACTGACCGGTGATCAAATGGCTTTCGAGTACTTCAGGAAAGGTGGCAATAGCATTATCGAACTTCTCGAATCGCTCAGGGGTGTGCTTGTCCATGACGATCTGAATGAACGAC
The DNA here is from genome assembly GCF_984505615.1 of Alteromonas sp. Taxonomy (NCBI): domain Bacteria; kingdom Pseudomonadati; phylum Pseudomonadota; class Gammaproteobacteria; order Alteromonadales; family Alteromonadaceae; genus Alteromonas; species Alteromonas sp. The sequence continues at coordinate 309,788 of NZ_CFHOXV010000001.1, read as the reverse complement.
ACCAGGGTCAGTCCCAATTTTCGTGCATTAACCAGCGCTACATAGCCGTCAATAAAGCCGCTGTCTTCCAGTTGCTTTACCCGCCTCAGGCAGGGGGAAGGAGAAAGGTTAACGGCTTCAGCCAGTTCCTGATTTGAGATACGACCGTGTTTTTGCAACGTTTCCAGTATTTGTCTGTCAGTCTTGTCTAATTCCACTTTCTCTCTCCTGCCTGGCATTAAAAGTTATTGAAATTATAATTTGAGCTATATTATTGCTTTAGTGGTATGAAGTAAGCAAGTGATAGCAATCCTCTGCCAACAGATATCGCGTACACTACGTGAACCGTTATTCATCCCGGAGTCTTCGTTTCATGCTTACTCATCCTCACACCAAATATCAGCGATTCATTGGCGTATCTTTACCTGAACGTCAGTGGCCAAATAAAGCCATTACACAGGCACCTGTCTGGATGAGTACAGACCTCCGCGATGGGAATCAGGCGCTTATCGACCCGATGTCGATTGAAACCAAATTGCGTTTCTTCAAAAAATTGGTGTCTATTGGTTTTAAACAAATCGAAGTGGGTTTTCCATCGGCATCAGATATCGACTTTCAATTCGTCAGGCTACTGATTGAAGGCAACCATATTCCAGATGACGTCACCATAGAAGTGCTGACTCAGGCCCGCTATGAATTGATTGAGCGTACTGTTGAAAGCTTACGGGGCGCCCGCCATGCTATTTTGCACATGTACAATCCCCTTGCGCCGGATTTTCGTGAGATTGTGTACAACACTGATAAAGCAGGGGTGAAAGATATCGCTCTGACCGGTACCCGCTGGGTGAAGGAACTCACCGCCGGCGCACCGGAAGTGAACTGGACTTATCAGTATTCTCCTGAGGTGTTTTCCAGTACCGAAATCGACTTTGTTAAAGAGGTCGTGGATGAGGTGGTGAATATCTGGCAGCCGACCATTGAGAACAAAATCATTATTAATTTACCGGCGACGGTGGAAATGAATACGCCGAATACCTATGCCGACCAGATTGAGTGGATGCACCGCAACCTGAATCAGCGGGATTGTATTGTGTTAAGTGTGCACCCGCATAACGATCGGGGGACTGCTGTGGCTGCAGCTGAACTGGCATTAATGGCGGGAGCTGACCGTATCGAAGGCTGCCTGTTCGGCAATGGCGAACGCACCGGCAATGTGGATATTGTGACTCTGGCAATGAACATGTATTCCCAGGGCGTGTCACCGGAACTGGATTTCTCTGATATCGATCAGGTTCGCAAGCTGGTGGAAGAGTGTAATCAGTTGCCTGTGCATCCCCGTCATCCTTATGCCGGCGAACTGGTTTACACCGCTTTTTCCGGTTCACATCAGGACGCTATAAAAAAAGGGATGGCGGTACAGAATAAAGACGGCCGCTGGCGTGTGCCTTATTTACCCATCGATCCGGCAGATGTGGGGCGCGGATTTGAAGCGGTTGTCCGCGTAAACAGCCAGTCCGGTAAAGGAGGCGTGGCCTTCTTGCTGGAACAGGAAGCGAATCTGCAACTGCCGCGAAAACTGCAAATCGAATTCAGCCGCACCGTGCAGCGTGAAAACGACAGCACCGGTAAAGAAATGTCGGCAAAACGGATGAAAGAAGTCTTTGAGCAGGAATATTTCGATGCCACAACGCCTTTCGCCTATACCGGCAGCACCATTACGTCGGTGGCAAGCGGGGAGCAATCGGTGAGTATTCAATTTGCCCTGAATAACGAAGTTTACACTATAGAGGGCACCGGTAACGGTCCGGTTGAAGCGGCGGCCAATGCCCTCAGCACTTTCCTGAATAAAAAAGTAGAAGTGGCAGACTACCACGAGCACGCAGTGGGTGAGGGCGCAGGCGTAAAAGCCGTGTGCTACATCGAAGTAAAATTGGAAGGGGCTGATTCCACCTTCGGCTGTGCCAGCGACAGCAATATCATCACGGCCGCGATTAAAGCGCTGTTGTCAGGGGTTAACCGGTTGATGTAATGCCGGCACATGAAGCCATAAGTAGTTGGGATGCGGACAAGAAGAACATCAGTCCGCTTTCTTACTTATGCATCTTTTTCGGTTTCTTTGTTATGCCAGATCCGCAGAATGTAGATGAGTCCGGACGATTTTATTTGGTAGCGAATCGTGTAATTGCCAATATAGAGATCTCTGAAACATTCTGGCGTAGGGCTTGCCAGAACCGGTAAGCCTATTTCCGGAAAGTGCTTTAGCCGTTCCGCTGCGTCCTGAATTTCAATTGCAATTTTTCTTGCAGCTAACGGGCTTTTTAATACAACAAAGTCGTGTAAACGCTTCAAATCATCCACCGCTTGCGGCGTATACTGAAGTTTCATATTGAAGGCGTTTTCTTCAGTTTGTCTGACCCCCAGCTGTTGAGCCATGCATTTACTTCTGAATCGTCAATCAGCTCCCCCCTGTTGATTGACTCTATTGCTTCCAGAGTTTCTTCCCATCGGGCGTCATCAACAGCTTGCCTGGCAATGAACTCTCTCACCGCCTGATTGATAAGGTAGCTCTTACTTCGATCCAGCTTTTTCGCAAGAGAATCCAGTGGTTTCTCTATATCGTCATTGAGACGGACACTCGTAATACTCATAAGTTAACTCCGAAGATACTGTATTACAGTGTAGTACATTATGTGAAAAAGAGTCCACACATGCATTATTTATCGAAAATTGCCCGCAAAAAAAGGCGACAACTGTCGCCTTTCTACATACCTTTATTAATCACCTGAACCAGCTACTTCGCCATTAACTGATCGTCTGACGCAACTTTTTCAGAACCGTCGGAGTGGGCAACCCGTGTAGGGTGTGACTTGATATCGAACAATCCGTATCCGGCGACCAGCAGGAAGCAGATAGCAGGAACGATATATGACACAACGATACCGGATGAATCAATAAGTGCAGCCTGGAACAGCGGCAGAATTGCACCGCCGAGGATAGCCATGACCAGGCCAGCAGCGCCCAGTTTGGTGTCTTCGCCCAGTCCGTCCAGTGCGATACCGTAAATCGTCGGGAACATTAAAGACAAACAGGCAGAGATTGATACCAGTGAAATGACGCCGATGAAATCCGGTGACTGAGTCATGATGATACACAGGCCTGCGGCGACTAGTGACATGATCATCAGCAGGCGGGCAGGATAAAGGAACTGCATCAGCCAGGTCATCACAAAACGGGAGATCAGAAACACAATCATGCTGTACTGCAGAATTTGTCCGCCATCTACTTCGTTACCGCCCACGGCTTTCATGGCGTACTGGATTGTGAAAGTCCATACACAGGTTTGCGCGCCGACATTAAAGAACTGAGCCAGCACACCTAAACGATAGTGACGGTTACCCAGCAAACGTTTCAGTGATGCGCCCAGCTGCACATTTTCACTGCGGGATTCTGTGGACTCGTTCACCGGCGTTTTAATACATGCAATGGCAATCCATACCAGCACCAGTACGCAGGCCATGCCTACGTAAGGCAACATAACGGCGTCGAGCTCAGCGCCAATCACCGATTTTAATTCTGCAACCGACATAGCCGCCCGCTCTTCCGCTGAAGCCTGATTCAGGTTGGGTAAAATAAGGGTTGCTGCCAGGAAAACCCCTAAGTTTGTACCCACTGGGTTAAACGCCTGGGCAAGGTTTAAGCGGCGGGTAGCGCTTTTTTCGCATCCCATGGCCATAACATAAGGGTTGGCAGAGGTTTCCAGAATCGACAGACCGCCGGCAAGAACAAACAGAGCCGCCAGAAAGAAGCCGTAAGTCATGGTCTGGCTGGCGGGGTAGAACAGGAACGCACCGGTGGCAGCACAGCCAAGGCCTGTTAACACACCTGTTTTGTAGGAAAATCGTTTGTTAATGAATGCTGCGGGAATTGCCAGACAAAAGTAAGCGCCGTAATAGGCGAACTGCACCAGTGCAGACTGTAATGACGACATGGTAAATATTTTACTGAATACCTTTACCAGCGGGTCCGTCATGTTGGCGGCAACGCCCCAGGCTGCAAAGCAGATGGTGAGCAAAATGAATGGGACAAGCGTTTCTTTAGAAACCAGTGGCGCGCGTTTTTGCACGGTCATTCCTCAGCATGTAAACAATTAGTTAAGCGATTTAAACAACAAAAATTTTATGTGTCAATAAATCAACATAATTTATTTAATTGTTTTTCTTTCTTTGGAATGACTTTCAGGAGGCATTTTGCCAGGGGACTAGGCAGCAGGGAATGGAAGGACTACTATACGTTGTTGATTTAATGAAAATAAGATGTCCCATATGCCTGCAAATTCTTCCGGCCAGCAAGTTGAACCCCATGGATTCTGGCAAAAAAGCACCCCGCTGAAAGGCCAGTCAGGTCTGCGGGCACTGAACGAACGCCGCATTCTGACGCTGATCCGTCAGCATCAGGAATTGCCCAAAGCCCGTATTGCCAATGAAACAGGCCTGTCAGCCCAGGCCGCCACCGTCATAATCAATAAACTGGAAGAAGACGGGCTTTTGTTGCGGGGGGAACCCCAAAGAGGTAAGCGCGGACAACCCACCGTACCCTTCTCCCTTAAGGCCGACGGGGCTTTCGGGGTCGGTATCAAAATTGGTCGCCGGAGTATTCAGATCACCCTTATCGATTTTTGCGGCAAAGTACGCTCGTCACTTCGGGAGCAGTGGGACTATCCGGCCGTGGACGCCATGATCCGCTTCGCAGAAAAGGGGATACGGGCCATGTTATCTACTTTAAGTGACGGGGAAAAACTGCGTGTGAGCGGGGTGGGTGTTGCCATGCCATTTGAAATCTGGCGCTGGAGCGAGCAGGCCGGCGCGCCGGAAGAGGCATTGTCAGAATGGCAGGACTTTGATGTTCCTGCTGCCATTCAAAAGATCACCGATTTGCCAGTTTATCTGTGCAACGATGACACCGCAGCCTGTGCTGCCGAACTCTGGTTTGGCGAACACCGGGATCTCAATGATTACCTGTATTGCTTTGTCGGCACCTTCATCGGTGGCGGTATGGTACTGAACCGGCAGTTACATACCGGTCGTCACGGTAATGCCGGTGCGGTGGGCTCTCTGCCTTATCCGGGCAGTCTTGCCGGCGGCCAGCTTCTTGATGTGGCATCAATATACTTGCTGGAGAAAACCCTGAAAGAGGCGGGGCAGGACACGGCATTCCTGCATGGAAGGCAACAAGTATGGCCTGAAGATGTGCCCGGGATCAGCGAATGGCTGGACTCTGTGGCTACCGGCATTGTGCACAGTGCCATGAGTGCCCATGCCTTCCTTGACCTTGATGCGGTGATTATTGAAGGCGCTCTGCCGGACAATATCAAAGCAGAATTGCTCAGTCGCTGCGGGCACCTGTTACAGTCTGCTGACTTCCGGGGATTATCTTCGTTAACCTTACGCGGAGGCTCGGTCGGGGCGGATGCGCAGTCCTTTGGCAGCGCCAATTTGCCCTTACTCGCGCAGTACAGTCTTTAACAATTCGTCAATAATTATTAAATAAATATAGTTGATTTAATAGTTCGGCTGCATTAAATTGCGTCTCCTTGAAGTCACTGTTAACACGGTGTGATCGTGTTGTGGATTGAAATCACACTTTGCCAGGGGATGCTGCATGCGTTTTTTACCTTCATTGATATCTGAAATTTCCTCCCGTGAACCGCTGATGACAAAGGTGTCTCAGGCCGGTTCAACCTGTGGTGCAACCATCGCTCTGCTTCTTGCCTCCGGGCAGGTCAATGCACAGGAAATGCCTGAGTACGTTAATTTTCAGGCCAGCTATACCGGCGAAGCGGCAGCGAATGTGAATGGCGGCGAACAGCGGGGCAGCGCCTATGCAGGACAGCTTTTTGTGGGGGCAGATTTCGACATGGAGAAGGCATCTGACTGGAAAGACACCACAATCCATGTGGCAGTGACAAACCGTCACGGACAAAACCTAGCACCAAAATACATTGGTAACAGTACATCAGTGCAGGAAATTTATGGCGGACAGAACAGCCGTCTGGCCCGTTTTACCGTAGAAAAACACTTTCTTGACGGGCAACTTCAGGTTGAAGCCGGCCGCACTGTCGCCAACATCAGTTTTCTGGGTTCCGAACTGTGTCAGTATTTTCAGACCAACTCTGCGTGCGGCAATCCCACATTCGTGTTTCGTACCAGTAACTTTACCTGGTGGCCGGTGTCCAGCTGGGGCGGTCATGCTAAATTCTGGCTGAACGACAAAACCTATTTCCATGCCGGTGTTTACGAAGAAAATACTCCTCACCAGGCGTCAGACGATCATGGCCTGGACTGGGGAGTTGAAGATTCTACCGGGGTGGTGGTACCTGTCACGCTGGGGTATCAGACTACATGGGACAATGATGACTATCCGCGCCGCTATGAAGTGGGTGGCTGGTATGACGGTGCTGATTATACCGACCCGTCAAAAGACGAGAACGGTGATTATGCCGCATTGAGCGGAAATGATTACGCCACCCGCAATGGTCGTTCCGGTGTATTTGCAAGATTTGAACAAACCGTGTTGAGACCCGATCTGAACTCGCAGCGCAGCGTCACCTTGTTTGGTGCTGTGCTGACCGGCACCTCCGGTGAATTGATTGAAGATTTTTATTTTAAGGCCGGTTTTGTGAAGCGGGGGACATTCCCGGGCCGCGATAAAGATACGGTCGCCTTTGTGTATACAGAGCAACATTACAGCCATGACGCCATTGAAGACCAGTTTATTTTGCGCAACCTTAACGAAGGTTCAGGCCGTCCCGCCAGTATGCAGGCGATGATGGAGCTGAGTTACGGCATTCATGTGAACGACAACATCCGCATTCAGCCCAACATCCATTACATCGTTAATCCCGATCAGTTTGGCGACAAAGCCAGACAGGAAGACTTAAGTGATGCCGTGGTGCTGGGGCTGCGCTTTGATATCAATCTCGCAGGTTTGCTTTTTCAGTAAGCCGGTTTATCTGTTGCACAATCAGTGAGGAGAATGCAAATGCAAGTGTTATGCATGGGAGAAGCCTTAATCGACATGCTGTCTGACAAGGGACAGCCCGGAATTACAGACGCAACGGAAAGCTTCAGAAAATTTGCCGGTGGCGCACCTGCGAATGTGGCTGTTGCAGTTGCCAAACTGGGTGGCGAAAGCTATCTGTTCGGTAAGCTGGGGAAAGATCAGTTTGGTCATTACCTGCACCGTACACTGGAAGCCCTGGAGGTGAATACCGCTTTTACCACGTATTCTGAAAAAGGAAAAACCGCTCTGGCTTTTGTCGGCCTTGATGCCGACGGTGAAAGATCTTTCGATTTTTATATCGACAATGCAGCCCATACTGATATCTCAGAAGCGGATCTGGTACCTGCATTATTTGAGAAACCCCGCATTGTCAGTTTCTGCTCGGGTTCAGTGAGCACGCCGGATTTACGCCAGGTTACCTTGTCTGCCATTGACGGATTCAAAGCGGCAGGCAGCATTCTGTGTCTGGATATTAATTTACGTCCTGCATTCTGGGCTGAGCCTTCCCTGGCACCGTATTTTATTGATGAAACGGCTAAACAGGTGGATGTGATAAAAGCCAGTAAAGAGGAACTCATTGAACTGTATGGCGAGTCGAATATCGACGGGCAGATTCAGAGCTGGATGGACAGCGGTGTGTCGCTGGTATTGGTTACGGATGGGGCAAATCCGGTGGCTTTTTACAGTCACGACACCAACGGTATTTATCCTACGCCACCTGTCAGTGCAGTAGATACCACAGCAGCCGGTGATGCCTTTGTGGGCGGGTTCTTATTCACGTTAGCAGAAGAAGTGCAGGATAAAGCGTCTTTTGTGGCCTGGGCAGGCAACTTTGAAAGCATTATGTCTTCTCTGCGTTTTGCTACCCGCTGCGGCGCCCATGCGGTATCAAAGTACGGTGCGTTTGATGCGTTGCCCTCGCGCAGTGATATCGATTTTTAAATAATCCGGCATTACTGAAAAGAGCCGCAACAACCTGCGGCTCAGAAACAGTCTGCTTATTTCGCCTCTAATGATGCGATGTAATGGGTAACGAGGTCACGGACAAACTGCTGACAGTCCTTAGCCGTTGACGGATCGTAGTGTCCGCCGTTAGTCAGGTTGTTTGATAACACCCGCACTCCCAGAAACGGTACATCATACGCGTGAGCAATCTGTGCCGCTGCGACGGTTTCCATTTCCTCTGTACTGGTACCGAAATTTTCATGGAGCCAGGCAATTCTGTCTAACTCGTTATTCCAGAAATTTGCGCTGGCGATAGTGCCTTCCGTCACTTTTCCCCGTTTGTATTGACCGCTTACTGCATGGGCGGATGCCAGCAGTTTACTGTCACCCACATAATAGCGGATCCTCTCTGATTTCTTTGCTGACTCCCCTTCACCGGCACTGCCTGACGAGGCCAGTAGGTCCATAGGCTTCCAGCTTAATGGCGCTGAGCCTTCACCCTTTTCCCTGAAAGGGGTTTTAAAATTCCCTGCGTTCAGTGCACGTTTGCCGAGCACAATATCCCCGACCTGCAAAGCCGGATCGTGACCGCCTGAAGTGCCCTGATTAATAATGGCTACAGGATGATACCGGGTGATGCCTACCGCTGTGGCCGCAGCGGTATTCTCAAGACCTTTGCCGGTTTGTGCGACCACAACAGGGTAGTTATTCAGTAAACCTTTATAGAAGGTGGTGGTGCCTGATTTCTCAATGGTGACGCCGGTGAGAAGACTGGCAAAATATTCAGCTTCAATGGGCATCGGCCCCTGAATCATTACCGGTGCGCGATAAGGCGTGGTGGTTTCTATATTCGCGGCGCTGAATTCGCCGGCGCAAATCATCCGGCTGAACAAACAAAAGATTAAAAAGAGAAAAGCAGTTTTCATGGGGAGCTGGTTTCCGGTTTGAAAGTCATAAACGCTATGTTACAGCAAATTGCGTCAGCAAGTTCAGGTGCGGAAATATGGCTATGTTAAATGAAAAAGGGGTCGCCTGATGGCAGCCCCTTTACAGCTGTTATGCGTTACTCATTCCGGTGCGGCCTGTTTCATTCTGGCACGGGTCTGGGCGGCAATACGCACATGGGCATTGGCTTCGCCATAGTTGCCATACTGATGACGCTGGACAATTTCAAAAAATAATCCGTTAACGTCAATGGTGTAGCAATGCAGGAAATAACCTGTGGGACTTTCGTCATACAGCAAATTGTACTGACGCATTTTTTGTGACAGTTCCGGCGTTAAGTCGAAACGTGCCTCAAGATCATCGTAGTAGTTTTCCGGAATATCCAGAATGTACTTCTGATCCACATGCTCTGTGTAACTGAGTATGTCATCACAATGAATAGCGATGTGCTGCACGCCGGAGCCGCCGTGTCTGCGGCGGAATTGTTCTGTTGAAGAGTTACCGCTGCGCGACATATTAAAGGGCAGGCGGATCTTCTTATTCTGGCTGGTCGCTGTGCGGCTGACAATCAGGCCGTAGGGGTCGATAAGATCCTGTGGTTGATCAACATTCAGGCCAAACAGTACGCGGTAAAACAGCGATGTAGATAAAAATTCTGACTCAGAAATACCACTGGTGATATGGTCAACCCGCATAGGGGCCTGGCAGGGCGGGGCGCTGGTTTCCAGCGGCATAAAATCAACGTCGTAGAAACGGCGGTGTTTGTCGGGGGATTCCACAAAGTACACCAGCTCGCCGTTCATGCCCCGGATGCCCGGGATCTGCATTTCCTGCGGCCGTGCTTCGGTTTCAAAACGGGGGTATTTAAAGTAGCTGGCCCGTGACACCATATTCTGCGCATTGTCTGTGCGGTATCCCACGGCGCACACAGAAGTGCCGTGAACCAGAAAGTGGTTCTGGGCAAAGCTGTCCGGCTCCTGATTCAGGATGAAGTTCACATTCTGGCAGCGGAACAGGGCAACATCCTTGCTTTTATGCTGGTGGGTTTGCTGGAAACCCAGCGCGCTGATCAACTCTAAAAAGGTGTCCCGCGCACTGCCGGCAGTGGCAAATTCAATGAACTCCACATCAGTCACTGAAGCCTGAGGTGGCGCGATGGCCTTTTCGGCTATCTCCGGCGCTACGATATCCGGTGCCCGTCCGGCCATTTCATTTTCCAGCCAGAGCAAAGAACGCTTGCCGTCGAGCGCCGTGTCCTGGGTGGGCGTAGAGCGGAATTCATCGTTAAAAATTTCATGAGAAACATAGCCGTCGTAGCCGGTCTTCGCCACTTCCTGCATAAACTCCACCACCGGAAACTGGCCTTGTCCCGGGAAGCAACGGAAGTGCCGGCTCCATTGCAGTACATCCAGTTTGAGCCAGGGCGCATCGGCAATTTGCACAAGCGTGATTTTATCGCCGGGGATTTCTGCGATGGCAGACAGGTCGCGACCCCGCGCAAAAATATGAAAACTGTCGAGAATAATGCCCAGGTTAGGGTGATCAGCCTGTTTCACAATATCCCAGGCCGCGGTGAAATCGGCGGTGTAACGGCCCCAGGCCAGCGCTTCGTAACCTAACCTGATGCCACGGGCTGCGGCACTGTCAGCCAGGCGGTTAAACTGCTCTGCGGCCAGGGCAGGGTTGTCCACACAGGCCGGCGACACGTTTGAGCAAATCAGCAACGTGTCGGTGTTTAACTCTGCCATGGTATCGAATTTTCTTTCCGCCCGGTCGTAGTTTTTCTTCATGTTCTGGCGGGGCATGCACTCAAAATCCCTGAAAGGCTGCAGCGCAATAATATCGATATTGTTGTCTTCTGCTATTCGCCGGACAACGGCCGGAGAAGCATCGTACAGCAGCAAATCGTTTTCAAAAATTTCGATGCCGCGGAATCCGGCAGCGGCAGCAGCTTCAATTTTCTGTTTCAGGTTACCTGACAGGCATACTGAGGCGATAGAGTGTTTCATAAATAATCCGGCACTTCATAGACAGAGACAATTTTTCAGCATTCATGTTAAAAATGGTTTTCGCGCTTGTAAAAGATCTGCTTGTCCGTACCGTATAACTTCATGTTAATCTGTGTCGCTTAAGTAACCTGTAAGGAGTGACGAAGTGAATTTGAATTTTCGTCAGTTAGAAGTATTCAGAGCTGTGATGATTGCCAAGACAATCAGCGGTGCTGCGGAAATATTGAATGTGTCTCAACCCGGTATCAGCCGGTTGCTTAAGTACATGGAATACAAGATGGGCATAGCCCTGTTCGAGCGAAGTAAAGGGCGATTGATCCCCACACCGGAAGGGCTGGAACTGTTTCGTGAAGTCGAACCAATCTACCAGCGTATTGAAGGGCTGGAGGATACCATCGGACGTATTATCCGCGGGGATAATCTGCAATTTCACATAGGCTGCACGCCCAGCCTGTCCAATGTGGTCGCCCCCTGGCTGTTTGCTGAAATTAAAAAAGTCATGCCGGATGTCATGCTTAAACTGGAGACCCTGCCCAACGAGGCCATGGCTGAATATGTAAGTCAGCGGCGCATTGACTTTGCTATCGCTCTCGGGGAAGTCAGCCATCCGCTGGTTCAGGCCGACCCTTCCACCCATCTGCGTCTGCAGGTGGTGCTGCCGGAAGATCATCCGCTGGCATCCCGCGAACAGCTTACATTTGAAGATATCGCCGGCCATCCCATCGTCAATTATTTCCCTGAAACCCTGTTAGGTCAGGCAATCCGCGATGGCTTTGAAGAAATTGGCAAAGAGCCACAGACCGCGGTGATGGTGCGCTATGCGGACGATGCCTGTGCCATGGCTGAGCAGCGTCTGGGATTAACCGTTGCGCTGGAATATACCGCTATTCCGGGACGGTATCCCGGCCTGGTATCTGTGCCCTTGGGTGATGTCAGGCAATCCATATACTTTGTTCGCCATAATGAAGTGTCTATGTCTAACCACTTACGCAATTGTTTTGAGACGGCGCAGAGCAAGCTCGCGGAGATCCACACCAGCCTGTTAACTTAAAGTTATAGTGTACCGACGTCAGAGTAATTGTAACTCTGAGCTGAATACTTAGGATAACAACACGGTTTAACGAAATATTAATCAAAAATAAACATTTGGGAATCGGTCCTTATGTCTGTAGTTACGAATGATTATGAGCAAAGTGTGACGCATCTTCGCGGCGTGCTCGAAAATAACAAAATGGCGCCTCTTCAAATTCTTGTTGTCATGATTTGTTTTACCCTGAATATGATTGATGGCATGGACGTGGTGTTGATGTCTTACACCGCACCGGTGCTGGCACAGGAGTGGAGCATTGAGCCCGCTGTACTTGGTGCCGTGTTCAGTGCCGCCCTCATCGGTATGACTCTCGGAAGTTTATTCATTGCTCCTTATGCTGATGTGATTGGCCGGCGCAAGATGATTCTGTTTGCCGTGACCACCATTGGTGCCGGCATGTTGTTTTCCGGCTGGTCACAGTCTTTGCCCCAGTTGGTGGCTGCCAGAGTAGTGACCGGGCTTGGAGTAGGCGCAATACTGGCAAGTATGGCTACCATGACCAGTGAATTTGCCACCCGTGAACGGCGGAATCTTTGTGTATCCTTTCTGCAGGCAGGATATCCCATCGGTGCGGTGGCAACAGGATTCGCCTCAGCCTGGTTGATCCCTGAATTTGGCTGGCGGGTAATGTTTGAAATTTCGGGTGTTGTCACTTTGCTGATGGTGCCGGTGGTGTATTTCTTCATGCCTGAGTCGCCGGAGTTCCTGCTCAAGCGTCAGCCGGGCAATGCGCTTGATAACATCAACCGTATTCTGGTGAAACTCAAGGCGGCTCCCCTTGCCACTTTGCCGGCCGCGCCGGCAGACAGTGCACGCACATCGGTGAAAAAGCTGTTTACTGACGGGCGGGCCAGACCCACGTTATTGCTGTGGGGCGGCGTATTCTTCGGTTTCTTCACACTGTATTTCATTATCAGCTGGATCCCTAAAATTGCCGTGGATGCCGGTTTGCCGCTGGAGCAGGGCATCTTTGCCGGTGCGGCTTATAATCTGGGATCATTCACCGGCAGCATTTTGCTTGGCTGGATTTCCGTACGGTTCGGCTTACAGAAAATGATTTTTACATTCTTCGTACTGGCTGCCGTCACCCTGATGGTATTCGGCAATGTCTCTATGGGCGTATCAATGATTCTGCTCACTGCTTATATCCTCGGGGTTACACTGAATGGTGGCTTCAACGGCTTCTGGCCAACGTCGGCCAGACTCTATCCCACTGAGATCCGGGCCACCGGTGTGGGCTGGGCTGTAGGGGCAGGGCGCGCCGGTGCGGTGATCGGGCCCTTCGCCGGTGGTTACTTATTGCAATCCGGTGCCGGACTTTCTACCACCTTTATTGTGTTCACTATTCCTGTTGTGCTGGCCGGGTTGCTGACACTGCTGATCAAAGACAGCGATTTCGCAAACTGACGAAACCGGACCTTTCTGTTGCCGGAGCACTCGTGTTCCGGCGTCTTCTACAGGAGAAACTTATGAAAATATTGCTGCTTAACGGCCCGAACCTGAATATGTTAGGTATGCGGGAGCCGGAAAAATATGGCAATGCCACATTACAGGATATTGTGTCGGAGCTGACCGTTTACGCGGAAGAGAAAGGCGTGGCACTGTCACATTTTCAGTCGAATTGTGAAGGTAGGCTGATAGATACTATTCACGCTGGCAGACAACAATATCAGCGTATTATTATAAACCCCGGGGCGTTAGGGCATACCAGTATTGCGCTGCGGGATGCGTTGCTGAGCTGCGAAGTGCCCTTCACCGAAGTGCACCTCACTAATATCCACGCCAGAGAACCTTTCCGTCACCACACTTATTTATCTGATGTGGCTACCGGAGTGATTGCCGGTTTCGGGGCTGCGGGTTACCGCCTGGCACTGGATGCTGCGGTAGCGTCAGCGTGAGTTATGCCGGCTGCGTACCGGCTTAAATCAGGCTGACAGGGAGTCACGCACCACAACACGTTCCCACAGGTGCTCACATTCTTCTACGAACTTCAGATGAACAGGATGGGTTTGATACGCGTCCTGATCTACCACAGAGTTGAACATCATCAATTCAGACACGTGAAAACTATTGTCGATAACATCCCGCTTCAGAGTAGAGGCCGGTACACCTACGTGCAGCGCCTGAACCTGAGGAATTGCCTGAAGAGATTTCAGACCTTTAATCAGTTTCGCTTTATCTTCCGCTGAGTCAGGATTTGCCAGCCAGAAATACACCATGTGAAGTACAGGCGCATCCAGTGAGCAGTCTGATGATGCAGCCTGCGCAGAAGCGGGCAGGGCCGCGGCGGCAGCCAGTGCGCCGGCGGTGGTCATAAATTGTCTGCGGGTAGAGTCCGTCATTGTTAATCCTTGTAAATTTTCAGGCAAAGTGTCATTGAGTGTAAAGGCGGCAACCATGCCATGCAATCATCCTGTGAACACAAAGCAGTCAGAAGGCAGGTTTACCGGGACAGACGGAAGATGCACGCTTGAAGAGGGGGATGAGCGCTTCATAAAAAAGCCGGCGCAGAGGCCGGCATGACAGCGACCGGGAGTGTTACTCTAATCCAGCCAGCTCAATGCTTCGTTAATGAGGGCAGGCGTGGCGGCTATGCTGGCATCGAAGAACAGGTTGTACGCATCAATCCCCTGAAAAATCCATAAATCGAAACCGGATACACACTGTAAGCCTGCGGTTTCACACGCTTTGATGAAGTCTGTTTTCAATGGCACATACACGGCATCAAAGGCCCATTCCGGAGAGGACAGGGCGGTTAAATCAAACGGTGTACCGGGCTTACCGTACATGCCCAGCGCCGTGCAGTTCACCAGACCATCTACCTTGTTTTGCAACACCTTAACTTCATCCGGCGTTATCGCACTGGCGGAATGTCCGTGTTTAACCAGCAAATCAGCCATGGTCTGCGCGGCTGTGGTATTAATATCACTGATATAAAGATGATCTGCCCCAAGTTCTGTCAGCGCAAACATAATGGCTCTGCCCACCCCGCCTGCACCGCAAACCAGTACTTTGCCCGGAGATTTGTCGCCACGGCGGTACAGATAGCCTTGCTTAAATCCGCTGTAGTCGGTGTTGGCCCCCAGGATGCCATCTTCTGTGAACCTCAGGGTGTTGTAAGAGCCAATTTTTTCATGACCCTCTGCCAGCGGGCTTTTCACTAGCGGATACACTGACTGCTTATAAGGGTGGGTCACATTGATGCCGTGGTAGCCTTCAGCGATCAGACGTTTTACGCAGTCCTCAGGATTAAAATCAGGCAATATTTCGCCATCAATTAAACCGTAATCAATACTGAGACCATTTTGCTGCGCCAGATACGCCTGCAATTTTCCCATTTTTGAGCGGCTGATGTGCGCGCCCATTAATGCCAACTTCGATGTCATTGTTTCACCAATCCTGTAACGCTGGTTACAAACTGAACTTGTTATGATTTTGTTATTAAATTACGTTTTGCGGGCTTCTGTAAATTATCTAAAGTTGTGATGACTATAACAATGGGTTAATTGCCCGGGGGCGGCTGAACCGTGGTCTGTTAGCCATAAGTCTAAGTTTGAGAATGATGTTGTGTTGTTTGATTCTGATTTATAAGCATTTATTTCCTCATTCTGACCTTTCTGTTTTTCTTTGTCACTGTCTTTGAACAGCTATTTCACTGATCTCAACGTTTTGAATTAACTGAAAGTTCTTTACATGGTTAACAAAATGTTATGCCTTGGTTATGTATTGGTAATTTTAAATTTGTAACAGCACCTGAATAATTACTTCGTCGTCGTCAACAGGTCGTTGCACACGCATTACTGTTAACACTCAATCTCTTAACAGGAGAAAGACCCGTGAAAAAAACAAATAACACAAAACAGCCTGTCACCCGGTTTAACCGCAAATTTCTGGCATCAGCCGTATTGCTGGCCATGTGCCCCGCTGTTGCTACTGCACAGGACAATGAGGCAGAACAATCTGCCGATGTAGAACAAATTGTTGTAACCGGCTCCCGTATTGCCCGCCGGGATGAAAGTGCGCCAAGCCCCATCATGACGGTGGGAGAGCAGTTTATTGAAGATACCGGTCAGGTGAATGTAGAAGCCACCATGAACGAAATGCCCCAGTTCACCCGCGATTCGTCAGGTGGCCAGGGTACCGGCGGCCGTGCGCTGCTGGACTTACGTGGTCTGGGCGCAACCCGTAACCTTATTCTGCTGGATGGACGCCGTCTGCCAATTTCAAGCTCCTCCGGTGTGGTAGATACCAATGTGTTACCTACCTCTGTTGTACGCGATGTGGAAGTGATTACCGGTGGTGCTTCGGCGGTATACGGTTCTGACGCGGTTTCAGGTGTTGTGAATTTTGTCACGCAACGGGGTGTTGAAGGCGTGAACGTGGATGTGCAGTACGGCAACTCCATGGAAAATGACTATGCCAGTTACAATGCCTCGGTAACTGCCGGTGCAGTCACAGAGAAGAGCAGCCTGTTTATCTCTGTCAGTTCTGCCCGTCAGGATGCACTGTACGGCAAAGACCGCTTTGATTTTTTCCAGTTGGGGATCCCTTCCTCTTATATCGGCACAGGTACCTTTGTCCCCTCTGCCACCAACCTGCCTGACCAGGCCGTGGTGGATGCCATGTTTGCCGGATACGGTTATGGTTCTGTGCCTAATAACAATAACCTGGGGTTCAATGATGACGGTTCGCTGTTCAGTCAGACCGGCGCCGTGAATTATATGGGCAGCGATGAGAGCGACTACCGCATTGTTAATGGCAACGTGCGTATGCCGGTACAGATCCAGGGCATGTTGCGTCCGCAAACCGACCGTAAAAACCTGTTTGCCCGCTTCGATTACGAGTTTTCTCCTGCCGTTACCGGTTATGCACAGGCGTTGTTTACTGACCATACGGCAGTCACTAACTCAGGTGGCACACTGACCCAGTTCGGTACGCCAACGATTCCGGTCACCAACCCGTTTATTCCTGACGATTTATCCACGTTACTGGCATCCCGTGCCGACCCGACGGCACCGTTTTCTTACAATGCCCGTTACGTGATGACACCTGCAAAAAGCTGGGATGAAAACTACGTGACCCAACAATACATTGTGGGCCTTGAAGGGGATACCGGATTCCGCGACTGGACGTTTGATGCCTGGGTGTCCTGGGACAATTCCAGACACAACCAGGTTCAGAACAATGCCGTGTTTCTCTCCCGTGTACAAACCTTGTTCAATGCTGCTGACGGTGGAGACAGTATTTGTGCCGGCGGGTATAACCCCTTTGGTCTGGCAAATGTGCTGAGTATGTCGGACGCCTGTCAGTCGTATATCAGTGGTGATACTCACAGCACTGAAGAGTTACAGCGTACCGCCTTTGATGTGGTGGTGCAGGGCAGCTTATTTGAACTGCCTGCCGGTGATGTGATGTTCTCGGCATCGGCGAACTACCGCAACGATGAGTATTATTTCAGTCCTGATAAGGCGCTGGCTGAACAGGATGTACAGGCAGTAATTGCGGCACAGCCATCTGCCGGTTCTTCAGATGTAACCGAGCTGGCGGCGGAGTTCATTATTCCGGTTACAGACTCGTTTGAAATCGGTACGGCCTACCGTATGTCTGACTACGAGTATTCAGGTACCGTGAATGCCTACAAGCTGGATGGTCTGTGGCATGCCACGGATGAAATTATGGTACGTGGTGGTTATCAGCGTGCTATCCGTGCGCCGAATATCAACGAACTGTTCAGCGCCGCCACCGGCAGCCAGGTCACGTTTGGTAATCCGCCGTCTGGTGGTGAGCCTTGCGATGTGCGCACCGCTGCGCGCGCAGCAGACACTAGCGGCGAGCTTCGTGGCCTGTGTGTCGCCATGGGGATCCCGGTTGAAACCGTAGACAACTATTTATTTCCCACTACAGCAACGGCAACGTTGAGTTCGGGCAACATCGAACTGCAACCGGAAACCGCTGATACCTACACGCTGGGTGCGGTATGGAATACAGAGTTTGGTTCAAATCAGACACTGGTGCTGTCGGCGGACTATTACTCCATCGAAATTGAAGATGTGATTTCTGCAGTTCCGGGGCTTACCGCTATCAATAAATGCTACAACCTTGATGGTTCCAACCCCACTTATTCAACAGACAATGCTTATTGTCAGTTGTTGTCGCGGGATCAGGACGGCTATCTGGAACTGGTAAGAACGCCTTACTTCAACCTTGGTCAACTGGCGACCGACGGTATGGATTTCCAGGTGAACTATAAGTTGTCTACCGGTGCCGGTGACTTCTCTGTGCACTCGGTTATCACCTATGTGAATTCTTATGAAGTGGTGACATTGCCGGGCGATGCAGGTGTGGATGAAGCGGGAACCATCGGGTTTATGACAACACCACGTCCTAAACTGCGGGCGCAAACCAGCTTCGGCTACGAAAAAGATGCTATGAGCCTGACCCTGCGCTGGCGCTTCACCGACAGCATGGATGACCGCAGCACGCTGACGAATACCGCCAGTACGGTACCGGGTGTACCAAGCTACAACAAGTTTGATTTGGTAGGACGCTATCGTCTCACCGAAAGCATCAATCTGCGTGGCGGTATCAGCAATCTGTTCGATAAAGATCCGCTGGTGGTGGCCGGAACACCCGGTATCACTGATAACGAAAGCTACGACATCGTTGGCCGTTCTTACTTTGTCGGTGCCACCATGTCCTTCTGACCCTGAAAAAGGCAGCGTTTAATCAGCGCTGCCTTTTTGCTTTCCAGGTTTTGTTTTATGCGAGGTTGGGATTGTTGTTCTCGCAGATGTGCCACTACCGGCAGAAGCGGTGTCTTCTCCGGTAGTGTTTTTTCATAACAAGGAGAACGAAATGAAAGTTTCTGTTATTCGTCATTTACCTGTGTTGCTTGCTCTGTTTACCGTAGTACCTGCAAAAGCCGCAGAGATGACAACGCAATTAGATACATCAGGCACTATCACTATTCATAACGCTTCAGTCCCGCTACCTGATGCCTTGAGTGAAGGTAGTCAGGCGGTATTGAAACGCAGCGGCGCAACCGAAGGGCCGGGTGCACCCATGCCACTGCCGTCTGATATCACCGATATCAAAGAAATCCGGAAAGTGTACAACAACAATCTGCAACCCTATGTAGATCATATGAAGTCGGTGTTTCCCGTAGACATTGAGGAAACCACGATTAACGGTATTTCTGCCGCTATTATTACGCCGAAAGGTGGCGTGTCTGAGAAGAATGCAAACCGGCTTATTCTGAACGGGCCGGGCGGGGGCTTTCGCACCGGCGTGAGAGCCAACGGTTTACTGATCAGTATTCCTGTTGCGGCACAAATGAAAGTGAAGGTGATATCTATTCTGTACCGGCAGGGTCCGGAACACCGTTTTCCTGCAGCCAGTGAAGACTTACTGAAAGTCTGGGATGTGGTGTCCAAAGAAGTGCCGCCTGAGAATATTGGTATGGTGGGATGTTCTGCCGGTGGCATGCTAGTGTCGCAAACCACAGCTATGTTAATTGACGCCGGACGGGCTGTTCCCGGTGCATTGGGCGTGTATTGCGCCGGATTAGGTATGACGCCGTCAGGCGATTCGGTGTTTACCGGTAAGCTGAGCATTACCAATATCGAAGCGGATATGAAGCCGGTTACTGCGCCAGCGCCGCGAGGCGGCATGTCTTACTTTGACGGTGTGGATACCACACAATTCATCGCAGCCCCGCTGAACGATGCAACTAAACTGGCACAGTTCCCGCCGGTACTGTTTTTTACAGGTACCCGGGATTTTCTGATGAGCGGCGCGGCCTACAGTCACCGTAAGTTACTGGCCGCCGGTGTGGAAAGCGATTTGCTTATTTATGATGGCCTGTACCATGGCTTTATGACCAATCCTGACTTTCCTGAATCTCAGGAAGGATATGCCATTGCTGCAGACTTCTTCGATAAGCATCTGGGGCAGTAGGGTATGTTTTCAATTCTCCCGTTAATAAAGATCACCAGGCGCACTCTCTCCCTTGTGGGGCGGCTGGCGCTGGCCGTTGTCATGGTAAGCGGTGCAGCATTGATAACCACGACTGTGGAGGCTGAGGTACCCGTGGTACACAAAGCCACAGATATCGTTGCAACGCAAAGCGGAAAACTGCAGGGTAAAGTGCTGCCATCAGGCGTACAGGCCTGGTTTGGTGTGCCATACGCGCAGGCACCACTGAGAGAACTGCGCTGGAAAGCACCGCAGCCGGTCAACTGGCAAGGATTGTTTCATGCTGACCGCATGGCCCCCCAGTGCATTCAGCCGTTGCGTAACAGCAACATTAATCACTACTTCAGCCACGAAGCCACCAGTGAAGATTGTTTGTACATGAATATCTGGGCACCTGAAGCGGCGAAGGCCGGTGACGGTTTGCCTGTGGTGGTATGGATCCACGGCGGAGGCTTCACCATCGGTTCGCCCTCCATGGCCATATGTGGCGGCGAACCGCTGGCAGAAAAAGGCGTGATCACCA
The DNA here is from genome assembly GCF_984505615.1 of Alteromonas sp. Lineage (NCBI taxonomy): Bacteria > Pseudomonadati > Pseudomonadota > Gammaproteobacteria > Alteromonadales > Alteromonadaceae > Alteromonas > Alteromonas sp. Next base: position 289,264 of record NZ_CFHOXV010000001.1, on the reverse strand, counting down.
TCAGTATTGCCTATCGCCTGGGGATCTTAGGTTTCATGGCGCATCCTGAGTTAACCGCACAGTCGCCTGACGGCGCATCGGGCAACTACGGTTTGATGGATCAGCTTGCTGCACTACACTGGATAAAACAGAACATCCGTCAGTTCGGCGGCGATCCGGATAATGTGACTATTGCCGGTCAGTCTGCCGGTTCAGCGTCTGTCTCGTATTTACAGGTCAGCCCCCTTGGCAAAGGTTTAATCAGTAAAGTGGTGGGCATGAGCGGTTCGGCGTTTATGTTTCCCATGACATCCCGACAGGATGCTGAGCAAACAGGTGTAGCTATTCAGTCGCATTTTAAGGCTGAAAATATCAATGCACTGCGGCACACCTCTGCGGATCAGATATTAAAAGCACAGCGGGATTGTCAGTTGGGATGTTCCGGCAGCTTCAAGGCCGGGCCGGTTGTCGACGGGTACGTGCTGCCTGCTCAGCCTGCTACGTTATTTGCAGATAAAGCAGGCAGCGATATACCGGTTATGATCGGGTTTACCCGCGATGAAGGTTTCAGTCCGCTGGGCGGCGTAAAATCGAAAGCTGAATTAACCGCGCTGGTGAATCAACTTTATCCGGGCAAGGCGGATGAACTGCTTAACCGCTTTGCAATCAACACAGATGCAGAGGCAATCCGGGCCGGTAAAGATATGGCCAGAGACAGCACGCTGGGGCTGAGTATGTGGCGTTGGTCACAGGCCCAAACAGAATATCTGACATCGCCGGTATTCCCTTATGTGTTTGCACGAGTGCATCCGTATACGGCAGGCATCACCTTTGCCGATCACGACCCGAAGACGGCCGGTGTGTATCACACTGCTGATGTGCCTTACTGGCTGGGAACGCTGAGTGCCCTGAATATTTTCCGCGAAACCCGTACTTATACGGCCTTCGACCGTGCGCTCAGTGATGCCATGCAACAGGCCATCGTTTCATTTGCACGCACCGGTACGCCAGCCTTGCCGGATGGCAACACATGGACACCTTTCACTCCGGATTCGCCGGACGTGGTGATGTGGGGCAGTGGGAAAAGCATTTCCCAAACCGTGCCCTGGCCGAATGCTGAGGACATGACGTTCTATGCAGACAATCCGGTATTGATGACGCCGCCCGCAACGGCAAAAGAAGGGGCGAGAGCGAGAGATTAAATGAAATTGAAAAACAGCGGCAGATGCCGCTGTTCCTTTATTTATCCGGCGAATCATAAAATCAATTCCAACATTCAATTTCAAAAACTTGCCAAAAATCCCCCTTTGTCGTAATCGGCAAAGTTTTTAGTCGTAATATGCCATTCACGCGAGTGAAACAAAAAAATAACATTTGCTTGTTATTTGGTTTTTGACGGTTGTCTGTTTCCTGTTGACAGATCCCATCTTAAATAAGGCAAAAGGACTAAAAGCATGTACCTTCTGAACACTACAAAAATAAAATCGACCCGTAATCTGCTCAACCTTGCCGTTGTGGCGGGGCTGGCAGGTTTTACCAGTATTTCATTCGCTCAGGAAACAGATACCGCTTCAGATGCCGATGACGTGGAAGTCATCACGGTAAAATCCGAACGCAGAATTAAACGGGTACAGGATATTCCTACCTCAATGACCGTGCTGTCAGCAAAACAACTGGAGAAAAAAGCGGTGTCGCGTCTGGACGATCTGCCCTTTGCATCACCCGGATTAACCATCACTGATGCCGGGTTAACCCAGTCGGTGAATATCCGCGGTATTGGCCTGGCAAGTGGTGATCCCGACGTGACTAACGGTGTGGGTACCTACATTGACGGTTTGTTCCAACCGCCTATCGTGAGCACGCTGAATTTCTATGATGTGGCGAATATTCAGGTGCTGCGTGGTCCGCAGGGTACGTTTGCCGGTTCAAATTCAACGGGCGGTGCCATTATGGTGACTTCCCGCAGACCGGAAATCGGCGGTGATTTCGACGGCAACGTGATGCTGGGGATCGGTAATTATGCATCGCGCAATGCCCGCGCAGCGGTGAATCTGCCGGTATCGGATACCTTCGCCGCGCGGGTTGCGGTGAACTACAAAAACCGCGACAGTTTTTACAACAGCACAGGCAGCGTCGACACCGATGCGGGCAGTCTGGATGAAACTAGCGCGCGACTCGGTCTGGCCTGGTCACCCCTCGACAGCACTGACATATACGTAAAATACGAAACCTCAGATAAGTCTGCCGGCGGTTTTGCATACCGCCCCATCGAAGGCACAGCGTATTCTGAGGGGCGTACGGGCTCAATCAGGGATTTAGCCTACAACACACCATCGCAAAACGAGGAGTCGGCTGACAGCCTGTTACTGGATATCTCCCACCGGTTTGATAACGGACTGTCTGTGAAATGGTTAAGCGGCACGCAGGAAAAAGAGATTGATAATATTTATGACTACGATGCCACAGAGCTGGATGTGAGTACGCGCAGCCAGTTTGTAAAAGAAGATCAGGTGAGTCATGAGCTGAACTTGATTTCACCTGACGGCAAGGATTTTACCTGGGTTGCCGGTGCTTATTATCAGAAGAATGAAGTGCTGGTGGATATTGATAACGGCCCGTTCCCGGTAGAAATCGACATTCAGAATCAGAAAGTTATAAAAGGTGTATTCGGGCAGGTGAGTTACCGCTTCTCGGATCGCTGGCAAACCGAATTCGGACTACGTAAAGCCTGGTTTGAAGGCTCAGCCGACCCGCAAAGTGGCGTGGTGGTGGGCAGAGGTATCATCGCTCCGGATGGGGTGAAGGTAGCCACCATCTCCGGAAACTACGAAGATGATGATATTCTGGGCAAGGTATCGGTGAACTATACGCCTTCAAGAAATCACAGTTTCTATGGCTATATTGCCAGAGGGTACAAGCCCGGCGGTATTAATTCAGAAACCTCTGTGTTCGACAAAGAAACAGTGATATCCATTGAAGGTGGCTGGAAAGGACGCCTGTTTGACGATACGGTGAGTGCTTCGGTGGCAGTATTTAATAATGATTACAAAAACTTCCAGAACACGAATATTGATGTGACCACCGGCCGTTCAGATGTGTACAACATTGCTGATGCCAGTATCGCCGGGCTGGAGTTTGCGCTGGATATCTATCTTGATAACCTCACCATTGATTTCGCCGGCTCCTTCATTGACTCAGAAATGGAGCCCACTCAGCCAATTGTTAACACCCGTGAATCCGGTTCTCCGTCGTTGCCTCAGTGCAGCGCAGGACAGGATGCCAGCAGTGGAACATGCTTTGATTACACGCCGTTCCTGGTGGCTGCCGGCGCAGGTCCAAACCTGTATGCGCCGGAAAAGAGCTTTACCGTGGGTATTGAATATGCCATTGAATTATCTGATGGTGCATTACTGTCACCCAGATTAAATTACGCGTGGATAGATGAACAATGGACGAATCTGATTTACGACCCGGAAACTGATTTACTGGCCGACCGGGGACTGCTTTCCGCCATGGTAACCTACGAAACAGGAAACTGGCGTGTGAATGCATGGGGACGTAACTTAACAGACGAAGAGTATGTGTCCGGGCAGCAGCTCAGCAACAATACTGAATTCTATGGTGCACCCCGTACCTTTGGTATCGACGTCAATTATACATTTTAACTGTGTGCGGCAGTCATAGCGTGCTGCCGCAGCTTTTTGCGGAGGGATCGAATGAAATTTATGGTTAGCCTTGCGGCTGGTGCCGCATTGTTTTGCAACTTGCCTGCAGCAATAGCGGACAATGGCGTTGCCGGACAATTAAACGCCGGAACATGCGCTGCTTTGAAAGCGTCGCTGGTGTTGCCGGAAGGTGTATCGTTAACGTCAGTTAAAGCGGTGACGTCGGTATCGGCACTTGAATCACAATTACAACCGGCGCAGGCAAAGGCTTTTGTGCCTTACTGTCAGATCACCGGTGAGTTTGAAAAACGCAAGGGCGTAAAGGGGAAAGACTACGCAATTGGTTTTGGTTTGAACTTGCCTTTTGACTGGAATGGCCGGTTTCTGTTTCAGGGCGGTGGCGGCTTAAACGGCCTGATCCGCGAACCCTTAGGGGCGCTGGCTGCCGGTGATACGCCTGCGCTGTTCCGTGGCTTTGCCGTCGCCAGTACAGACAGCGGGCACCAGTCTGATACAGTGTTCGATCCTTTATTTTTTGAAGATCAGCAGGCGTTACTTAACTTTTACTCCGGTGCTGTGTCGAAAACCGCAAAGCTGGTTTCACAGTTGATCACCGGAGTGTATTCGCAGCCGGCGCAGACCAATTATTTTGTCGGGTGTTCAACAGGCGGGCGTGAAGCTATGACCATGTCGCAACGCTTCCCTGATTTATTTGATGGTATTATTGCAGGTGCACCGGCCAGACAAACGAATTACTCAGAAATTGCAGATTTGTATGTGGCGAAAACATTACGTGCACTGAGTGGAAACAATCAGCCTCCTTTCAGTGACAAGAAACAAAAAGCCATTGAGCAGGCACTGCTGGCGCAATGTGATGGTTTGGACGGCCGTGAAGATGGATTGATTTTTGCGGTGGAGCAGTGTGGATTTGACCCCGGTAAAATGATTTGCGACGGGCAACAGCACAGTGATTCCTGTTTAACAACAGAGGAAGCCGAAGGTCTGGTGACAGCATTTAACGGTCCTGTAGACAGCAACGGTAATAACGTGTATCCGGGATTTTTCTTTGATACCGGCATCGACGATAAACCGGCACGTTCTGCTCCGGGGTTACTGTCTGCTCAGCCTGGTCCATTAGGGCGGGCCCGCATTGATGAGCCGTTTGATATTGACCGGGAACTGGCCATCGCTGACGGATTTCCCCTGGAGCCCGGCAATGCCACGCTGACCAACTTGTCGACCTTCGTTGTTGAAGAAAACAAACTGATGTTCTTCCATGGTGTCAGCGATCCCTGGTTTTCGGCCAAAGATACCTTAGGCTATTTCAACGACATGGTGGCGCAAAACGGTGGCTATGAACAGGTCAGCCACTGGTCACAGTTTTACTTTGTTCCGGGAATGGGTCATTGTCGTGGCGGTGAACAGGCGCTGGATCAGTTCGATATGCTTACTTCACTGGTAGACTGGGTTGAAAAAGGCGACAAGCCTGACTCCGTTGTTGCCTGGGGTGAGAGCATGCCAGAGGAACCCCGTCCCCTTTGTCCGTATCCGTCGGTAACCACCTATAAAGGGGAAGGCGACGTGAGTGATGCAGACAGTTACGTGTGTAAAACACCTGAAAGTCACTAAAGCTGAAGGCCACCAGAGAAGGTTTTGCCGGTGAAAAGACATTTTGAGTATGGCAGTGCATCGAATCACTACGTCACAGCGCTCTATCATGCTGCGGCAGAGCGCGGCGTAGACAGTGCACGCCTGCTTGAATTAACCGGCTTAACGGAATCTGTGGTTGATAAACCGGATCAGCGGGTGCCGGCTGAAAAGCTGGCGCTTTTTCAAAAGCTTATCTGGGACGACCTCGGTGATGAAAGTATGGGGTTGTCCGGCTACCGGCTGAAGTCCGGCTCCTACTACATGATGGGGCAGCTGACGGTTCAGAAGTCGTCGCTGGGGCAGGCGCTGGCCTTGGGGGCACGCTTTTATAATCTGCTCACAGATGATGATTTTATCACCCTTCACAAAGATAAAGACGTTGTCCGGCTGGTCATCAGGCCCACGGAAATCCACCTTGATCCGGACCATCTTTTTGCTGAAATTTGTTTGCTGGCCTGGCACCGCTATGCGTCCTGGCTGATTTCTGACATTCTTCCTCTAACGGAAACCCGCTTTCCCTATCCGCCGCCTAACCATATTGGCGAGTATCATTATTTATTTCCCGGCGTTCACCGGTTTAACCATACTGAACTTGCTTTAGTTTTCCCTGTCCACTATCTGGAGCGGCCGGTAAAGCAAAACGCAGCGTCGTTAAAGGCGTTCATGTCCCGCTGTCCTCTCGAGTTATTTCGTCAATATAAAGCTGATTACAGCCTGGCGACAGAACTCAAGCTTATTTTGAGTAAAGCCATGTCGAATGGCACTGGCACAATAGAACATTGTGCAGACAAGTTGCACATGACAACCCGTACTCTGATGCGCAAACTGAAAGACGAAGGCACCTCATTTCAGCAATTGAAAGATGTGGTAAGAAGGGATAAGGCCATATTTTTTCTTGGACAGCAGGGATTACGTATCAATGAAGTGGCAGAAAAAGTTGGTTATTCCGACCCTGCCGTTTTCACCAGAGCCTTCCGGAACTGGACCGGACAGTCGCCCCGAGACTTCAGACAACAGCTTCTGACTGACAGCGAAGCTTAATATTCTTTGCATAAAATATAGAGTGTCACTTTTTGCAAAGTAATTAGTCACTTTATGCCATTCTCAGAATGTGTTTAATTGTTAATATCATGTTTAACGATTACACAAGTCATTTACGCGTGACGCCTTATTTTCTTTTTGCGTAAGTGACTTAGAGGATGGTCACTATGTCTTTAACCGCAATTCTTGATGATTCCAAACTGAGCCCTGTGCAGTGGGTGGCAATTATCATTTGTATCTCTCTAAATGCGCTGGATGGCTTTGATGTTCTGGCTATCAGCTTTGCTTCGCCGGGAATTGCGGCAGAGTGGGGGATTAACCGTGCCGAACTGGGTGTGGTGCTGGCCATGGAGCTGGTGGGTATGGCCTTCGGTTCTATTTTTCTGGGCGGCATTGCCGATAAGTTTGGCCGCAAACCCACGATACAGTTTTGTCTGGTGCTGATGACCGCTGGCATGTTTGGTGCGGCATTTGTCGATAGCGTAATGACACTGTTGATCATCCGCTTCATTACCGGTTTGGGAATTGGCGGTATGCTGGCTTCTACAAACGCCATGGTATCGGAATTTGCGAATAAGAAAAGCCGTAACCTTTGCGTCATTATCATGGCCACCGGCTATCCCATCGGCGCAGTGCTTGGCGGCAGTATTGCCTCTATGCTACTGGAAACTCACACCTGGCGTGCCGTATTTATTTTCGGCGGCAGCATTACCGGCCTGTTTATGCTGGTGGTGGCGTTCTGGCTGCCGGAATCGCTGCTGTACATGGTTAATCATCCGAAAGAAAACACGCTGGACAAAGTGAATCACATGCTCGCGCGCATGAAAAAGCCTCTGCTGGATGCATTGCCCGCGCCGGCTATATCAGCCAAAAAATCCAGTTACAGCACCCTGTTTTCGCCTGAAATGCGCAAGCTCACGCTGCTGTTAATGGTGGCGTACTTTGCACAAATCATGACGTTCTATTTCATTCTCAAGTGGATCCCGAAAATTGTGGTGGACATGGGCTTTGGTGCTGCACAGGCCGGTCAGGTTCTGGTGTGGGCAAACCTGGGCGGTGCGGTAGGTGCCATCTTACTGGGACTGCTTACCAGCAAGCTGAATTTGCGCCTCACCATGATACCGGTACTCATTCTGGCTTTCGTGATGGTGTCGGTATTCGGCATTGGCTACAGCGACTTAAGCACGCTGGCGCTGGTTTCCGCAGCAACAGGGTTTTTCACTAATGCCGGTGTTGTCGGGCTTTACGGACTGATGGCACAGGCTTTCCCCGCAAACGTGCGGGCAAGCGGCACGGGCGTGGTTATTGGCATCGGACGCGGTGGTGCGGCGTTGAGCCCGGTGGTTGCCGGACTACTTTTCACAAATGGTGTCAGCCTGCAGGGTGTTGCCATTGCCATGGGCACCGGCGCGCTGGTAGCCACACTGGCGATATATTTCTTAAACAACAAACAGGGCGGACGGGGAACAGCAACGCATTCTTCTTTGTCTGCCGTCACAAAATAACTAATCCACCGGAAAACGGAGTGATGATGAACTTTACCCGCTTAAACCCGCTCACCGGCGAAGTTGCCAGTGAGGCACCGGCAATGAAAGGTGCACAAATGCAGGCTGTTGCAGAACAAGCGCAGCAAGGCTTTGAAATCTGGTCTGGTTTTGGCCCTAACCAGCGCCGTGCCATCCTGTCTCAGGCTGCCATTGCACTTGAAGGTAAGAAAGACGATTTCGTCAAAGCCATGATGGAAGAAACAGGCGCCACTGCAGGCTGGGCCATGTTTAACCTGATGTTAGCAACTTCTATGCTGCGAGAAGCCGCCTCACTGACTACACAAATCAGCGGTGAAGTTATCCCTTCTGACAAACCGGGTTGTGTTGCCATGGCTCAGCGTGTTCCGGTAGGTGTAATTTTGGGAATTGCTCCCTGGAATGCGCCAATTATTCTGGGCGTTCGCGCCATTTCAACTGCACTTGCCTGCGGCAATGCGGTGATCTTAAAAGCATCGGAAGTGTGCCCGCGCACTCACTCGCTGATCATCGAAGCGCTGGCAGAAGCAGGATTCCCTGAAAATACAGTGAATATCGTCACCAATGCGCCGGAAGATGCCGCTGATGTTGTGGGCGCGCTGATTGATGCCAAACAGGTAAAACGCATTAACTTCACCGGTTCAACCGCCGTGGGCCGCATTATCGCAAAACGGGCAGCAGAACATCTGAAGCCCTGCTTGCTGGAGCTGGGTGGTAAAGCCCCCATGCTGGTGCTGGACGATGCTGATCTTGACGAAGCGGTAAAAGCGGCTTCCTTCGGTGCGTTCATGAATCAGGGTCAGATCTGTATGTCTACCGAGCGCCTGGTTGTGGTGGATGCGGTGGCTGATGCCTTTGCCGACAAGCTGGCAGCGAAAGTATCCACCATGAAAACCGGCGATCCCCGTGAAGGCAACACTCCGTTGGGTGCGGTAATTGATCAGAAAACTGTTGAAAAGGTTAACGGGCTGATTGACGACGCGGTCAGCAAAGGTGCTGTGATCCTTACCGGCGGTAAAGCGACATCGGTACTGATGCCGGCCACGGTGCTGGATAAAGTTACCGCTGACATGGCGATTTACAGTGAAGAAAGCTTCGGTCCGGTAGTGGCGATGATCCGTGCAAAAGACGAAGCGGATGCAGTACGTGTTGCCAACGATTCTGAGTACGGACTGAGTGCGGCGGTATTCACCCGCGATGCAGCACGGGGCATGAAAGTCGCCGGAAAAATTCAGTCCGGTATTTGCCACGTGAATGGCCCTACCGTGCATGACGAAGCGCAAATGCCCTTCGGCGGTGTGGGTGCCTCCGGTTACGGACGCTTTGGCGGCAAAGCCGGTATCGATCAGTTTACAGAACTGCGCTGGATCACTGTGGAAACTGAACCCGGCCACTATCCCATTTAAATTTTTTTAAAAGCATTGAATTTTATCGTTTTGAGTAAGGAATGATTGTGAGTACAGATAATCAGGAAGCAAACACCGTAGCGGTGACAATCGAAAACGGGGTGGCGTGGGTTGCCCTGAACCGTCCGGAAAAACGCAATTGCATGAATCCGGCGCTGAACCGCCAAATGATGCGGGTACTGGATGAGCTGGAGTACAGCGACGATGTAGCCGTGCTGGTACTGACCGGGGAAGGCACTTCCTGGAGTGCAGGCATGGACTTAAAAGAATATTTCCGTGAAAACGAAGCGAAAGGCCTGGGCGCAACTCGCAGAGCGCAGTCAGAAGCTTACGGCTGGTGGCGCCGTCTGCGCTGGTACCACAAGCCAACGGTTGCCATGATCAATGGCTGGTGTTTTGGCGGCGCGTACGGTCCGTTATTCGGATGTGATCTCGCTTTTGCGGCCGAAGAAGCCACATTCGGTTTAAGTGAAATTAACTGGGGTATTTTGCCGGGCGGCGGTGCCAGTAAGGTCGTGGCTGATTTGCTGCCACTGCGTAAAGCCATGTACCACGCCATGATGGGTGAGAACATTGACGGTAAAACTGCGGCAGAGTGGGGACTGGTTAACGAAGCGGTACCGCTGAGTGAGCTGAAAGCCCGTGTTCAGGCGGTTTGTGATGTGCTGAAAGGCAAGAATCCGGTCGCCCTGAAAGCCACCAAAGATGCCATCCGCCGCGTGAAAGAAATGACTTACGACAATGCGGAAGACTATCTGGTACGTGCTCAGGAAGCGGCAAACAGCTTCGATAACGATGGCCGCAAAGAAGGTATCAAGCAGTTTATTGATGATAAGACCTATAAACCAGGTCTGGGTGCATACGATAAGAGTCAGCAGAAGTAAGCGGAGTGAGCAGCATGGATTTTCTCTCTTTTCAGGCCCGTCTGCGTCCCGGAGACGAAGCGGTGTACGACATTACCTCGCAGCGTCGCTGGACATATGAGGCGTGGGACGGTTTCGTTTCCCGCCTGGTGACCTGGTTGTCACAACAAGGTGTGTATAAGGGCGACAGGCTGGTTTGTCTGGCGAGAAATTCTGCTGAAACCGTGGCGCTGCATCTGGCTTGCGGACGGGCAGGGGTATTATTTGTTCCTCTGAACTGGCGTTTGTCTCAGGAAGAATTAATGCAATTACTGGATGATTGCGAGCCTTCGCTGGTATGTGGCGATAAAGAGGCTGACCGTACCGGTTTGCCCTATGTGGCACTCTCCACATTGCCTGATTTGGTCAGCGAACTTACGCCATCTGCTACCGGTAACGAGAACGCTGAAGCGCCTTCACTTATCCTGTACACGTCAGGCACAACAGGGTTACCGAAAGGAATTGTACATACCGAAGAAACCATCATGGAAACCACGCAGAATATGGCGCTGCTGGGACATGTGGACGAACACAGTACCTTTTTGTGCGAGACCCCCATGTTCCATGTCATCGGCCTGATTTCCTGTGTGCGTCCGGCGCTATACTTCGGTGGGCGGTTAATCATTTCTGACGGATTCGAGCCGGCACGCACCTTTGACCGCTTGTGTGATCCGGATTTGGCGGTCAGTCATTATTTCTGTGTACCCCAAATGGCCAATGCCCTTCGTCAACTGGCACATTTTGATGCGTCAAAAATGACAGGACTGAAAGCGCTGCTGACGGGCGGTGCGCCGCATCCGGAAGTACAGATCAAAGCGTGGTTAAATGATGGCATTCCCATCGTGGACGGCTATGGCATGAGTGAGGCCGGCACCGTGCTAGGGATGAGCTTTGATATGCGTATAATCGATCAGAAAGCCGGTTACGTCGGGTTACCTACACACCGTATTGATGTGCGGCTGACCGGACCGGGTAATCAGCCGGTGGCATTTGGTGAAGCCGGTGAAATACAGATCAAAGGGGCGAACCTGTTTGTGGATGTCTGGAAGAACCACCGTGCTTATGAACGCAGTTTTACACCTGACGGCTGGTTTCAGACCGGTGATATTGGCGTAAGCGACGAGGACGGCTATATCCGCATTGTGGATCGCATCAAAGATATGTTCATCTCCGGCGGCGAGAATGTGTATCCCGCTGAAGTTGAGGCTGTGGCACTGCGGTTCCCGCAAATACTGGAATGTGCGCTGATTGGCGTACCGGATGAAAAGTGGGGAGAATCCGGATGTTTGTTTGTGGTGCCCTCGGTGAGTCATGAGTCTTTTGATAAGGAAGGCTTATTACGGGAAATGGAAAAAGGGCTGGCCCGCTATAAATTGCCCAAACATGTCCGGTTGCTGGACGCATTACCCCGTACTGGTGCCGGAAAGGTCAGGAAGAATATCCTTAAATCAGAACTCAGTGCACTGGTTGCAGAACATTGAAATAATATAAGGAAAAGCTTTACCCCACCGGTAAATGACGATACAACAAGCCCGTTAAAAATCCTCAAACAGGTTACTTGATGGAAAATTTTGTTGCAGAGTTACAAAGTCAGTTTCAGCACTTACAGGAAGCGGTGGTAAGCCCCGGTTTCCTGTATCAGGTTGCTGCGTTGCTGGCGATTTATTTGGTGGGATGGCTGGTATCAAGGAAGATCCGCAGTTTGTTTGTGCTGACACGGCAGGAGCCGAAAGAAGGCGCACACTCACTGCAAATGTTTGTGTATCGCCTCGGCGGCACATTATTCCCTATTATTACTATCACCTTACTGAAACTGACTTCGGTACTGGGCAAACAATATCAGCTGGATGCATGGCTGCTGGAAATCGCAGTAGTTATCGCTGTGCTGATATTCATTCATTCCTGCATACGTGAATTCGTTTCCAATAAAGGGATAGCGACGTTTCTACGCTGGGTGGGGATCCCCATTGTTTTCCTTCATCTGATTAACGTGTTGCCTAAAGTTATCGGCGCACTGCAAACGGTTTCTTTCAGCGTGGGTAACGTTGATGTTTCTGCCTACGGTATCGCCCGTGTGCTTATTTTCGGTATTTTACTGTTCTGGCTTGGCCGTGCTTCAAACTCCATGGGCAAGGATATTATCCGCAACCATAAGAAGCTGGATGTCACCACTAAGGAAGTGTTTGCCAAGCTGTTCGAAGTGGCGCTGTTCTGCGTTATCTTCCTGTTGCTGCTCAATATCATGGGGATTAACCTGACTGCGCTGGCCGTATTCGGTGGTGCTGTGGGTGTGGGTCTTGGTCTTGGTTTGCAGTCCATCGCGTCCAACTTTATCTCCGGTATTATTATCCTGCTCGACCGTTCTTTAACTGTCGGTGACTACGTTGAACTGGACGACGGCAGCAAAGGGTTTGTCCGTGAATTTAAAATGCGTTATGCGGTGCTGGAGACTTACGACGGTAAAGATATCCTGGTGCCTAACGAGAAGTTCATCAACTCTTTACTGGTAAACTGGACACACAAAGATTCCAAACAACGTTACCGGATTGATTTCTCTGTTGCTTACAGAACGGATATCCGCTCCATGGTTGAAATCATTAAAGATGCCGTGAGTGAACATCCTCAGGTGATCAGCGGCGATGACGTGGAAATTGAATACCGGCCGGATTGTGAAATCGACAGCTTTGGTGACTCCGGCGTTAACATGTTCGTAGAGTTCTGGATGGAAGGTGTGGATGACGGTCAGAACCGTGTGGGCGGCGACTTGCTGCTGATGGTATTTGAAACCCTCCGCGAACACGATATTGAGATCCCGTTCCCGCAGCGTGAAGTGCGGGTTATCAACGAAGACGCTATTAAACTCAGTAACACTACCCCGTAGCACTGAGTCTGAACAAGGATGTTTACCAGCAGAAACCCCGAACCGGCCGTGCCTTACTGGCGGCTGTCCGGGGTTTATTTTTTTGTCTGTGCGGTACTCGGCACCATGCTGCCTTACTGGATGCTGTTTATGGAGTCGCTGGGTTACAGCGCCTGGCAGACCGGACAGCTCACCGCACTGCAGATGGTGACAACCCTCATTGCTCCCTACGTGTGGGGCGAGGTGTGTGACCGCGCATCTTCCCGCCTGCGTGTTATCCGTGCCGGAAATTTAGCGGCAGCGCTGATTTTTCTGTGTGTATTTGCTTTTTTTGAACATTACTGGGCGCTGGTTCTGGCAGTATGTGCCAGTGCGTTCTGCTGGCAGGGGCTGAATGCCCAGTTCGAAATTATCACGCTGAATCACCTGGGAAAAGATCCTCACCGTTACGGCAGAATCAGGCTGTGGGGGTCTTTCGGTTTCTTAAGCGCTGTCTGGCTGACCGGACAGATCATCAATCTTTATTCTGTGGCATTGTTGCCTTACATTGTCGCCGGCTTGCTGTTCACATTGTGGTTGATGACGTTGGTCAACCGTGACCAGCCGGTAAAGGAACAAACGGACGGCAATCAGGCACGGCCTGGCGGGATCTGGCAAAACCCGGTGCTGTGGTTGTTGCTGGTGGTGTTCTTTCTGGTGAACTTCAGTCATGGCAGCTATTACGGCTATTACAGTCTGTTCCTCAAGCAGGAAGGTATCAGTGCGGCCGTTACCGGCAATCTGTGGACTGTCGCTGTTGCGTCTGAATTACTGATGTTTGCTGCTATGCCCTGGTTTATGCGCCGCTTCAGTTTGCGGTTCATTTTGCTGGTGAGCCTGTTTCTGACAGCCTTTCGCTGGTTGGGAACAGGGACGCAGGCAGGCAATGTTGCAGAGCTCACTTTATTGCAGTTACTCCACGGCGTGTCTTTCAGTGCGGTTCATACGGTGGCGGTGTTGCTGTTCAAACAATGCGTGCACTCTGCCCATGAGGGCAAAGCGCAGGCATTATATTGTGCTGTATGTATCGGTGGCGGACAGGCTGCGGGCGTTGCTGCCGGCGGACAAATCTGGGCCATTTCTCCGGTAGCCAGTTTCTATTTCAGTGCCGCTGTTGCGGGCGGTGCCGCGGTAATTGCAATGCTGTTTCTCACTGCAAACCGCCTTGGGCTGGCAGGTAAAGAACAGCAGGTATAAGTTGCTTTGTACAACCGGCCGGGCGCTTACAGCAATGAATTCAGGGTTGCGGTACGGGACCGGTACTTTTCCTCACTATCAGCTTATGGGGCAGAATATTCAACAGTTCTGCCGGCCTGTTACCGTCAATTAAATCCAGCAGAATATGTGCAATCTTTTCGCCAATCGCTTCCATTGGCTGGGCAATGGTCGTAAGGGGCGGCGCGCAGTATTCACCTAAAGCAATACCGTCCACACTGATAATCGAAACATCGTCGGGTATGCAATATTCCAGTTCCCTTAAAGCATGCATTGCGCCGATGGCAGCGAGATCTCCGAAGCAGAAGATGGCGGTAGGCCGGTTACGCTGCTGCATCAAACGGTGTACGCCTTCGACTCCTGACTGGCTGGAAAAATCACCGTGGTACAGCAGGCGCCCGTCAACCGGAATGCCGGCCTGCTTCATCGCATCACGAAAGCCGGTTTCTCTCAAACGGGAACTGTTAATAGAATCAGGGCCGGCTATGATCCCGATCTGACGGTGACCCAGCCGGAGTAAGTGTTCCGTGGCTTCTACGCCGATACGGTAATTGTCTACGCCTACCTTGGGGATCCCGTCAATTTCAGTAAATTCAGATGCGTTTACCAGCGGAGGAAGTTGTTCTTCAACGGGCAATGACGGGTCTATGTCGAAGGGGATACGGCTGGAATTCGTGATGATGCCGTCCACCTGACGGGTCTTCACCATACCCGCAAAGGTTTTTTCCAGTACCGGGTTGTCCTGTGTATCGTTCAGGATCACTGAATAGCCCCGCCGGTGAGCAACGTTCTCGATACTGCGGATAACCGGAGAAAAATAGGGATTAGTAATATCCGGCAGCATAATAGCGATATTTCGGGACTTACCCTGACGCAATCCGGCAGCCAGTTTGTTCGGCGTGTAACCCATTTCCGAGACGACGGCGAGCACCTTATTACGGGTGGCTTCACTTACACGCTCAGGTGTGTTTAACGCCCGTGACACAGTTGCTTTACAGACGCCGGCCTTGCTGGCGATATCACTCATTGCCAGTTCTTTGTGGCCACTTTTCGACAGGGCCGGCAAACGTTTATTCATGAGCCTGATCCTCTTTGTTCTGCGAGTTGTCGGGATAAGGAAAAACCGGTTGATACTGAGCTTTTGTGTATTTCAGCACGTAATAATTTTCAGTGAGTTTGGCAGTTCCGGACAGTAAAGGCAATAAAAGTGATGGAAATCGGTTTCATTGTTTGTCTCTTTATTTTTTAAGTTAATAAAAATCAATAGTTTGTTTTAAATTCTCAGATTTATCCCACCATAATAAGATTCCCGCACTCTCCGGCAATGTTTAGTGCCCGCCTGTCTTCTCCTTCCAACCTGCCGGTTTTTTGAACCTCTCTAATACATCATCCGTATTAACATTTTTATAAAAGTAATACTTCTCTAAGTTTATGTATTTTAATGTTTAAGTCGAGTTTTCAGGATATTTTAGTGAACCTTATTTGTTAATTTTTTGTATTTGACTTTAGACTAAAGGCTAATGTAGATTTGGATCCCAGACGCCGGATCGTATTCTTTTTACCTGGTATTTATTGGATCTATCCGGCGTTTTATTGGTTTGTTGATGAAATCGGTTTCCATAGAGTGGTAGTTGTGCAATCAGGGAAAGCGTATCGACAGTGACATGACCAGGCTGAGCAAAAAAAGGACAGAGATCCTCCGCTCAGTGAGCGTTACCGGCAACAGGTCACAACAGATGGAGCGTGGATATGAAGCCGGCCACTATTTTATGGAGAGACACAATGAATAAGACACCACACTGGCTGAAGCACAGCGCCCTGACTATTGCCATCGCTTCAGCGGGGATCAGCAGTTATCCGGCACTGGCACAGATTGAAGGAGCCACCCTGCGGGGGAAAGTAGAGAGCACCACAGAATCATTGGCCGGCAAGAAGGTCATGGCCCGTGATACCAAACGGGGATATGTCAGTGAAACCACCACCCGTGAAGATGGTTCCTATGTATTTGTTGGTCTGAAACCCGGTACTTATCAGGTTATCGTGGACGGTGATGTTGAAGAAATCACTCTTCGCGTAGGGCAAACAGCGCGACTGAATTTTGATGTGGCAGCCAGCGGAGATGACAATATGGAAGTCATTACGGTGTCCGGTACCCGTATTGAGGCATTCTCCGGAGGAGAAATCGGCACCAATATCACCCCTGAAATGATGATGCGCCTGCCACAGAACAACCGTAACTTTCTGGCCTTTGCCGATCTGGCGCCGGGCGTGCAGGTAAATACCTCTTCCGACGGCAGCGTGAGTCTGCGGGGCGGGGCTCAGCATCAGCGCAGTGTTAACGTGTTTCTTGATGGTGTGAGCCAGAAAGATTATGTCCTTAAAGGCGGTGTCACCGGTCAGGACTCCAGCCGTGGAAATCCGTTCCCGCAAAGTGCCATTGGCGAATACAAGGTGATTACGCAAAACTACAAAGCCGAGTATGACCAGGTAGGCAGTACAGCCATTACTGCCGTCACCCGTTCGGGTACCAACGAATTTGAAGGTGATTTCTTTGTCGACTACACCGATGAAGGACTCCGTGAGGCTGAACCAAACGAAACGCAGGGGAAAACCCGCTCACTCATCCGTCACGCCGGTGCAACCTTTGCCGGCCCCATTATCAGAGATCAGCTGCACTTTTTAGCATCTTACGAGAAGAAAACCATTGCCCAGCCTCAGGATGTGATTGGTGGAGAAGGGGTTAACTTTGTCACTTTGCCTGATGAATACGCATCTCAGATCGGCCGTTTTGCTTCTGATTTTGAGGAAGATCTGTTTTTCGGCAAAATTGACTGGATGATCAATGCTGACCAGGCGCTGGAATTATCCGTGAAATTACGGGATGAAAGTGATGTATCCGGATTTGGCGGCGCCAATGCCTATGAATACGGTGTGGACCGCGAGGTAAAAGATCACCGTTATCACATGAAATACACCTACACAGCCGATGCCTGGCAGAACGAATTCCGGCTGACGTATGAAGATGCTGCCTGGAATCCCCGTGCTTTCACTGATGAGCCCGGCATGCGTTTAGTAACCGCAGCGCAGCAGTCGATCATCAATGTTGGCGGCGGGCAGGACTATCAGGAAAAAGGTCAGAAAGGGTGGGGGATCCAAAACGATTTCACCTGGCTTGATCTGGACTGGCACGGTTATCACGTGATTAAAGCCGGCTTTAAATACAAAGACATCGAATTACGCACCATACAGCAACAGCCAATTAATCCGCAGTATTACTACAACGTTGAATTCAATGGTCAGGGCAACTTCGACATCGTGCAGCCCTATCGCGTGCAGTGGGGGATCCCGGCAGACGATTCCGTGGGAGGTGCTGTAGAAGCGAAAAACCGTCAGTTCGGCATTTATATTCAGGATGACTGGGAGGTTACTGACAGGTTAACGCTGAATATCGGGATCCGCTGGGATTACGAAGAAACCCCGAGCTACAAAGACTATCAGACACCGGATGAATTAGTCGATGCCTTGCGGGGTTGGGAGAACATTCAGAACGCCAATTTTGATATTGAAAATTACATCAGTACCGGCAGCGAGAGAGAATACTTCACCGGCGCATGGCAGCCCCGTCTCGGTTTCAGTTATGTGATGGATGAAGACCGTAACCATATGCTGTTCGGGGGCTATGGCCGTTCCTATGATCGTAATCAGTTCGATTTTATGCAACTGGAACAAAGCTCCGGTTCGTTTGCTACGGCGGAATACTTCTTTCAGGGAGACAGTGCTAATCAGTGTGATGCTTCATCGTCAAATTGTGTGGCATGGGATCCGGTTTATCTCACGCAGGCAGGACTGGATTCTTTAATCAGCAGCACGGAAGTAAGAGGCAGCCGTCATTTGCTGCCTAACGACTTGAAGATGCCATACTCTGATCAAATGAGTTTAGGTGTACGCAGTGTGTTCGGTGACTGGAACTCAGAAATCAGTATTGCCAGAACGGTGAGTAAAAATGGCTTTAACTGGCTGCTGGGCAACCGCTTGCCAGACGGCGAATTTTTTCAACCAGGCACTAACTGGGGCTCACCTTGGGGATACGGTATTCCGGGCTGGGGCAGTTTGATCATCGGAACTAACGACGGCGAAACCCGCGCGAATAACCTCTACTTTAAACTGAACCGTTCTCATAAAGACGGTTGGGGCGTGAACATCGCTTACACCTTTACTGATGCGGAAGAAAACCGTGTTTACAGTGAAGTCTATGCTTTTGACTATGAGTCAGTCAGCGATTACGGCTGGAACAAGTCTGTTGGCGTACCTGATCACCGGGTTGTGCTTACCGGTTCTTACGACTTACCCTGGAATGTGGCGCTCACTGCCAAATACACCTGGTCTTCTGAAACTATTTATCAATACACCCTGTGTGATGAAAATGACCAGTGTGCTTTCCGCCGGGCAGAGCCACCGGCCAGTGACTATTCACGCTTTGATCTGGCACTGAGTAAAGACTTCCCGACAGATTACATCAGTGAAAACTCCGTCGCCTGGATTCGTTTTGATGTACAGAACCTGTTTAACGAAAATAACTACAACACGTTCTATCTGAATCCTGATGAAAGTAACTTCCAGCAGCCAAATATGACTGCGGCAACTAACGGCGGAAAACGTCAGTTGAAGCTGTCAGCAGGCTGGCGCTTCTGATGTAACAACGCAAACATCAGATAGTTTAATTCAAAACGGGGCAGCATGACTGCCCCGGCTTTATCAATAAAAAACATGACCTTAATCAGAGGCCAGACAGCATGAACAGTAAACGCTTTTCCGGCGCAATCTTCGCCATTATCACTTTATTTAATCTGCCCGTATTCGCTGCCGGATGGCAGATAACCGGTTACGACAGTCACGTAGAACTGAACTGGGAATCATTGCATGAAGAAGGTACCCGCTATCGAGTTCAGGTAACGCAGGATGGCAAGAACTGGCACACGCGACTGGAAACGAACAGTGCATTTGCCATGGATTTTGTCCGTGATCTGGGCACTAATCTGACCTTGCAATACCGGCTTATGGAAGTAAACGGCGATACAGAAACAGAACTGGCGTCAGGAGAGGCCAACACCCGCGATTTTACCGATGATGAGCTGCTGGATATGGTGCAGCGTTATACCTTCCGCTATTTCTGGGACCATGCTGAACCTTCCAGTGGCATGGCGCGGGAACGCATTCCCTTCATGGACCAGGACGGTGACATCGTGACAACCGGCGGTACAGGGTTTGGTATTGCCGCAATCATCACTGCTGCGGAACGGGGTTGGGTAACCCGCAAGGCAGCTGTGGCGAGACTGAACAAAATGACAGACCATCTGGAACAGTTCGAGCGCTTCAAGGGCATGTGGGCACACTGGTATACCGCAGATGATTTGAATGCTTTTAACTTCAGTAAATACGATGATGGCGGCGATATTGTTGAATCCGCATTTATGATGCAGGGTCTGCTGACTGCCCGTCAGTATTTCAACGGCGAAGATAAAGAAGAGCAGCGTTTACGCAACCGCATTACTGCATTGTGGGAAGACATGGACTGGGAATGGTATACACAGGGCAAAGATATTCTGTACTGGCACTGGTCGAAAAATTACGGCTGGAAAATGAACCACCCTATCAAAGGCTACAATGAGGCGCTGATTGTCTACATTCTTGCTGCGTCATCCCCGACCAACCCTATTTCCGCTGAACCTTACCACGAAGGCTGGGGTGGCTGGGAAGTCAAAGAATTCAGAAACTACTCAACCTATTATGGCATGACCTTACCGCTGGGTAATAAAGTGAACATGGGCGGTCCTTTGTTCTTTGCTCATTACAGCTTTATCGGGCTGGATCCGAGAGGCTTGCGGGATCGCTACACGAATTACTGGGAGCAAAACAAACGACATACGCTGATAAACCGTGCGTATTGTATTGATAATCCCTTTGGCTGGCAGGGCTATGGTGAAGATCTCTGGGGACTGACAGCCGGTGATATGGTGCCGGTGGGTTATACGGCACACGCACCGGGCGCTGAACGGGATCACGGCACTATTGCGCCAACGGCCGCCTTATCCTCTATGCCGTATACACCGGCTGAGTCGATGAAAGTACTGAAAAACCTTTACCGTAACCATGGCCGCCACATGTTTGGCCGGATGGGCTTTTTCGACGGTATTAATTTAAGTGTGTCTGATAATCCGGAAACTCAGGTAAGAAACACCTATCTGGCTATCGACCAGGGACCCATTGTCGGCATGATAGAGAACTACCGTACAGCTCTGTTGTGGAACACCTTTATGAAGGATAAAGATGTTCAGCGGGGACTGAAAAAGCTGGGATTCACTATCGACCATAAAGTACAGTCGAACATTCAGTCCATTGGACACTAACAGGGTAAAAGATGATGGAAAGATTGGCTAAGTTTTCAATCAGTGCTGTGGCATTGAGTGTTCTGCTGGCGGGGTGTACCACTCACAATAGGCCTGTTGTTCAGGCGCCACAGACGCCTGCTGCAGAGAATGTGAGTACACAGGAGTCCGCCGCCGGGGAAGTCTGGCGACAGTATTATGAACCCAATGTGTTTAATAGCGAAAGCACAAAAACACCTTATCAGATGATGTTGCCGGAACAATTTGATCCGCAGAAAACCTATCCGGTAGTGCTTTTTCTGCATGGTGCCGGTGAGCGTGGCACCGACAATCAGGCACAGTTGAACAACGGCGGTAAATTGTTTGCAGAGCACCGCAGCGACTTTCCCGCCATCGTTATTTTCCCTCAGGCGCCTGCAGAAGATTACTGGGCCGCGGCCATCGCTGACCGCAGTCAGTTACCCTTCAGTTTTGACTATCCGTATACCGGCGAAAATGACGTGCCGGCCACCGACGCGCTTAAAGGCGTCATGGCAATAACTGACTGGTTGTCAGAGCAGCCTTTCGTGGATACATCCCGCATGTATTTGATGGGATTGTCTATGGGAGGCATGGGCAGCTATGAGCTGTTAGCCAGAAAGCCTGACACCTTCGCTGCCGCAGTGATTATTTGTGGCGGTGCAAATGCTGAACTTGCCGGTAATATCCGTTCTGATCTTCCTGTCTGGGCATTCCATGGCGATGTGGATCAGGTGGTGATCCCCGAATATAACATTCGCATGGTGGAAGGGCTGAAGGCACAGGGCAATCCGGTCAAATTCACCACCTACCCGGGGGTGAATCATAACAGCTGGGATCCGGCTCTGGCAGAACCCGAACTGTTACCCTGGTTGTTTTCACAGAAAAAATAAAAAGCCGGTGTGACCGGCTCAACATCCGCCGGTGATCAGGTCAATCACAGGTGCTGCGCCCTTAGATGCTGATTCTTTGAACCGGATAAAGCACTGGGTTCCCCAGGCGTCGCCCGTGAACGTGCCATGCCAGTAAATAATGGCATTGGTAGACACGCTGGCACGGATATTCCAGTCTCCCGTATCAATGGAGACTGCCCGGTGAATGCCGGCTTCGGTTCCGGTGGGATAACCGTAGTGAATATCAATCGTCTGGCCCTGAACCGTTACTGTGGAGCGGGAGAGATGTTCTTTATGTTCTATAAGCGCTTTTGCGTAAACCATATCACTGGCAGAACGTAATGTTCCGGCCAGTGATCGTGTACTCGCCAGCACCACATCGCTCTGGTAATCGATAAACCTCGGAGCAGCAACAGCGCTTAACACCCCGATAAGTGTTAATACGATAACCAGTTCTATTAGTGTAAACCCTCCGGCGCGCATGTCCTGTCCCTTTATTCTTTAAATTATTTAAACTCTGAACACATTTGTTAAAGAAATAATGGCAGGTAAAGACCGTTCAGGAAATAGACTAAAGTTTGAAAAACGCGCCGTACGGGTAGATCATTTTATACTCAGGTATACCTACATTTTACCAAACTGTTCGTAGTTCTCATGCCAGCTCAGGGCTTCGCCGAGAATATGAGGGGTATGCATACCGCGGGCGCTGGCACAGGCTCTTTCGAAATAGTCGTGCAGTCTGTCGCGATAGTCCGGATGGGCACATTTATCGATGATGACTTTTGCACGCTGACGGGGTGACAGGCCCCGTAAATCAGCCAGACCCTGCTCGGTAACAATGACTTTTACATCGTGTTCGGTGTGATCCACATGAGACACCATAGGCACGATAGAGGATATTGCGCCGTTTTTAGCGGTGGACGGGGTGACAAAAATAGACAAGTAACCGTTACGGGCGAAGTCGCCTGAGCCACCAATACCATTCATCATTCTGGTGCCCATCACATGAGTGGAATTCACATTCCCGTAGATATCTGCTTCCAGTAAGCCGTTCATGGCAATGACGCCCAGACGGCGGGCGATCTCAGGGTGATTACTGATATCCTGCTGGCGGAGAATGATTTTCTCGCGGTAGAAATCCATGTTTTTATTCAGCTCGTCCAGCGCTGTGGGGCTGAGTGAAAATGCTGTGGCCGAGGCTACTGATAACGTACCGGACTTCAGCATTTTAAGCATACCGTCCTGAATCACTTCCGTGTAGGCTGTCAGGTTTTTATAGCCGCCTGTATCCAGGCCTTCCAGCACGGCATTGGGAATGTTGCCCACGCCTGATTGCAATGGCAGCAGTTCTTTGGGCAAGCGGCCTTTCTGAATTTCAAAGCGGAAAAAATCGAGAATATGGTCAGCAATCTGTCTTGAGCAGGCGTCCGGCGGCGTAAATGGACTGTTCCTGTCAGGGGCAGAGGTTTCTACTATGGCAAGGATCTTCTCCGGGGGAATAGTAAAATACGCATCGCCGATACGGTCATCGGCTTTAGTTAACATGATAGGCTTACGGTTTGGCGGTAGGGCGGTGCCGTAATAAATATCATGCATGCCTTCCAGTTTAAGGCTTTGTCCGCTGTTCACTTCCAGAATGATCTTGTCAGCCTGTTCAATCCAGGTTTTGTTGTTGCCAATTGAAGATGAAGGCACTAACCGGCCATCCTCATGAATAGCCGTCACTTCAATAACCGCAATGTCCAGTTTGCCCAGAAAGCCTGACCAGGCGTACTGGGAAACTTCAGATAAGTGAATATCGATGTAATGCATCTGACCATTATTGATTTGCTTGCGGCAAACAGGGTCGGACTGGAAAGGCAGGCGCATGTTAATTCCGTCCACGGCTGCCAGCGCACCATCAAGCTCAGGCGCAGTTGAGGCACCGGTCCACAAATTGATTTGGAAATGATTGCCCGCCTGACGTTGTGCTTCTGCACGTTTAGCCAGGGCACCCGGCAGGGCTTTGGGGTAACCGGCGCCGGTAAAACCGCTCATACCTACTGTGTCACCGTCATTGATGAATGCAGCAGCCTGTTCAGCACTCATCACTTTATTTTTTAATTGCGGACACAAAATTCTGGATTCAGAAAACATGATCACTCCGATAAATCGCTTTTCAAAAAAGATTCCAATGCGATGGTAAAAAGAAGAGGGGAAGCAGCAATTGAACAAGAAAGCCCGCTGCTAAAAAATACAGCAATGACTTTACATCGAATTAACGGGAACGGAATAAGACGTCAGTTGTATACGGGGCAATTTTACCAACAAAAACCGGTTTCAGGCCTTTGCTGGTAAGGGTTTGTGAAGCATAGCTGTAAGGCGATTTCAGCCCCTGTTTAAGGTGACGGTTTCTGATGAAGAGCGGCCGAAAAAGCGGTGGTGAAGCGGTCAAAATCCTCAATGTGCGGAAGATGACCCAGCCCGGACAACCTGATGACATTAATGTTGCCATTGCGGGCTTTTACCTCGTCACCAAGTTTGTCATACCGGCCAAGTTGCCGCTCAACGCCGGGGCGAATATTGGCTGCGCCGGGCGCGGTTCTGTCCCGTGTACCCAGTATTATGGAAATCGGCATACTGAAATGGTCAAACTCTTCAATCACCGGCTGGGTGAAAATCATATCGTAAGTGAGTGCACTTACCTGCGCCAGTTGCGGCCAGTCCGGGCCGTTGATCCAGCCTTGCAGAAATGCAGCGTGACTGGCGAATTCATCATTCCATTTTCCGTCGTAATAATGTTTCTTCTGATAGCTGACAATCATATCCGGCGTTTTATTCAATTCGTTTTCCATCACCTTGCCGGTATCTGTGTAACGCTCATACAGCAGATAGTTTTCCAGTCCGATAGGGTTTATCAGCACCAGTTGACTGGTCTCATCCGGATAGAGCAACGCAAAACGGGAGGCAAGCATACCGCCCATGGAATGGCCGGTGATAATACTGTGGTCTATTTCCAATGCGCTCATCAGCGCCCGGGTGTTGGCAGCCAGTGCCGCAAAGCTGTATTGATAGTTAACGGGTTTGGACGATTTGCCGAACCCGACCTGGTCGGGTATCAACACACCGTAGCCTTGCTGATGGAGGAATTCAGCGGTTCGCTGCCAATATGCGCCGTTGAAATTCTTGCCGTGAAGCAATGTAATCACTGGCATTTCTTTATCTGGTGGCAAATACATGTAAGCCATTTCTAATTTCTGCCCCTGTGACTCAAAAGAAAAAATGTTCACGGGAAAAGGGTAGGAGAGTGTTGAAAGACGTTTGTCATAAGACGGCAACTCAGCCGCATATGACAATGAATGGATGCACAAAAACAAGCATATCAACAGCGTGCGACGCATAAACCGCTCCGGGTAAAGGATCAAAATAACGTATGTACCAGTTTGTACTTGATCCCCGCCAACCTGATTCAGAATATCGACGGGCCGCGGAAAATCTACGTTGCACCGCACCGGTTGATCTTGCTTCACTCCGCTGAGTACCAATCTTGTACTTATGATTTTTTTGCCCTTCTTCCAAACGGGCAAGCCTGAGCGACATTACGCCGGGCGACAATCTGAAAGAGGAGTAAAATATGGCAAACGTATTTATTGTCGGTGCAGCAGGTAAAGTGGGTTCGCGTTTAGTGAAGCGGTTAAGTGACAACGACCATCAGGTCACGGCCATGCACCGGAAGCCGGAACAAAGCGACAGTCTGACCGGGCTGGGAGGGAAACCCTGTCTTCTCAGTATCACAGATGCCAGCGTCGACAGCTTAGCCACAGCAATGGAAGGCGCTGATACCGTGGTGTTCTCCGCTGGTGCCGGTGGTGCCAGTGTGGAGTTAACGAATGCCGTTGACGGTGAGGGACTGGAAAAATCGGTAGATGCCGCGCAGGCTGCCGGTGTGAAGCGTTTCATTCTTGTGTCGGCATTCCCGGATGCCGGCCGGGGCAAACATATTTCAGAAACCTTTGAAAACTACATGCGGGTAAAACGCCTGGCAGATGTTTATCTGGCGCAAAGTAAACTGGACTGGGTCATCCTTCGTCCGGGCACGCTTACGCTTGAGGAGGGAACCGGAAAGGTAAATGCCGGGCTCGCCATTAAATATGGTGATATTTCAAGAGACGATGTGGCTGAAACGCTGCTGGCTATTATCGAAAACGAGGGGATCAGCCGTAAAATTATTGAGCTGACTGAAGGCGAAACCCCCGTCAGGGAAGCCATCGCGTCGGTTCCGGCCTGATTATGGATACTAAGTAATAAATCATGCTGGCTCTCTGCACCTGCACAGCAATGCACAGGTGCAGAGAATACAGCATCAGCGTTTAATTACTCTGCAATGATGGCGTCGAAGCCGGCTTTAGAGGCGGCTACAGCGTCCATAGGTGAAAGTCCGTCAGGATAGACTTCCTGCTCAATGACAATCCATTCAGCACCACCATCTAAAACTGTCGCACGGTAAATCGCAGACCAGCTTATATCGTCTTTGCCGATAATGGGCAGCAAGTCACTGTCTTCCGGCACATCAGATTTAAAGTGAGTGGTTAATGTTCTGCCGGGATAGCGACGAACGAATGCAATAGGATCTTTGTCAGCGTGTACGGTCCAGCCCACATCCTGCTGCAAAATGACTGACTCAGGCGTATGACTGGCAATATAGTCAAAATAGCTGGTATCGCCGTAATCTGCCCATTCCTGAGCATGGTTATGAAAACCAACCTGCATGCCATAAGGTGCCAGCGCTTCAGATAAATCAGTAAGTTCCGCAGCGAATGCTTTAACGTCATCACCGTTAAATGCGCGGTCATCCCAGGGAATGATCAGAGCATCAATACCCAGCGCCTGATAAAACTCAACGGTGTCTTCCAGGTCATCTTTTAACTGCGGAGTTTGTACGTGTGCGCCACTGGCCGTTAAACCAATGGAAGACAGATACGCTTTCAAACCGGCAGGATCGTCTGCGTAGGGACCGAAGTCGCCGGCGAATTCAACACCGTCAAAGCCGAGAGCTGCAAGCTTTTCTAACGTCCCTTTGAAGTCGTCTTGCAATGCGTCTTTCACCGACCACAGTTGCACGCTGATTTGCGGAGCAACAAAAGTTTGTTCTGTCTCCGGGGCTGGAACCTGTGCAGCCGGTTCAGATGCAGTTTGCGTGTTCTGAGCGGGTTGTTCACTGCAACCACCCAGCAATGCCGTTGCGCCAAGGCCAATAGCCAGTGCGACAGGAGAGAGTCGCTTCATTGTTTTAGTCATCATAGTCGTCCTGATTTGAATTCTTTTACTGCGTAATCAACTGCTCTGGCAGTAATTGCCATAAAGGTTAACGAGGGATTTCCCACGCCAGTAGAACAGAAACTGGCACCGTCTGTCACAAATAAATTCGGTACGTCATGAGCCTGGTTATAGCCGTTTAAAATGGAATCTTTCGGATCCCGGCCCATTCTGGCTGTTCCCACTTCGTGAATAGCCAGACCCGGCGGCTGACCCAGAATACGCTGTTCAATATTATTGAAGCTTGCTTTTTCCATCATCGAAGAGGCCACTTCCAGTGCACTTTGCATCATGGCGTTTTCGTTATCTGACCACTTGCAGTTGATATTTAACTGAGGAATACCCCATTTGTCTTTTTTGGTACTGTGCAGCGCCACCTGATTATCGTGACGGGGAAGCATTTCTCCCTGCGCCTGCAGGCCAATTCCCCAGCCGCCGGGATTGTGTAACAGTGACTTAAAGGACTTCCCAAAGCCATCCATACTGCCCATCGATTGCCAGTCAGCCCGTGATGCACTGCCAGCTAACGCATAACCCCGTTTGAAGTCTTTATGGTAGCGGCCGGGTTCATAATGGAAGTTAGGAATATACAGCGATGCCGGTCTTCGGCCGGAATAATATTCTTCCTCATAGCCGTCAATGCTGGCGGTCACCAGTGCATTGTAATTGTGGTCCATCAGATAATGGCCAAGTACGCCGGAGCTGTTAGCAATACCGTTGGGGAATTGTTTCGATGTGCTGTTCAGCATGATCTGAGTGGTCCCCAGAGTGGAAGCACATAAGAACACCACTTTGGCGTAATATTCCCGCTGTTTCAGGGTATCGTTGTCGATAACACGTACACCCTTCACGCGATTGGTTTTCTCATCATAGATTAGGCTTTCCACCACGCTGTTTGGCGCAATGTACAGATTACCTGTTCTGGCTGCAGCGGGCAGGGTAGCGCTTTGTGTTGAAAAGTAAGCACCCAGCGAGCAGCCTTTCTGACATTCGTTTCTTGCCATGCACTGTGCACGGCCCATTTCCAAATGGATTTTCTGCGGCTTTGTTAAATGGGCGCAGCGGCTGATGATGACCGGTTTATCCGGCTCCGCTTCCGCCATTTTTGCGGTGAAATCCAGCTCTGGCTTTGTCATTTCAAACGGCGGTAAAAATACGCTGTCCGGCAATTGTGGCAGGTTGGCCGCAGCCCCGCTGATCCCCACGAACCTTTCTACATACTCATACCAGGGCGCTAAATCCTTGTAGCGGATGGGCCAGTCATTGCCGTGGCCGTCTTTCTTATTCGCTTCAAAGTCGAAGGCACTCATACGGTATGACTGACGGTGCCAGAGTAACGATTTACCCCCCAGCTGATTCGCTCTGATCCAGCTGAAATCAGTCCCTTCTTCTGTACTGTAAGGGTAATCTTTATCATTACCAAAGAAGTGTTTTGTCCCGTCATGGAAGGCGTAACACTGCTTTTGAATTTTGTATTGCTCATCAGTAAGTTCTTTTGCCACCTTGGTACGGTTGGCATATTCCCAGGGCGGTACGGCTTCTGAGATATAGTCTTTACGGTGCTCAACAACACGGCCACGCTCTATCATAAGCGTTTTCATGCCTTTTTCGGTCAGCTCCTTCGCAGCCCAGCCTCCGGTCACGCCTGAACCAATTACGATGGCATCATAAACTTCTGAAGATTCATCTATATACATTTCTTTGTTCATTTCCGTACTTCCGGCTAGTAATAAGCTTTAGAGCTGTAAGCGCTGCCCACAGAGGCGAGAGGCACTGAGCCTTTAAAACCCCCGGGTACAGGCAGGTAGGTCAGTTCTTTTGTCGCGCCCGGCTGAGATGTGTAATAACCAAACACGATCAGGCTTTTAAGGAACTTGAACGTGCCCTTTTGATCGGCAGAAAAGGGGGCTTCTGCTTTCTCCAGGGCAGTTAACAAGCGCAATTGGGACGCTTCGTTCAAGAGGGAAAACTGTTTAGCGCCAAAAGATGTGGCGTTCTTATCAATGCTGGCAAGCAGTGCGATAGCTGACTGCTGTTCCTCTTCGCCGTACACCACGCTTAACTGATGATCGATAAAGTGGTGACACATGACTTCAGCAGCACCGGGTGTGCTGGTTTGAGGAATAGTCAGCGCGCAAATCCGGCGCAGTGTTTCTAATGCATTGACGCTCAATAATGCCGGTGAAGCCGCAGTGGCATCGCCTCTGAAGTGTTGAGCGGCAGCGATGGCATTACCGCTTAACAGGGATGTTGCGCCTATGCCCCCTAAAGCGGTAAGTGTTTTAAGAAGTTGTCTTCGATTCATCATGGGTCTTGAAAATCCAACTGGTGTCCGGAACGTTTTATTTTTGTGATGCTGTGTAAATTGATTTAACAATTTGCGGTGTACCTTAGCGTATTTATGTAACCGGTTTCAATAATTTCTGTGTATTGTTGTTAGATTTACTTTTAACTTATTGAATAATAGATTTTTATAAGTGTTCGGCGTGGTTTTTGTTGCTGATAACGGTTTCTTAAATTGAATTGTGTTCCGTGGTTTCGTCTGAAAAATAAAACCATTCATCGCGAGGTGTTTCAGGCCTAATCTATCTTTTGAAAGCATGGGAACCCGCCTTTTAGTAAAGGGTTATTCTGGTTAAGTTTAAGAAATATATAGCTTTTTAAATTATGTTAATTCCTTGGATATACTGCCTGCAATTTAGGTTTCGCTGTAAAATTGCTGTTATTGAAAAGTAAGTTTTAATGTAATAGATTGCCTCTGCCTGAAAACGGTTACATTACGGGTGTGGTATCGGGAGGACACGAAATTGCACCCTTTTTAAGAAAATTTTTTCGCAATTAGGGACCAGAGATGAAAGAGACATTTGCCGGAAAACATGGCGTAAAACGTTCGGTGTTGGCATTGTGCGTACTAGCGGCCATCCAACCTGTAACAGCCTACGCACAAGAGACAGAAGTACCTGACGACAGTGATATCGAAGTGATTAACGTCAGCGGTATCCGGGGCTCTCAGGAAGCTTCCATTTTCAACAAACGAACGGCAGCCACTGTTGTAGACTCTATTGCTGCAACCGATATCGGTAAACTGCCGGATGTAACAATTTCAGACTCTTTGCAGCGTATTTCCGGTGTGCAAATTCGCCGTACTGCGGGTGAGGGTGGTTCACTCAATATCCGGGGATTACCTCAGGTAGTCACTCAGCTGAACGGTGAACAGTATCTTGGCGCAAACTCTGTTGTATCCACTCAACCTAACTTCAGCGATATCCCGTCACCTCTGTTCCGTGGTGCTGATGTATTTAAAAATGCCACAGCCAATCTGGGCAATGCCGGTATCACCGGTACTGTTAACTTAAAAACTTATCGTCCGTTTGATTTTGAAGAAGGCTCTACCTTCAGCGGTGCAGCAGAAATGCAACGTGGCGATGAAACTAAAAAGAACGATCCTAATTTATCTGCATTGTATAACTGGCAGAACGGCGATGTGGGTTTCATGATCTCCGGTACCTACGCCAATGTGAATCTGGCTAACTCGTATAATGGTATCAATACCGGCAACCCGGGCGATGCCGGCTGGACCGACCGCACCAGTGCTGCGGAAGTTGGCGTGGACGGCCGTGATGGCCGCGTTATCTTAGGTTCACAAGGTTTTTCTGCCTGGAATCAGGGCACTGAACGTGAGCGTCTGGGCCTGAACACATCCATGCAGGTTGATTTGGGTGAAGGTTTTGTTTTCACCGCAGATGTGTTCTACACCGAGCAGGAAGAATACAACCGTAAAGTCGGTTTAAGTGCAACCAACAAGTGGGGCCCCCGCGGCTGGTTTACGCCAACCCAGGAACGTGCCACCGGTGCAATGATTGACGGCGGAGAAATGTATTCCTGGCAAACGGCTGAACTGTACCCGTCACGTCTGAAGTCATTCACTCAGAATGATGTGTACAACAACAGTTCTACCAACATTAACCTGCAATTAGATTACGATAACGGCGGCGCGTTCAGTGGTCAGTTCCGTGCAATTATCGGACGTGCCTCTCAGGAACACCGTCACGGTTATAACGAAGGCGATATGACCAACGGGTCAACCACGCTGGGTCGTACAACTAACCTGGTTCCGTCTGACAAGTGCGGACCTGATGATGTGGTTGTGGGCGATGACGGCGGCTGTCTGCAAGCTATCAATGCTATGGGCTACAGCGAAAATCCGCATCTGACTTATGACACTACCGGTGAGCACCCTGTGTGGAGCGGCTTTGACCGTTCACTGGCCGGCGGCCTGGGCGACGGCGCGACTATTGCTGATTACATGGGCAACTTGTCCAGCTACAACATCGGCGCGTTCAGCTCGGAGAACAATGAAAACTCAGAAGGCGACATCAACGCCTTTAGCATGAAAGGCAAATATCTGTTCGACAGCGGTTACGTGACCAGCATCGAAGGCGGTATCCGCTATGGTAAACGCAGCGCAGACTACGAGCGCTATCACCTGTTTTCACCGGTACAGACGGCCGGCTGTATGGCACAGTGGAAAGCGACAGACGTACTGCTGAATGCTGATGCGCCAGCGTGTTCAGACGGCGAGATGGTAAACGGCGAATTCATGCCCTATGCCGCTCTGGAAAGCATTCCTCTTGATCAGTACAACAACGTGGTACAGGTCACAGACTTCGGCCCTGTCTCCGGTATTCCTGCAATCTGGGCGGTTGATCCTGCAGATTACGATGATCCTGAAGCCTTCCATAACCGCGTTTTCGGTGAGTCGGTAAAACAAATCGTTCCCGGTTCCAGCTTCAGCGCTGATGTAGCTGAGTTAAGCTACTTCCTGCAGGCAAACTTCGAAGGTATGGACGGTTTACTGACTGGTAACGTGGGTATTCGTGTTATCGAAACTGACCTTACCGTGAAGCAGAACATTGCCGGTGACAACCTGCCTTACAGTGGTACTGCTATTGATACCGGCGATGTGGTTTCAAGCCGTGACTATACCGATGTGTTACCAACTCTGAACCTGTCTTACAGCATCACGGACAACGTAATTGCACGTTTTGCCTATTCAGAAAACATGACGCCGCTTAACCTGAATCAGTACGGTGAAGGTTTAACGTTAAGTAATGCGTTAGATTCAGTAGAGGGCAGCCCGACACAAGGCCAGTTCATTGTGACCGGCGGTAGCCTCGCGGGTAATCCGCAGCTTGATCCATGGCGCTCGACTAACTACGACGTGTCGTTAGAATGGTATCCCGGTCAGGCCAGTATGGTATCTGCTGCACTATTCCGTGTTGAAATTGACAGCTTCACTGTGAACCAGACGGTAGACATGGAAATGCCGGATGCGGACGGTATCGTGCGTCGCAGCGTACCAATCACTACGCTGGTTCAGGGTGACGGTGGTACGCTGGAAGGTTTTGAAATCGGTGCGAAAATCGCGTTCAGTGACTTCATCGAAGGTGAGTCTCTGTTAGCCAGCTTCGGTATGGATACTAACTTCACTTATTCACCCAGTGAAGGTTCCGGTACTGACATTTACGGCGAAGAGAATATGTTTAACGACAACTCTGAGCGTCAGTTTAACGTTATCGGCTGGTATCAGGGCGACCGTTTTGAAGCACGTATTGCTTACAACTACCGTAGCGAACGCTTAGCCGGTCAGGGTGGTTGGGGAGCACTGAACCTTTATCAGGCGCCGACATCTTATGTGGACATTTCTGCCAGCTACGACATTGATGAGAACTTCTCTGTCTATGCGCAGGGCTCGAACATCACTGGCGAGTACGAGGATTATTACCTGCAATGGGAAGATCAGTACGCCTTCCAGAACTACTATGAAACCCGCTACATCGTGGGCGTAAGAGCGAAGTTCTGAGCTTAAGCAGAAAGTCGTGAAGCGGGGGTACGATTAGTACCCCCGATGTTTTACACTGCATGAATTAGTAAAAAAGCGTGAAGGGAGTTTGTTGAATTCCCTTACCATTCCAGCGTAGAAAGTATCGACTATGGCCACTATCCGTGATGTTTCCAGAGAGTCAGGCTTATCAATAGCCACCGTTTCAAGAGCTATCAGTAACCCTGAAATGGTCTCAAAGCAAAGTCTCCGCCGTGTGAATCAGGCGATAGAGAAATTGCAGTACCGGCCAAATCTCACCTCTCAAAAATTTCGCTTACAGCGCACGAACACCATTGTGGTGCTGGTACCTAACATTGCTAACCTGTTCTTCGCCCAGTTAATCAGTGGCGTTGAAGATACGGCTGCAAAACATGGTTTTAATGTGTTGCTCGGTGATACCCGTGACAGTGCCAGCCGGGAGCAGGAATTTATTCAACTGGTGGAAACCCGTCAGGCGGACGGATTAATTCAGCTGACTCCTCACAATGACAAAGCTGTTTTGCCTATTAAAGATGTAAAAGCCGTGAATGCGGCCGGCTGTGCCGGTACTCCTTACTATTCTGTTCGCATCGACAATGAAGAAGCCGCTGCCAAAATGGTGACGTATCTGGTCAGTCAGGGCCACCGCCGCATCGGTATGATTTCCGGCCTGAAAGACAACCTTCACTCCATGGCCAGGCAGGATGGTTACAAACAGGCGCTGGAGAATGCCGGCATTGCCTTTGATGAAGAGCTGGTGGTTGAAGGCGACTTTTCGTTCTGGTCCGGATTTAATGCAGTGAAGCATTTCGTCAATATGGACGAGCGGCCTACGGCGCTTTTCTGTGCCAACGATGAAATGGCAATCGGAGCACTTAAAGGCTTGAAAGAGAAAGGTCTGAAAGTGCCGGATGACATTTCTGTCACCGGATTTGACGATCTGGATATGGCCAATTACTGCGATCCTCCGTTGACCACCATCAGGCAACCTGCTGTGAGGATGGGGGAAGAAGCTGCCGAATTGCTGTTCCGCATAATTGAAGGTGAACAGCCGAAACTTACTGAATACATTTTACCGTTTGAAATCATTATCCGGGAAAGCACGCGGGCTGTTAAATAGCACTCTTCTTGCTGCGTGCACGCCGGTTAACCTCAGGAAATTAAAATGAAAAAAAGCCTTTTGTGCATGACACTATCCCTTGTCATATCAGTGCACGCATCCGCAGCAGAAATAGCGACGTTATTTACTGATCACATGGTGTTACAGCGAAACAAACCGGTCAATGTGTGGGGCACAGGCGCGCCCGGCGAAACTGTCCGTGTTGTGATAAATAACGTGGAACAAACCACAACGGTAACAGCTTCAGGGAACTGGACCCTTTCGTTACCGGCACAATCTAAAGGCGGCCCCTATACCCTTACTGTAAAGGGTGATAACACCCTGACATTCGATGATGTGTGGTACGGCGATGTGTGGATTGCCGCCGGGCAATCCAACATGGAATGGGATTTAAAAGACCACGTTACAGGTAATGAAAAAGCACTGGCTGAAGCCGGTAATGCACGCATTCGCCTTTATGATGTGCCAAATACCCTGTCGCCGGAAGTGCAGACCACATTGCCTGAGAGCAAGTGGCAGGTCGCCAATGCCGGCACCGCCGGTGCATCCTCTGCCGTGGCCTGGTTTTTTGCTGAAAAAGTCTCATCAGAAGAAGATGTAATGGTGGGCATTATTGAGAGTAACTGGGGCGGCACGCCGGCAGAAGCCTGGATTGATTTGGCGACGGTTGAAACTGTGCCCGGCTACCGGGAACAGGCTGAAGCAGTAAAACGCAACCCTGACTGGGCAAAAACGCTGCGCGACAACGACACGCGAAATACCGAAAAGTGGCGTCGTATTGACAGCGAAGCCTTAGCACTGGCTACCGGTGCGGCTGAGCTTGATTTCGATGACAGTCAATGGCCTGAAGTCACTCTGCCGAACAGTACACCGTTTACTGAATTTACCTGGTTGCGGCATACCTTCACGCTGACAGACGATGAACTGTCGAAGCCTGTCACGATTAATGTGGGTGACATTGTTCAGAACGCTTTTGTGTTTATTAACGGTCACGTGATTGCGAAAGAAGACTGGCGCAATGGTGATTCGCTGCATCACCTGCCTGAAAAGTGGCTGCGGCAGGGGAAAAACGTGTTCGCTATCCGGGTGACGAACGACTGGGATAACAAAGCCTATGTGGGCCGGCCGGCACAAATCTGGCGGGAAGTTGGCACTGAGAAAGTTGATATATCCGGACAATGGCGGGGCACTAACACCATTGAGCCACCTGTTCCTGAGGTAGAAAACTACACCTTCACTCCCGGGTTTTTGTATAACGCGATGATAAACCCCTTGCTACCTTACCGGGTAAAAGGCGTTATCTGGTATCAGGGCGAAAGCAATGTCGATCGTCAGGAATACTACGCAGACTTATTTAAAACACTGATCAGGACATGGCGTAAAAAGGCGGATGACGACACATTGCCATTCCTGTTTGTGCAGCTTTCAGCATTTTTGAAACCACAGGCTTTACAGCCTGACAGTGCATGGGCTTACCTGCGGGATGCACAAAAGGAAACCTTATCTCTGCCGGATACCGGCATGGCTGTGTCTATTGATGTGGGTAATCCGGACGACATTCATCCTAAAAACAAGCGGCCTGTGGGCGAGAGGTTATGGCGTCAGGCGGCCCGGCAGGCTTACGGCCATCAGGATATCGTAACGTCAGGGCCGGACTTTTCAGGTATGGATATTGAAGGCGATAAAGTGACGTTACGTTTCAGCAATGCTGAGGGCCTGACAACAACAGAAGGTAACGCACCTGCAGGCTTTATTATCGCCGGTGAAGATAAGCGGTTCTTTCTTGCTGACGCGGAACTGGACGGTGAGACGATTATATTAACTAATGCGAATGTGAAGAAACCTGTTGCCGTGCGTTATGCCTGGGCTGATTATCCGGTCGTGAATCTGGTGAACGGGGAAGGCTTACCCGCAGTACCTTTCAGAACGGACAACTGGCCCGCTACATCTGTAACGGCAGGGCAGTAGCGTCACACCGTTTGACGGGTTACATTCGTTAATACATTGTTTATTGACGACAACCGGTTTCAAAAAGGTAAAATGGTGACTGAGCCTCACCGGCCTTAATGGAACATGCTATGAAGTTGTCGTCTTTTGACGTTCTCGTCATTGCTGGCTATCTCTGTGTTGTCATTCTGCTTGGAATGGGAATAGCCAGATTTAACAAAAAAAACACAACAGATTATTTTCTCGGCCAGAATAAAATCCCCTGGCCGTTCCTCGGGCTGTCCAATGCCTCAGGCATGTTCGATATCAGTGGCACCATGTGGATGGTGTACCTGCTTTTTATCTATGGTTTGAAAAGCGTATTCATTCCATGGCTCTGGCCCAGTTTTAACCAAATTTTTCTTATGATTTTCCTTTCCATCTGGCTGCGCAGATCGGGTGTGATGACGGGCGCAGAATGGATACGGTTCCGGTTTGGCGAAGGGCGGGGTGCCACGCTGAGCCATATCATTGTTGTTGTATTTGCGTTGATCAGTGTGCTGGGGCTTCTCGCTTACGGATTCACCGGTATCGGCAAATTCGCTGCGGCCTTCCTGCCCTGGCAGTTAAGTGCAGATGTCAGGCTTAACGAAGTGCTTTACGGCGCTTTGATCACCGGGTTTACCGCGCTTTATGTTGTGCGCGGTGGCATGGTGAGTGTGGTCTACACCGAGGTGTTACAGTTTTTAGTCATGACAGCGGCCTGCATTGCCATCGGTGTGATTGCAATGATGCAGGTTTCTCCGGATATGCTGGCTGCGGTGGTGCCTGAGGGATGGACATCACTGTCGTTTGGCTGGCAACTGGATTTGGACTGGCAAACGTTGTTGCCTGAGGCTAATGAACGGATTGCCGGTGACGGTTATTCACTGTTTTCGCTTTTCATTATGCTGGGGCTTTTCAAAGGCATTTTGCAAAGTCTGGCCGGGCCGGCGCCTAACTTTGATATGCAGCGTATTCTTGCTGCGCGCACACCGTCAGAGGCGGCTAAGATGAGCGGTTTTGTCAGTATTGTACTGTTATTTCCCCGCTACATGATGGTCACCGGGCTCACCGTACTGGCGCTGGTTTATCTCACGCCGGCTTTAAATCAAATGGACAGCGCTGCAGATTTCGAGCAAATATTACCGCTGACCCTGGCCAATTTTATTCCGTCCGGTCTGCTGGGGCTCATTATTGCAGGGCTGCTGGCAACTTTCATGTCTACCTTTGCTGCCACATCAAACGCCGCACCGGCCTACGTGGTCAACGATATTTATAAACGCTACATCAATCCTGATATACCGGAAAGAAAGGCGTTGAAACTCAGCTATCTGGTGTCTGTTCTTTTCATCGTCTGCGGTTCGTTACTCGGGTTGTTTGTACCGTCACTGAACAGCATGGTGATGTGGCTGGTGTCTGCGTTATACGGTGGTTATACGGCAGCGAATGTACTGAAGTGGTACTGGTGGCGTTTCAATGGCATGGCTTTCTTTTGCGGCATGACGGCGGGAATTATTCTGTCGGTCTTTCTTATGTTCACCGATATCCAGCCGTTGTATGCGTTCCCGTTTTTATTCGGTTTCTGCTTGCTGGTGTGCATTGGCGTCAGCCTGCTCACCCGACCGGATGATATAGGAGTGCTGAAGGCGTTCTATCAGAAAACCCGTCCCTGGGGCTGGTGGCAGCCGGTCGTGCGGGCACTGCAGGAAGATGGCGTCGCAATAACTGCGAACAACCAGTTTAAAAAAGATGCCGCTAATGTGGTGGTGGGTGTTGTCTGGCATACAGCATTAACCGCAGCACCAATCTTTATGGTCATTAAAGCCTGGGAACCCTTTGTTGTCAGCCTGTCAGTGATAGCCCTGTGCACAGCGTGGCTAAAAATATTCTGGTGGGATCCGCTCAAGCGCACGGTGGAGTGACAAGAGGTTGTATATGGTAAAGTCACGGTTTACTCTGCGTTCAGAATAGTAACAATGTTCAGGAACAACTAATGAACAAAGGATTGTCTGTATACCTTGAGATGGTCAGGGTAGTTGCCACCTTTCTGGTACTGCTGTCTCACGCCGGTCACTTCGGGCCATTATGGCTTCAGGATATTCTCGGAGAAGCCCGCCTGGGCAGAGATGGCGTGGTATTGTTTTTCGTGCTCAGCGGGTTTGTTATAACCTGGTGCGGGAAAGAGAAAGATAAAAACCTGTATTCCTTCGCCACCAACCGGATGGCGCGGATTTACTCTGTGGCTGTGCCCGGTCTGCTGCTGGGAATCATTGCCAGCCTTATTCATACATCTGTTCAGGGCGAACCGGTAGACTACACCATCAACAAAGCCTGGTTGTACTATCCTATTTTTCTGACTTTTTATTCCCAGTCGTGGCTGGGATTCCTGTTCCCCGCCGGAAACTTCCCGTACTGGTCGCTAAGTTATGAAGTCTGGTATTACGTATTTATTGCCGTGGTGCTTTATGCAAACCGCTACCGCTGGTTACTCATTTTCGCAGTAGTTTTGATCATGGGACCGTATATTGCGCTGTTTCTGCCGTTGTGGGGAATGGGCGCATTGCTGTATGTGTGCAAAGATAAATACACGCCGGGCCGGGGCACGGCGTTATTCCTGTTTGCTGCAACTTTACTCGGATTTATTGCAACAAAGGTAACTGCTTTTGATTCTGTGCTGGATGAATTTAATCATTATGTACTCGGCTCGCCGCCTAAATTTATTCCTGCCAAGCAGTTTCTGGGGGATTATTTTCTGGCTCTGCTGGCAGTCGTGAATTTTTACAGTGCATACCATCTGCGTATCAGGATTGGTGAGCTGGCAACCAAAGCTGTGAAAGCGCTGGCTTGTTTCTCCTTCAGTATTTATCTGTACCACACTCCGCTATTTCTACTGTTATCTCTGGTGCCGTTTTTCCATGATGCAGCCAGCTGGACCAGCTACATTCTTGCTGTCGTCTTCGCATTGGTCGCCTGCCGGGTGCTGGCATCGTTCACTGAGCTGAAGAAAAAGCCGTTGAAGGCGGCCATTGACCGGACCGCAGACCACCTGCTTAAAATCAGCAAACGGAAAGTCACAGCAAAATAATAAGGTTGATTAGGAGGCGCAGAGGGATTCTCTGCGCTCAGCTTGAGGATGGTGGTTACTTAACGCGGTAGAAATGCAGGACGACGCTGTTGGCTTTTCGCATACCGGTGGACACGATAACTGACTTATTCAGCCAGGCGTAGGGACTGTCCGAAGCGACTTCCAGCTTTGCGGCAGTACGCATATAGTAAGACGCTGCTGGCATGTCTTCTCCTTTAGCCAGTCTGGCCAGCACTTCCGGTGAAGCGGTGCGGATCCCTTCATTATGCACATAGATGATCTCGCCGGAGTCGGTTTGCAGGCTGTAATCCGCCACCAGATCTGCGGTTCCGTCCTTTCTCACTGTCTGCCAGTCGGCGCCGCCTCCCAACACCTTTCCGTTGAGTTCGGGGCCGCGAAATTCACCGCCATTAATGCCGATAATCCGGCGTTTACCGTATCGTGTCTCACCGACTTCAAGGGGCGGATCAAGTGTTACAACGGCTTCAAAAAGAAACTCAAACTCCGGAGCCGGAATGTCAGCATACTGATGTGAATCTTTTGCATTGGCTGCCAGAGGAAACAACGAGAATGTTATGATGGCGGCTGACAAGTATTTCTTGAGTAGCGAAGTCATGGATATGTCCTTATTATTTGATGGTTTTTCAGGCAGGTTCATAGTGCCAGAGTTTGAAGTTTATGCAATCAGTGTGGATCTATGACTGAAACGGAACCGGCCAAATTATTCAGTGACATACACCGTTGCACGCTGTGTTCAGGGTTATTACCCCATGCTCCCCGACCGGTAGTGCAACTGCATGCTGAAGCGAAAATTGTGATTGTCGGACAGGCACCCGGCATCAAAGCTCACGAAAGCCACCAACCCTGGAATGACGCCAGTGGCGATAAACTTCGCCTCTGGCTCGGGGTGAACCGGTCAGCATTTTATTCGTCTTTATTTACTCACCTGCCCATGGCATTTTGCTTTCCGGGCTACAAGAATGGTGCAGATGCACCACCGCCTAAAATCTGTTCTGCCACCTGGCACAAACCGGTTCTCGATCAGTTGTCACCTGAACTCATGATCCATATCGGGCGCTACTCACAGCAATATTATTTTCCTGAGTACAAAACCTTAACTGATGCAGTAGAACAAACAGCTTCATCAGGTTCGGATGCTGTGGTGCTGCCCCATCCGTCAGGCCGGAATAACCGGTGGCTGGCGAGGCATCCCTGGTTTGAAAACAGGGTGCTGCCTTTACTCAGAGAGAAGGTTGCAGCGATCCTTGCCTGACGCTCGTCACAGGCCGGCCGGGCAGGCTTGTATGATGGAAACGTATGAAACCACATATCCATGTTGATCACCGGGCATTTTTCCTTCCCGCATAGCTTATTAGACTTAAGTCTAATTTCCGGTGTTGTGTCCACCGGACAACTGACCCGCCGGTTAAAAAAAGGAAAGAACATGGATGCACAATATCACCCCGGACTTGTTGCGCTCTCACTTGGTGTCGCATTCATTGCTTCCCTGACGGCGCTGGATATGGCGGGACGCCTGCGTGCGACTAAAGGCATCGCCTCACATTTATGGCTGACCGGTGGCGCGTTTTCCATGGGCGTCGGGATCTGGTCGATGCATTTTATCGGCATGCTGGCAATGGATATGTCCACGCATGTGATGTACGACATTCCCCTTACCCTGGTATCTTTTCTGGCAGCCATTCTCACTTCAGGCCTGGCGCTGGCGGTGGTTCGTAATGGTAGCCCGACAGCCGGACGGCTGGCGGCTGGTGCTCTGCTGATGGGAGCCGGCGTGTGCATCATGCATTATGTGGGAATGGAAGCCATGCAAATGCATGGTGAACTGAGTTATGACCCGCTAATTTTTGCCTGCTCGGTGCTCATCGCTGTAGGCGCGTCTGCTGCTGCACTCTGGTTAGTGTTCAGCCTGAACCCGGTCGCTAATCAACGTCCTTCCTTCTGGTTTCGGGTAGCTGCCGGTATGGTGATGGCTGTGGGGATTGCCGGTATGCACTACACCGGTATGGCGGCAACCATTTATCCTGAAGGCATGCATATGATGCCGGTGGATGGCTTGTCTCCCGGCAGGCTGGCTGTGTCAGTGGCCTCGGTATCGGTGAGCATTATGCTGAGTGCTCTGGTGCTGTCTATCTACGATACTCACCTGACATCGAAAAACGCCCAACTGGCGGCGTCGCTGAGTGATGCAAACCGTGAACTGAAAAGCATGGTCTACCGTGATTCGCTGACTACGCTCCCTAACCGGTTGCACTTCGAAGAAAAAATCGAGGAATTACTGCAACAGGGCAGTGACTCCTTCAGCGTGTTTTTCGTCGACCTGGACCATTTCAAGAATGTGAATGACTCGCTGGGCCATCATGTGGGTGACTTATTGATCAGGCAATCGGCAGACCGGTTACGTGCAGCGGTCAGGGAAACGGATCTGGTTGCCAGGGTTGGCGGCGATGAGTTTATGGTGCTCATTCAGGGCAATCCGTCCCGTAAAGTGGCGGAAAGTCTGGCGTTTCGCATTGTTGAGTCTCTGCAGCAACCATTTCAGATTGAAGACATGCTGGTTCACGTATCCAGCAGCGTGGGCGTGAGCATGTATCCTGATCACGCTGCACAGAAACATGAACTGATGATTTACGCCGATGCTGCCATGTATGCGGCGAAAAAGTCTGGCAGAAACAATTATGTGTTTTATCAGGAAAATATGACCAGCGGTACAGAGCGCCGGAGCAAAATGGATGAACGTCTAAGACTGGCTTTATTAAACGACGGCCTGAGTCTGGCGTACCAGCCTAAAGTGGAGGTAAGCACAGGCAAAGTCACCGGTGTGGAAGCACTGGTCCGCTGGCAGGATGACGTACTGGGAACGGTTACGCCGGATGAACTGATCCCGTTTGCTGAAGATTCGAATCTTATCTTGCCGTTGGGTGAGTGGGTACTCAGAAAAGCGTGTCAGTTTTCAGCAAACTGGGAAAAGGAGTTTGGTGTGGCGCTGCCTATTGCAGTGAATATTTCAGCGCTGCAACTGAGTCACAGAGGATTTGTGGAATCAGTAAAATTAATTTTAGAGGAAACCGGTCTGGCAGCGAACCGTCTTGAACTTGAGCTGACGGAGAGCACGCTGGTGAAGGATCCCAAATACGCGCAGGGCGTTATGTCGGCCTTACGGGATGCCGGGGTGTCGTTATCCATCGACGATTTCGGAACAGGTTATTCCAATCTGGCCCAGCTACGCCGGTTCCCTATCGACCGCCTGAAGATTGATAAGAGCTTTATGTCGGAAGCGGTATTTAATGATCAGGATGCAGCTATCGTGAAATCGGTCATTGCGCTGGCAAAAATACTGAACCTGAAAGTGACTACCGAAGGTAT
This sequence comes from Alteromonas sp., assembly GCF_984505615.1. Classification (NCBI taxonomy): domain Bacteria; kingdom Pseudomonadati; phylum Pseudomonadota; class Gammaproteobacteria; order Alteromonadales; family Alteromonadaceae; genus Alteromonas; species Alteromonas sp. The sequence continues at coordinate 246,972 of NZ_CFHOXV010000001.1, read as the reverse complement.
TGAAACCGAAGAACAGCTGGAATTTATCCGTTCACTGAACGGGCAGGAATATCAGGGCTATTATTACAGCAAAGCCCTGCCGGCAGACGAACTCAAAACCTTACTACTTAAAAAACTGGCGCAGGCCAGTTAATTTCGCGGGTTAGCCGGTATGTGTTGTAACGGTGCGCCGATGCGTCCGCACAGCACTACCTGCTTCCTGCGAACTGCCTGCTTGTCCCGCAGTTCGAAAGACACTTCAGACACTTCACTGCCTTCGATACTTTCTTCCCCGTTGCTGTTAAGCCGCATTTCAGACGGCAACAGCACGGGATACCTGAACGCATTGGTAACAGAAAAAGCATGCTGCCCCGTCGCTGTTGCATCGCTCAGCGTTGAGATGCATCGTGCAAGCACATGAGTGCCATGGGCAATGGCGTGTTTAAAGCCAAACAGCCTGGCACACCAGCGGTAAAGATGAATAGGGTTATAGTCGCCGCTGATACGGGCGTACCGGCGTCCTGCAGCGGCGTCAAAGTTCATTACAGAGGTGGCTGTAAAGGTTTTTTCAGGCCCTGAGACATATGCACCGTCACTTTCCGGGGTCTGTTTCAGCACGCCGGAAGCGCCCCTGTATAGATACGTACTGGTAATTTGCTGACGCACAATATCCTGCTGGGTCACTGTCAGCATCACGTCAATGGCAATGCCCCGCGGATGAAGACGTACATCACTGAAATGACAAGTAATCTCCATGTCTTCTGCATTCAGCGGCAAAAGTTGATTTATGGTATTTTCTGTATGCACCAGCCCCATCAGCGGAAAAGGCGACGCGTTAGCGGTAAGTACGTCGATGTGCAGTGACAACCCCAAAAAGAGAGGAAAGCAGGGATGCAGGGTATCGTATTGCCAGTGATGAAGGCGGTTAAAGGCCCGGGATGCACGGATGACCCGCCGGGCAGGAAAATGCTGAATTCGACGGATGTCTGGCAACCCGGGTGAACGCTGCTCCGTGATACACCGGTCCAACAGAGGCTTGTCGGCTTTTTTGAAGGCCGCTTTCAGAGCCTGTTTAACATGCTGCACTGCGAACTCCTTTATCAACAGTGTTTTCTTTACGCCGGCGCTACGTTAACGCAATTTTACCGCCGTGGCACGGGATAATCACAGGCAGGCGGATTAATCAAAGACCAGGCGTTGCCGTTTAACCGTGATATCCCTTTCATTTATTTTTTCAACGGCAAGGGCCATGCTGTAATCCTGCCTGTAAAACTCACAACTGAATAGCCAGTGCCGGCCGCTGGTCTGAGAACCCGCAGTTGTCACTACCTCAGGCTGCAAAGAATCAATACCGGAAAAGTAAAAGCTGTCTCCGGCAATGGCCATACCTTTACCCTCCGCTTTGATGAAAGCTTCCTTTAAAGACCAGAGTGTATAGAAGCGATGCATGATGTCTGCATCGCCCTTTGCCGCTGAGATTACATCACGTTCAGACGGGTGAAAGTAAAAATCCGCCAGCTCATTAAAATTGCGGGCGCTGTCCATCCGTTCAATGTCGACGCCGCACTCACGTCCACGGGTCATAGCAATTAAAATCATGTCACCGGAATGGGAGAGGTTAAAGTGCAGATTTTCCGGGTTTGCTGTGAGAAATGGTTTACCGTGGTCGTTGACACTGAATTGCATGTCAGCCGGAAGGCTGGCCATCTGTAATCCGGCCAGAATGAGCCTGAGCGCACCGCGTGCTGTCAGAAAGCGGTGCTGGCTTTCTGGCTTGCGAAAACCTGCCATGCGCAGCTTTTCATCTTCAGACAAATACGACTGCAACTGAGACATGACATTTTTTTCATATGTATCAGCAACATCAACGAGCCAGAGGTGTACCTCCTGATCACTGATGAATTTTGCCGGTTTTGAAGGGGTAAAATCGGAAAACATGCCGGTTTGCAGAAATAGTTTTTATTGTAACATTAGTTTAAACTAGCGCCCTTTCAGAGAGAAGCGTACATAGTAAGGACAGTATCAACTATGGCTACACAAACAGAATCCGAATTAAAAATGGCTCAGCTTTTGGTTGAAGCACTCAACCTTGAAGACATGGAAGCGGAAGAAATTGATCCGGAAGATCAATTATTCGGTGACGGTCTGGGACTCGATTCTATTGATGCGCTGGAAATTTCATTAGCGATATCAAAAGAATACGGCGTGCAAATTAAAGCTGAAGACGAAGGTACACGCGAAGCGTTCGAGACCTTACGAAGCTTAACCGCATTTGTTGAAAAGAATAAATAAAATCGGGCGGTTACCCTCGGATTTGCGGTAAATAAAGCGGTTTGAGGGTTATCTTTGACGACATGAAAATAGATATCATCGATTACGAATCCTGTTCGGCGGCCGGGATTAATCTCAGCGCCTTACGGACTTCGCTCAAACAGCATAAAAGCGGCCTGATTAAGAACAACCTGCCAGGTTCAGATCTGGACACCTGGATTGGCGTTGTTGAGCAAATTAACGGGGTGGATGACCTCGGTCAATGGCAAAGCCGGAACAATGCCCTTGCTGCATTGGGATATGAACAGGGCACGATTCGCCATACCGTTTCAGCGTTAATCAGCAAATACGGCGCTGCCCGCATTGGTTTAGTCATGGGCTCGAGTACATCCAGTATCGACCGTACTGAAGAAGCCTACACCAAGCTCAACAGCGACAATGGGTTAACCGAAGCTTTCAGGCAGCCGTTTGTGCATAATCCTCATGCACCTGCTTTGTTTGCCGCACACCTTTCCGGCATTAAAGGCCCGTCACTCACTATCAACACCGCCTGCTCATCTTCCGCTAAAGTATTTGCCACCGGCGCCCGCTGGCTGGAAACCGGTATTGTTGATGCGGTGCTGGTAGGCGGCGTGGATACGTTGTGTCTGAGTGTGCTGCACGGTTTTAATTCGCTGCAGTTGCTGTCGCCAAACCCGTGTAAGCCCTTCGATCAGCACCGGGACGGGATTAACCTGGGTGAAGCATCCGGTTTTGCCGTACTCCAGCGCGCGGGTGAAAATGACAACGGTAAAGGCATTACACTGGCCGGTTACGGCGAAAGCTCAGATGCACACCATATGTCGCACCCGCATCCAGACGGACTGGGTGCCAGATTGTCGATGACACAGGCATTGAAACGAGCGGCATTGTCTCCTGAGTCGGTGGATTACATAAACCTTCACGGCACATCCAGCCGGGCTAACGATTTAATTGAAGGAAAGCTGATTTCCGAATTGTTCCCTGCGTCTGTACGTTGTTCATCGACCAAAGCCTGGATGGGACATACCCTGGGGGCAGCCGGTATTACAGAAGCCATTATCGCCATGGACACCTTGCATACCAACGTGATCCCGGGTTCAAAGAACCTGGAAACGCTGGATGAAGCACTGGATTTCTCCATTAAAGCCACAGACGAAGAGAAAGTGTGTCAGCACGTGATGACCAATTCATTCGGCTTCGGTGGTAATAACTGTACACTTTTGTTTAGCAGGGCAGAGTAATATGCAGACAAGAGCACTGAAATGTAAAATTGCAGGCACCGGTGCCTGGGGCAGCTACTTTGAAAACTGGTCTGCACTTCAGGCGCTGCTCGGTGGCGCAGACTTACCGGAAGCAAAGCTGAAAAGCCCGAAACCCGGTATTATTCCCGCCAATGAAAGACGCCGGGCCCCGTTGCCGGTTAAGCTGGCGGTTGAGAGTTCATGGCAGGCGACGCAAGATGCCGGTGTTGAGCCCGATACCCTTACTTGCGTGTTTGTGTCTGGTCTGGGCGATACCGACCTGACCGACTACATGTGCAAAACGCTGGCGTCTGAACATAAAGAGTTATCGCCTACTAAGTTCCATAACTCGGTACACAACGCGCCGGCCGGCTACTGGACCATCAGTACGGGCACCATGAGCGCGGCCAATTCTGTTGCCGGATATGAAGAGTCGGTGTCGTTAACCATTCTTGAGGCCATGATTCAGTGCGAAACTGAAAACGTGCCCATGCTGCTCACTTTCTATGACGCGCCGGTGGCAGATATTCTGACGCCCGTGTTGCCAAACCAGGAAACCTTTGCGTTTTCACTGGTGATTTATCCGCACGATGCCAACGTGGAAGGCCAGGTGCTTACGGCAACGGTAAATCAGCAGGAAGATGCAAGCTGGCCGGAGCTCAACGCCGGCAGTACGTATCTCACAGAAATGTATGCGCAGAACCCGGCGGCAAAGGTATTGTGTGTTGCTGAGCTGTTGAATCAACCTGACGGGCAGATCACGATTCCGCTAAGCAGTGGAACCAGTCTCACTTTAGCTTGTGAAGGGTAAATGATGGATCAGATAAATACGGATATTATCATCGCCGGTGGCGGGCTGGCAGGCATGAGCCTGGCGCTGCAACTGCTTAACCGCGACGACACTTACGCCATAACCATAATTGAGAAAAACACCTTTCCGGTACACGACACCACGGCAAAAGTGGGGGAGTCTACGGTTGAAATTGGTGCGCACTACTTTACAGATGTACTTGGCCTGAAAGACCATTTCAAGGAAAAGCATCTGCGTAAGTACGGCCTCAGGCTGTTCTTCGGCAAAGTGCAAAACGACTACAGCGATTATGATGAACTGGGCGTCAGCGAGCTTTTCGGCATTCCGGCTTACCAAATTGAACGTGGCACGCTGGAAAACTACCTCTACACCATGCTGAAAGAAAAAGGCGTGGTATTTCTTGATGGCGCAGTACCTGAAGACATTGAACTGGGCGATAAAAATCACACTGTGGTTTGCCGTCGCGGTGACGAAACGATCACCGTTCAGGGACGCTGGTTAGTCGACGCAGCGGGCCGTCAGGCGTTGCTACGTAATAAGCTGAACTTGCAGACTGAAACTGGCCATCAAGGCAACGCGGTCTTTTTCCGGATCAATAAGCGGGTCATTATCGATGAATGGTCTGATAATGAAGCCTGGCAAAATCGTGTCCTCGAACCGGGTAAACGCTGGTTAAGCACCAATCATCTGATGGGCCCGGGTTACTGGGTGTGGATTATTCCTCTTGCGTCCGGCGCCACCAGCTTTGGTATCGTCATGGACGATAAAGCGCTGGCCGACAGCAAAATCAGCTCCTTTGAAGACACCATGGCATGGTTACAACAAGAACATCCACTCTGCGCAGAGGCCATTGAAGGGGCGGAACTGCTCGACTTTAAAGTCATGCAAGGCTATTCCTACGGCTGCAAGCAGATGTTCTCAGACTCTGGCTGGGCCATGACAGGTGAAGCCGGCGCCTTTGCTGACCCTTTCTATTCACCGGGCAGCGATTTCATCGCACTGAATAATACCTTTGTTACCCATCTTATCGAGCGTGACAGGAAAGGGCAGGACATTCGTTTTGAAGCGGCCTTGTTCCACAAGTTTTACGACTCGTTCTTTGAGAACACTCTGTCAATTTACAAAGATCAGTACGGCGGTTTTGGCGATCGTAAGATGATGTCGATTAAGCTGGTCTGGGATTACACCTACTACTGGGGTGTGTTTGCCTTGCTGTTTTTCACCGACGCCATCGGCGACTTAGATACCATGCGTAAAATTACCCCGAACCTGCTGAAAACCCAGAAGCTGAATAAGAAAATGCAGATGTTGCTGGCTGAAAGAGCACAGAAGCGTTTGGTTTTACCCGCCAAAGGCAGCTTTATGGATCAATTCCTGGTGCCTTGTCTGGGCGAGCTCAACGACGTACTGAAAAACCCGGATATTGATGTGGAAATGGCACTGGATAAGAACATTGCCATTATGCAGAAAATTGTCCCGTACTTTGAAGATATGCTGAGCGACGAAGCGACCACGCAGATTGATGATGAAGAACGGGCGGTGCTGGGCAATTACAGGCAAAGCGTGCTGGCGTGAGTGCATCACCGCGGCAGCGAGGCCCGAAGGACTTAATTCCGCTGCTCTTTGTACTCGTGTCTGTGGCTTACCCCTTTGTGGTGTGGCTTAACATCGACACGATAGACCCCCGCTGGTTCGGTGCGGTGTTACTGTTAGTGTCCATCTTCAGGCTGGTGGTTGCAGGAAGGAGTCGTAAAACCAGTGACTGGTTGATGACTGCCGTGATTGCGTTATATTGCGCCGGGGTTATATTTCTGAACAGTGAAATACTGCTGAAATGTTACCCTGTGATCATGAGCGCCGGAATGGGACTGCTGTTCCTGATTTCGTTGCTTGATGAGCACACCCTGATAGAGCGCTTCGCCCGGGCTGGTGGGCACAATCCGCCGGCACAGGCGAAAGGATATCTCAGGGCGCTGAGCCTGGCGTGGGGGCTGTTGTTGTTGCTCAATGCAGCGGTGGCCGCCTGGACAGCCTGGTTTAGCAGTTTAGCAGTATGGACACTCTACAACGGTTTACTGTCCTACCTGATTTTTGCCGTATTTGTGGTTGCTGAATTACTTTTCCGGCGCCACTACAAAAAGAAGCATAAGATTGTTGATGACTGATATACATGCGTTGAAAGCACTGTTTAACGCGCAGGAAGGGCCGGATATTACGGCCGTAAATATGGGTGAAGCGTCTGCTGAGATTACGCTTAAGGTAAGCGAAGATCTTGCCTGGTTCGACGGTCACTTTCCTGATCATAAAGTGCTGCCCGGTGTGGTGCAGATAGACTGGGCGGGAAAGCTGGCAAAAGCGTTGTTTGTCAGCGATAGCCGTTTTCATCAACTCACCAACATCAAATTCAAAACCATGGTCATGCCGGGTGCAAAGATGCAGCTCACGCTCAATCACAATGCAGCTAAAGGCAGTGTGTCGTTTCACTTCTCCAACGAAACGGACTCATTCTCCACGGGCAGTTTTAAGTTTTCCGCATCATGAAATATTGCATTATTGTTCCTCATTACAAACACGAAGTGCTGTTTGAAAAGTTTCTGCCGGCGCTGGCATCACTGAATTTACCCTGCATTGTGGTAGATGATGGCAGTGGTGAAGAAAGCGTGGCGAAGGTGGAAGCACTACTTAAACCTTACCCGGATTTTCATCTTGTCAGACACCAGACGAACCGTGGTAAAGGTGCTTCGGTGATCACCGGCTGCTATCACGCCAGTGCCCTGGGCTTTAGCCACGTGTTGCAACTGGATGCCGATGGCCAGCACAACATCGATGACGCGCAAAAACTGCTGGATTACAGTCGCTCACACCCTGATTCCTTTATTTCCGGTCAGCCTTATTTTGATAAAACCGCGCCATTCGCCAGAAAATACGGCCGTAAAATTACCGATTTCTGGGTAGCGCTGGAAACACTGTCTTTGCAAATTAAAGACGGCCTGTGCGGCTTCAGGGTGTATCCCATCAAACAAATTGAGCGGGTTTTCGATAATTACTACCTTGGCCCACGCATGGATTTCGACCCGGAATTGCTGGTGAAAGCGGTATGGGCAGGCATCGATTTGCACTTCATTCCTACTAAGGTGATTTATCACGAAAACACCGTATCCCATTTTCATTATCTGAAAGATAACCTCATGCTGATCCGGCTGCATGTACGGTTGATGTTTGGCATGCTTATTCGCTTGCCAAAACTGGTAGTCACCCGCGTTCGTGCCTTGTTGGGTAAGTAAAGAGGAAGCGATGACTACGTCAGATAAAACTTCAGAACAGCAGGCGCACTGGTCGCAAACCCGTGAAGCCGGCACCATGGCAGCCATGCGACTGGTGTTTTTTATTTACCGGCTGTGCGGCCGCAAAGTGTTTTCAATCATCATGTATCCGGTGGCGCTGTATTTTGTGCTGTGTCGTAAGGAGCAGCGTGAGGCATCGCTGCAATACCTGACCGCTCATTACCGGTTTAAGCCTGAGATCTGGCAAAGTAAGACGGGTTACCGTCATGTGCTGCTGCATTTCAAAACCTTTGCTGAAGTGATTCTGGATAAGATGCTGGGCTGGCTGGATGAAATCTCAGAAAAAGACTTTGTACTCAGCTCGCCGGAGAATATCGAAGCCCTGCACAACGATGACAGAGGGCAGCTTATAATCGGTTCTCATTTCGGTAACCTGGAGTTTTGCCGGGGCTTTATGCACCGTTACCGCAGCAAGGTCATCAACATATTGGTTTACGACAAGCACGCCGGCAACTTCGTTAAAATGATGCAGGACGAAAATAACGAATCCCGTCTTAATGTCTTTCAGGCTGATGAGTTTGATGTCACCACCATCATGATGCTGAAGGAAAAAATTGATGCCGGCGAGTGGGTGTTCATTGCCGGCGACCGTGTTCCCCTGAGTGGCCTGGAACGCACCGTTGATGTTCAGTTTCTGGGTGAAAATGCGCCACTGCCCATCGGTCCCTACATGCTTGCAAAAGCGCTGGCGTGTCCGGTTAAGCTGATGTTTGCTTATCGCTGTGAAGCGTCAGACAATAAGGTGTTGTTTGATGTGGCACCTTTGTGTGACAAATTGCAAATCAACCGCAAGACCCGCCAGCAGGACTTACAGCATTATGCGCAACAGTTTGCGTCTAAACTGGAAGAGCATTGCTTGAACGCACCGTATCAATGGTTTAATTTTTATGATTTCTGGCAGCCCGGCGACACCACGTTATTAACAGCGGTTACCACAGAGGAAGGGAAGTAATGTCGCAGGAAACCCGTTTCGACAGCCGGTTGTTTGAGTTAATTCCTCACCGTCCGCCCATGTTACTGATTAACGAAGTACTGGATGTCACCGAAACCTCATCGGCATCGCGCACGTACGTAGATGACGAAAGTCCGTTTTTTGAAGCCGGTAAGGGCGTACCTGCCTGGATTGGTCTGGAATACATGGGCCAGACTGCCGCACTCATTGCCGGTCATCAGCTCGCGCTGGGGAAAGTTACGCCGCACCTGGGGTTTCTGCTCGGAACGCGCTCATTTAAAACCCATTGCGATTACTTCGCGCCGGGTAAGTACACGGTGCGCTGTGAAGAAAAAGCGCTGGTGGGTGACGGGCTTGCAACGTTCGATTGCTTCATTGAAAATGAGCCGCAAGACGGCAGTGAAGTGCAGTGTTTGGCTACGGCGAGTTTGTCGGTTTTCCGCCGGCCTGTTTAAGAAAAGGATGTAGTTTGAATAACAATAATGACAGACGGGTTGTGATTACCGGAGCCGGTGTAGTGTCTGCGTTGGGTGATGAATGGTCGCAGGTAAAATCTGCGCTTCAGTCGATGAAGTCAGCAGTATGCTATATGGAAGACTGGAAAAAGTATGACGGTCTTGGCACTTATCTGGCTGCTCCCATTCACGACTTTGCTTTGCCCGATCACTACACCAAAAAGAAAAAGCGTAGCATGGGCCGTGTTGCCCAAATGGGTGTGCTGGCGACTGAGCGGGCGCTGGCTGATGCCGGCCTGACTGATGATGCAGTGATCCGCTCTTCTGCGACGGGTGTGGCTTACGGTTCTGCCACAGGCAGCAGTGAGGCAGCACTGGAATTTGCCCCTATGCTGGAGAACTTTTCGACTTCCCGCATCAACAGCAGCACCTACCTGCGCATGATGAACCACACCGCGGCTGTGAATATCAGTGTGTATTTTGGTACTCAGGGCCGCATGTACACCACTTCGAGTGCCTGTACCGCGGGTAGCCAGGCCATTGGCTATGCGTATGAAGCCATTAAGTTTGGTCAGCAGGACGTAATGATTGCCGGTGGCGCAGAGGAATTGTGTCCCTCCCAGGCAGCGGTATTTGATACCTTGTTCGCGGCCAGCACCAAAAATGATACCCCGGAAGCCACGCCCAGGCCATACGATCGCGATCGTGATGGTCTGGTACTGGGTGAGGGGGCGTGTACGCTTATTCTTGAATCTTACGAACATGCTAAAGCCCGTGGCGCCAACATTCTGGCAGAAGTCACCGGTTACGCCACCAATACCGACGGCGCTTATTTAGTTAAACCTAACCCTGAAACGGTGCAACGTGTCATGGCCTCAGCCATGAAAGTTGCCTGTGTAACCGCCGACGACATTGGTTATGTATCGGCACACGGTACGGCAACGCAGCACGGTGATATTGTCGAAAGTAATGCGACTTATCAGGTTGTCGGCGCCAAGCCCATTAGTTCACTGAAAAGCTATACTGGCCATACGCTAGGCGCGTGCGGCTCATTTGAGGTGTGGGCGACCGTTAATATGATGAAAGAAAACTGGTTTGCACCCACACTGAATCTGGATAATGTTGATCCGGAATGTGCACCGCTGGATTACATCCGTCAGGAATGCCGCGAAATCAAAACCGATTGCTTCATGAGCAATAACCTCGCCTTTGGCGGTATCAATACCTCGTTGATCATAAAGCGGGTTTAAACGCAAAACATTGCCAGCTGAGCAGTGAAATAACAAACAAAAAGGGCGTCACGAATTTTTCGGGACGCCCTTTTTTATTCAACTGCCGGTAAGCTGATTACCTTTTCTTTTTCAGTGACGCATGTAGCGCATCAATGTTTTTGCGCAGCAGCTTACCGTTAGGTTCGCGGGGCAGGGCATCCACCACGTACACAGGTCGCGGCACAAACGCACTGTCTAAACGCGCTTGTAAAAAGCGCACCAATTCGGCTTTTTCTACCCCCGGCTTCAGCGACACAATGGCGACAAGGCGGGTAACCGGCCCGGCTGATTCAGGATGAATCACAATGCCATCTTCCAGTCCCTTAAACGTCAGCAGCGTTTGATTAATGGTAAACAGTGAACCCCGTTTACCGGCAATCTTTATCAAGTCGCTTGCCCGGCCAGACAACACAAAGTGATTGTCATCTTTAAATTCAATGAAATCTTGCAGTACGGTATCTGAGGGCAAATGTTCAGCGCGCACCGTGGTGGTACCGTCGTTCTGCGCAAAATCAATGCCTTCAAACTTCAACCAGGCTTGCTCTTTGGCAGAACGTCGTACCGCCATCGAGCCCACTTCACTGCAACCGTACACTTCTCTTAAAGGCGCGTTGAATTTCTGCTCCACTTCGGTGGCCAGTTCTGTGGTAAGCGGGGAAGTGGCGCACAGCACAGAGTGGGCGCGAACTTCAGAGGTCATACCGGCACACAGCGCCCGCAAATGTACAGGGGTGGAAACCAGTTGTTTGGGTTCCGGCAGAGCTGCAAAGGTGTCCAGAATGTCCTGCGGGAACAGGGGTTTTGCATCACTCATGCACACTTTGCTGAATAACGGCAGCAACGCGGAAGTTTCAAAACCCCACATATGTTGGGCGGGCATGGTGGCCAGTTGATATAAGGTCTCTTCACAATCAGGGAGCATGAAGGTGTAGTTGATCAGGCTGCTGCGGTGCAAGGTGCGCCAGTATTTGAGATTAGGCTTTGATTTTCCGGTAGAGCCGGAAGTGAAACTGATGCAGGCCAGAAAATCATCCGCAATGACGGGTACAGAAAAATCGCTGCTGTCTGCCTGCGGGCATTTCACCGACAGAATATTAAATGCAGGGATAGCGGCACTGATTTCACTCCCGTCGTGAATAATAAAACAATCCCCGTAGTCCCCGTTCATCTGCTCCTGGGTGGCGATATTTTTATCCGGCGGTAACAAGGTCGTCGCGCCCCGTAGAACAGCGGCACACAGTCCCACCAGAAACAGGTAACGGTTCTCACACAGGTTAATCGCATGACCCTGACAGGTCAGAGCTTCTGCGACCTGCTTCACATGAGAAAGAAAGCGGGAGGCAGTAACCGGCCCGGTATTGAGAGCCGCAGCATCGACAGGCCGGGTCAGATAAGCAATTGTGTCTTCTGCTTCACGGGTAAAAAGGGGAAAAGTATCAGGCATGAAAGAGTTATTTACTGGTGTTCACGAATGTTAACAGCCATGGTAAAGGGTGAGTCCATTCGCTTTATTTTCAATTTTCGCTAGTTTAAACTACCGCCAGATTAAAAACTAATTTTGTGTCACGGAATGATTACCTGAAGCGGTGATTAGCGGCAGGGCGCGCAGACAGGCCGGGCCTTGTGTATTACCGCCGGTTTGCTGATATTTGTGCCATGTGAATGGCTGCCTCATTCCTGTTTGAAATTACACCACATCCAGTTGTCTCATGTTAAAACAGCATTTTTGTTCCACCCCCGCCAAAGCTCTGCAATCCCGTGAGGATGTTCTTGCGGTAATGCCTCTTATCAACCAGTGTGAACCTTTCGGGAATGGCCTGATTGCAACAGGGCTTGAAGAAGCGGGCTCTGAAGCAATCAATGAAATGTGGACGGTGAAGGGCAAAGTGACCCGTGGCCAGACCGGACGTTGTTACTGGTCTGAAACGGACGATGTAATTTGCGTTGCACACTGGCTGACAAAAGATGAATGCGGCGATATTGAGCAACACACGCAAACCGCGTACGGGGCAATTCTGGGTGTGCTGAATGAGAAAGGGTTCGCGCATCCGTTCCGCTTCTGGAATTATCTGCCGGCGATAAATGCCGGTGACGGCGACCATGAGGTGTATAAAAAGTTTTGCACCGGTCGTCTGAAAGCATTTGAAGAAGCCGGTATTTCTCCTCAGGCTTTCCCCGCTGCATCAGCGTTGGGGCATCATAACGAGGGTGCTGTATTTTATGTGTTCGCCAGCCGCGTTAAGCCACGGCACTACAATAACCACCATCAGGTCAACGCCTACGAATATCCCCGCCAGTATGGTATTTCCAGCCCCTCATTTGCCCGTGCAACTGCATTGACACTGAATGGCACTCACTTTTTATTTATCTCAGGAACGGCCAGCATTACTGGCCATCAGACACTGGGAGAGGGAGATATTGAAAAGCAGCTCACTGTGACCATGGGAAATATCCGTCATTTGCTTGATACAGCGAATCCGGAGCAGTGCCCGTTGTCAGCCTTTAAGGTCTATGTCCGTCACGAAAAGGATGTCGCCTTTATCCGTGACTGGCTGAGCAGGCATTACCCTGACGTTGAAGCGGTGTACACCCTGGCCGATATCTGTCGTAAAGACCTGCTGGTTGAAATCGAATGTTTCTGTGTCTGAGCCGGTATCTGTCTCTGAAACAGCAAGGCTGTTGCCGCACCGGAGCGCTGGTATGCTGTTAGCTAAACTGCGCAAAAGCTGGCAAATCCTCAGCGCCGGTGTGAGTTATTCGCTGTTTGGTGCAGGGGCTTTGCTGGTCGGTGTTTTCTTCCGGCTGATGAGTCCTGTCACTATTATTTCGCCGGCGAAAAAGCAACGCATGATCCGTTGGTGTATTCATAAAGGGTGCCTGACATTTATTCGTATCATGCGATTTTTTGGCCTTATCCGGTATTCGTTCGATGTGGATTCTATGCACAAAGCCCGCCCCGGGCACATTGTTATAGCGAATCATCCGTCACTGATTGATGTGGTGCTGCTGCTTGCTGTGAATAAGCAGATGTGTTGTTTCGTGAAAAGCGCCATTTGGGATAACTTTTTTACCGGTGCGGTGGTGCGCCAGGCCGGATTTATTCCTAACAATGCTGAACAGGTATTGCCTATGGCGGCGGCCAAACTGGAAGCCGGGGAGAATATTCTGATTTTTCCTGAAGGCACGCGGACCAAAGAAGATAACGTTTTGCGCTTTAAAAGGGGAGCTGCCAATATGGCGGTGGCCGTTAATGCCTCCATCATGCCTGTGATGATAGAGTGCTACCCCCGGGCGCTGAAAAAGGGCGATAAATGGTATGATATCCCGGAAGGCGGCCCGGCATTTACACTGCGTTCAGGTGAATTACTTGCACTGGATGACTGCATAGACACTACGTTACCGCGACCTAAGCAGTACAGACATCTGACTCAGTTTTTGGAAAACTATTACAACAAACAGCTGTCTACAGAGACAACGGCCACGCCGGAACAGCTGGAAAATCAAAGAGGGAATGCGTTATGAATGCGGAAAAAGAAAATATCCTGGCACAGGTCAGAGACACCTTAGTCGACCTTTTCGAGCTGGAACCGGCGGAAATCGTGCCTGAAGCCCGTCTTTACGAAGACCTGGATATCGACAGCATTGATGCCGTAGATTTACTGGTTGACCTGAAAAAGACCATTAACGTAGAAATCTCTCCGTCTCAGTTCAAGCAGGTGAGAACCATACAGGACGTCGTTGACGTACTTGCTGAGTTACCGGCGAAAGCGTAAACCGATGAAAAAAAATCGCCTGAATATCGACATTCCTTTTTTCGATGTGGATGCGTACCGCGTAGTTTGGCACGGTAACTATCCTAAATACATGGAAATGGCCCGCTGTGCGTTGTTGTCTGAAATAGGCTGTCCGTACAGTGTGATGGAAGAGCAGGGGTTCTTTTTCCCCATCGTTGATATTCAGGTTAAATACATCAAGCCTTTGCTGTTTGAGCAAAAAGTCGTGGTGGAATCCTGGCTGACTGAATGGGAAAACCGCCTGAAAATCAGCTATGCCATCAAAGATCGTGATACCGGTGAGGTGTTCACTAAAGGCAAGACCACCCAGTTTGCGGTGGCCATGCCGGAGCAGATTACCCAGTACGAGTCTCCGGCATTTCTTACTGACGCCGTCACTGCATGGATAAATAAACCATGAGCCGCCGCCCCGCGCTCATCAGTTTGCTGACTGTCTGGCTGACAGGACTGGTGACAGTGTTGCCGGCTATGGCGGATGCAGATCCTTCCCGGGAAGTTGAAGACAAGGCCACCGAAGAGCAGTTACTCTCTTCCATGTTTCCTTCCGGCTGTCACTTTTCCGGCCAGTTCAGCCAGCAAAAATCTATGCAGGGCCTGCCTGTACCGCTTAAATCTGCCGGTGATTTTTATTATTCCTGCGATTTAGGACTGGTATGGCATACCAGCGAGCCCTTCAGTGAAGCCATATTGTACGTGAACAGCACCAACAATTTCCGCGCTGAAGACGATGGCACATTAACGCCTCTCAGCGGCGTCGCCCGATATATTATGTCAAACATTTTCGTTCGTTTGCTGAAAGGCGACACCGGCTATTTTACTGATGAATTTGCGGTCACTCAGGAACCGGACGGTACATTGCTACTCATCCCTGAAAGCGAAATGATGAGAAAAGGACTGAAAGCTATCCATATCGCCAAATCCGCGACCGGAGACGGAGATGCCCCGCAACCTGCCGTAACGATTAAAGTCACAGACGCAACCGGGCAGAATACGCAGGTGCTTATTGATCAGATTGAGGAATACAGTTTCGAGGGCAAGCGGAAAGCCTGGGAACAATGCGAAACACTGTATTCCGGTAAAACAAACTGGTGTCGCGTTCTGCTTTCACCCGCCCGCTTCGACGCATTCTGATCAACGATGATGTCGTTTTTTCTCCGGCTGTGCTTCATCGCTACCCTACTGGCCGGCGTGCTGCTTGTTGTTATCAATCCGCAGGCAGTGCAGATTGATACGAATCTCAACGACTTAAATCCGGATAAAGTACGTGACCCCGCCCTGCAAC
This sequence comes from Alteromonas sp., assembly GCF_984505615.1. Classification (NCBI taxonomy): domain Bacteria; kingdom Pseudomonadati; phylum Pseudomonadota; class Gammaproteobacteria; order Alteromonadales; family Alteromonadaceae; genus Alteromonas; species Alteromonas sp. Next base: position 231,551 of record NZ_CFHOXV010000001.1, on the reverse strand, counting down.
ATGCGCTGGACGCGTTAACTGTTGACATTAGCCAGCGCTTTATGGTGGTTGTGCAGAGCGACGACGATAAGCGCACCGAACAAGCTGCCCGTTCACTACAAAAGGCTTTGGATGTCGTGCCAGGCCTGCACGTTGCCCTTGATAATGAAATGCAGACCGCATGTTTGCCTGCTATTACGCCCTTCAGGTTTAATTTTCTCAGTGATTCTCAACGGGAAACCCTCAACGACAAAACCCCTGAACAACTGGCCGCAGCGGCGCAGCGAAAACTTTATCAGTTGGGAGAGGGCGTCAGACTGGTTCCCTTTGAACAGGATCCCCTCGGCTGGTTTTCAGATTATCTTATCGGGATGTCGGCACGTCTTGATCCGTCCATGGTGGCTGAAAAGCGCACCGGAGCCGTTACGTCATTCAGCGTGAGTTTCACTGATTTTCCCGCCGGTATGGCACAGCAGTATGCTGTTTACGAACAAAGCAAAGCCGCAGAGCAGGCCGTCAGTGAAGAGTTTGATGTGTCCGTGCTGCATTCCGGGATGTTCTTTTTTGCTGTGGATTCAGCGCAGTCAGCCAAAGCGGATATTCAGCTTATTGCTGCAGGCTCAATAGCCGGCGTACTGGTGCTGATGTTGCTGGTTTTCCGTTCGTTATTACCGTTAAGCCTGGCCCTTGGCTCCATTGCCGCCGGTGTGGGGGCCGGTATTCTCGCCAGCGTATGGGTATACGGTTCTGTGCATGTGCTGACCATTGTTTTCGGTGCCAGTCTGATTGGTATTGTGGTGGATTATTCACTGCACTATTTCTATCACTTCTTATCAGCAGCACAGTCACCGGCGCAGCCAGCAAATGAGAAAGCCCGTGCCAGCGGTCATGATACCGTGTTGTACCGCGCCATGGTGCTGAGTGTGATTACATCGCTGGTGGGTTATGGTGCCCTGAGCCTGGCTGAACTTACCATTCTTAAGAAAATTGCTCTGTTTTCCTGTGCAGGGCTGGCCATGGCCTGGCTGAGCGTCATGCTGCTGGGGCCGTTAGTGGTGCGCCGTCCCATCGAAGCCAGACAGCCGTTGCTGAAAGCTGTGATTCGTGCTTGTCAGCGTGTCACTGCACGACGACCCCGCGCTCTGGCTATTGCCGGACTCGCTATGGCGGCGGTCAGTGCCTTGTACCTGTACGCCGGCGGACTGCAGGTGAATGACGATCCCAGACGCTTTTTCCATGTTTCTCCTGCCTTACTTGAGCAGGAGCAGGCTGTATCGGCGCTGACTCAGGTATACGAGCCCGGTCGTTATCTGCTTATCCGCGGGCAACAGCCACAACAGATTTTTGATGCACTGGACCGTTTGCTGAGCTCAGAAGGTGTGCCCCGCGATTCAGTGAGCAGCATCGCTGACTGGTTGCCTTCACCTGAAGCACAAAAAGCGGATTATGCATTGCAGGCAAAACTCTACAGTGATGGCGGCGTGCTTGATGTCTTTGCCCGCGCGCTGGGTCTACCGGCAGAGTCTGTTGCACCGGTAAAAGCGGCTTACGTTGAGGGTGCCGGCAAGGTACTGGATTTTACCGGTTTGTCTGAACGAGTTGATGGCCTGCCGCCGCTCTGGTCTGCAGGAAGCGGGGCCGCTGACAACAAAGAAATAATCAGTTTTGCGCTTATCCGAAAAAACAGCGATTTAGCTGCCATAGAAAAAGCGGCGGCTGCCATTCCTGAAATTGACTATGTGAATACCCTGGGCAATGCCACTCTGGCACTAAAGTCCCAGCGGGAAACCGGTGCCATTCTGCTGGTCATTGCCTACGGTCTGGTCGGACTGCTGCTGGCGCTCTGGTACCGCAGCGCCGGGGTCATCCGTCTGCTGCTCATTCCTGCATCTGCAAGCCTGATTGCCGTGGCGCTGGTGCTTCTGTGCGGTCAGGCCCTCAATGTGTTTCATGTCATGGCACTGTTTCTGGTGCTGGGACTCGGCATGGATTACATCATCTTTGCCCGCGAAATGGCGGATAAACCGGACACTACCCAACAAGCAATTTTGTTGTCTGCAGTAACCAGCCTCCTGTCTTTCGGCTTGCTGGCATTCAGCGATATGCCGGTGGTTCAGGCCTTCGGCAGCATTATTCTGATTGGAAATACGATTAATTTTATTGCGGCAATAAGCCTGTTTAACGGTGAGCCTGACAAGAAGGAAAAAGGATCTCATGTCTGAACAAAAAAGAATCCTCGTCACGGGAGCAAGCAGCGGTATCGGAAAGGCCACTGCCTACAAAATGGCTGCGCAAGGTTTTGCGGTAGCGGTACATTACCGCAGCGGTAAAGACGCTGCTGCCAAAGTGGTCGAGGATATAATTGCCGGCGGCGGCAGTGCCGTGGCCCTGCAATTTGATATTGCCGACAGAGACGGAACACGCACCGCCATTGAAGCCGATATTGAACAAAACGGTGCTTATTACGGTGTGGTCTGTAATGCCGGTGTTACCCGCGATACTGCCTTTCCTGCCATGACCGGCGAAGAGTGGGATGGCGTGGTACACACCAATCTGGATGGTTTCTACAATGTGCTGCATCCGGTGATCATGCCCATGATCAGACTGCGTCAGGGCGGACGTATTGTCACCCTGTCCTCGGTTTCCGGCCTGATGGGCAACCGCGGGCAAACGAATTACAGCGCGTCTAAAGCCGGCATTATCGGTGCCACTAAAGCGCTGGCTATTGAGCTGGGTAAGAGAAAGATCACAGTAAACTGTGTTGCACCGGGCGTCATTGAAACCGGTATGATTGAAGGGGCGGTGGCAGACGAAGCGAAGAAAATGATTCCCCTTGGCACCTTCGGTCATGTGGATGATGTGGCCAATACCATCGGCTTTCTGATGTCAGATGAAGCCCGCTATATTTCCCGTCAGGTGATCAGCGTCAATGGCGGTATGTACTGATTTTGAAGTGAAGTGATCTCAACGAAATGGAGTAATGATGAGATATATAACAACAGCCGTAATGGCAATCGGATTATCGGTCAGCGCCTTGTCTTTCAGTGCAATGGCGGAATTAGGCCCTGAGGAACAGAAGCTGGCGGACATGATGCTTTCCGGCGATATGGTTCAGTTAAAAACGGCGTCAAAACGTATATTCAGTATCAAAATTGCCGATCCTGAATTACTGGATATTGCTGCGGCTATTCTGCTGAAGAAATATCCCCATGCGGTGCGCAGTGATGTGGACTCCCTGGCATGGCTGGCACGTGCCATTGGTGCATCTGAAAATGGCCGCTACTACGGCGTGTTGTCTGAAGTGGTGGAAAACACACAGATAGACAAGCTGGAACGCCATGCTGACACCGCTCTCGACGAGTTGCCGGGTGCAGAGGGAGAGCAGTTTGTGGCTGGCATGTACACGTTGCCGGAAGATCTTTACAGCAAAGAGGCCGACGCAGATGTAGTCAGTCGTCTTAAAGAGATGATGCTGGCCGGCGACCTTGCCAGTCTGAAACGGGCGGCACAGGAAATGTCATCAAAAGAGCTTCGCAGCGAGGCCCTGTGTGATTTAGCTGCGGAAATATTACTGAGAAACTATGCCACAGCACAGAAAAATCAGGCGGATACTTTTGCCTGGCTGACCAATGCTATCGGCCGCAGCGGAATGGCGCGCTACCGCGATGCATTGCGGGAAGTAGAAGAGCACAGCGAAATCAGAAAGCTGCGCCGCTATGCAGAGTCGAACCGTGATGAACTCAGTGAAGAAACAACAGAACAGTACCGCAAAGGCATGATTGATATTCCTCTGCCGGACTATGCATTCTGAGGAAATACAGCCTGAAAAAAAGCGGATAACAAATTGTCCGCTTTTTTGTTTCCGGCAAGGTTTGGCTAAGCCTTAGCTGCGCCAGCCGCCGCCCAGCGACTGATACAGCTCCACCAGTGCAGTGAACTGCTCTTTGCGGGTATCAATCAGTTCACTTTTCGCTTCCAGTGACTCCCGGCGTGCCAGCAACACTTCCAGGTATTCACCACGGGCAGAGGCGAACAGTTTGTTGGCAATATTCACCGACGCTTCCAATTGTTCGATCTGGGCTTGTTTTGCTGCATAGCTGTTGCTCAGGTTATCCAGAGCAGACAAGCGGGTGGAAACCTCAGAGACTGCCCTGACAACGGTGTACTCGTATTCGTAGGCAGCCTGAATTTGCTCAGCACTGGCATTCTTATACTCAGCTTCAATCGCACGGCGGTTGATCAGCGGCGCAAAAATATCGCCGGACAGTGACCAGGCAACAGACTCCGGCGTGTCCAGAAGATACCGCGTATCAAAGGACTCCAGTCCCACACCGGCTTTCAGCGCGAAAGAAGGATAGAAGTTGGCGCGGGCAACGTCGATATTCAGCTTCGCTGCCTGCAGTGTCAGCTCAGCCTCACGAATATCGCTGCGGTTGGCAAGCAGTTCTGACGGCACGCCGGCAGAGGGCTTTGTCAGTGATGCTGTCATCAGACGTTCAGCGTTACGCGCAATGGGTTGGGGAGGCCGTCCCAACAGCAAATTAAGCTTGTTCTCAGTGGCAGCAATTTCCTGTCTGACCTGATACCGCTCGCTCTTATTCTTATTCACTTCAGCCGCAAAGCGGGTGAGTGGTAAAGACGAAGAGCGGCCATAGTGTTTAAGTTGCTCAAGGGTGTTGAGCACATGTTGCTGAATATCGATATTGGCATCCAGATTCGCAAGATGGTTATCCAGCGCCAGCAACTCGTAGTAAGTGCGGGCCACTTCCGCCACCATTTCAGTGACAAAGAACTTGCGGCTTTCAATACTGGCCAGATATTCCAGTGACGCCACCTTAGAGGCGTCACGGAGTTTATGCCAGACATCCAGCTCCCAGGAAGCATTCAGGCCAAGACGCAGATTTGCCAGCGGATCAGGAAATTCCCTCTCTTCGCGGATAGCCAGCTGTTTTTCCACCGCGCCGTCACGGGTATATTCACCGGCTTTTTCCACGCCGGCTTCAGCACCGGCAGACACCTGAGGCAGGTATTCCCCTTCCCTGGCATAGACCTCATTGGCCGCCATATTAATGCGCTGCAGCATCATGGCGACTTCCTGATTATTTGCCAGCGCAGTGTCTACCAGCGCAATGAGATCCGGGTCATTAAACCAGTCTTCCCAGTTTATATTCACCGGCGTCTCTGTCGTTTCAGGTGTGAATTGTTCCGGCATTGCCACACTGGCGTCGCGGGTTTCGATGTCGGGTATGGCACAACCCTGCAGCAGTAAAGCCGCACTTACCGCGACAACAAGCGGTTTCAGACTAAGGGTAAAACAGCGTGATTTAGTCATTGTCACTCTCCTTATCGTTGTAGTGGTAAGTTTCGGTGAAGGGCAGCTGGTCTTCATTTTTGATGAGGGATTTGCCGTCGCCCAGTTTGGCGAATAAATAGTAAAGGCCGGGGATCACCAGCACGCCGAAGACCGTACCTGTTACCATGCCGCCCAGCGCAGATGAACCGATTGTACGGTTGCCCACTGCACCGGCACCGGTAGCGATAACCAGCGGGATCAGGCCGGCAACAAAGGCGAAGGAGGTCATCAGAATTGGCCGGAACCGTGCGGTTGCCGCTTCCACTGCCGCTTCTTTAATAGATAAGCCCTGTTCTTTTTTCTGCACGGCGTATTCCACAATCAATACGGCGTTTTTACCCAGCAGACCTACCAGCATGACAAGACCGAGCTGGGCATAAACGTCGTTTGCCAGACCCATCATTTTCAGCATGGCCAGCGAGCCGAAGATACCGGTTGGCAAGGCGAGAATAACGGCAAAGGGTAACAACAGACTCTCGTATTGCGCTGCCAGTACAATGTACACGAACAGCAGTACCACCACGAAAATCACCACCGCTTCATTGCCCCGTCTGGCTTCATCAAATGACAAACCTTCCCAGCCAATGTCGTAGCCCCGTGGTAGTGTTTCCGCCGCCACTTCTTCCACAGCCTTAATGGCATCTGCAGAGGTGTAACCGGCAGCCGGTTCAGCACGGATGGCCGATGAGGTATACAGGTTGTAGCGGGTGATCTCGTTAGGACCTTCGGTTTTGATTAATTTCATAAACGCAGAGTAGGGCACCATTTCCCCTTCTTCATTCCGCACATAGTAATCCAGCAGATCGCTGGGATAACGGCGGTATTCAGGAGCTGCCTGAGTGTACACTTTGAAGAAGTTATTGAAGCGGGTGAAACCCTGCTCATAAGTACTGCCGATCAGGATATCGAGGTTTTCCATTGCCGCTTTAATGGAAACGCCTTTTTGCATGGCGGCCTGGTTGTCGATTTCTATTTTGTACTGGGGATAATCCGCGGCATAGAAAGTAAACAGTCCTTTGAGCTCTTTGCGCTTACCCAGTTCAGCCATGAAGTCTTTGTTGATGTCATCGAATTCATGGTAATCCGTGGTGTTAGTCTTATCCAGCAGACGGAACGACAGGCCGGATGAGGCACCGTAACCCGGCACAACAGGGGGTTCGAAATACTCAATGACTGCACCGAGGTGGTGGGCCTTCTCTTCCAGTTCCTCAATGATTTCCGGAATAGTCTGCTCACGGTCTGCCCAGTCTTTGAGGTTAATCAGACAGGTACCGGCGTTGGAACCCCGTCCTTCTGTCAGGATTTCATAGCCTGCCAGCGAAGATACCGAAGACACGCCTTCAATTTCCAGCGCCATTTCCTGCAATTCTCTGGCAACTTTATTGGTTGCTTCCAGTGTACTGCCGGGGGGCGTCTGGATAATAGCGTAGATTTGTCCCTGATCTTCACCGGGAATAAAACCTGCCGGTAAGTTAGCGTTTACTCCCACGGTACCGGCAACAAAGGCTACCAGTAAAACGGCGGTTACCGTGCGACGGGTAACCACAGCCCGTACCAGACCCGTGTAGCGACCGGTAACTTTATCAAACACGCGGTTAAAGCTGTTGATGAACATACTTACAGGCGTGCGTTTCTGTGGCTGACCGTGATGATTCTTCAGCAACATGGCGCACAATACCGGCGTCAGTGACAGCGCCACAATACAGGAAATGATAATGGCAGATGCCATGGTAATGGAGAACTGACGGTAGAAAACGCCCACCGGACCGGTCATGAAGATAAGCGGAATAAACACCGCCACCATCACCAAGGTAATGGCAATAATTGCGCCGCCCATTTCGCCCAGAACCTGCCGGGTGGCGTTGTAGGGCGTGATGGCTGCATCGTCTTCCATCTTGGCATGCACGGCTTCCACCACCACAATGGCGTTATCCACCACAATCCCGATAGCCAGAACCATCGCAAACAGGGTGATAAGGTTGATGTTGACGTCGAAGGCCTGCATACAGAAAAAGGTACCAATCAGCGATACAGGTACGGCGATGATGGGAATGAGGGTAGAGCGCCAGTCACCGAGGAAAATAAACACCACCAGAGATACCAGCACAAATGCTTCGGCCAGCGTATGCAGTACCTGCTCAACAGACGCATCAAGGAATTTGGATACATCGTAGTTGATTTCGTATTCCATGCCCGGCGGGAAGGTATCCTGCAGCTCTTCCATCTTGGCTTTCACCTGCTCAATCACGTCGCTGGCGCTGCTGCCGTAACTTTGTTTAAGCACAATGGCTGCTGAAGGATAGCCGTCTTTGTTGGAGTAAATATCAAAGAATTCACTGCCCAGTTCCACGTCAGCCACATCGCCCAGTTTCAGCAATTTACCGTCGGAATCTGCACGGATAATGATGTTCTTGTATTCTTCCGGTTTGTTATACCGGCCTTCATACACCAGTACATATTCCTTGGACTGGGCACTTAACCCTGAGCTGCGTCCCAGACGGCCCGGCCGTCCTATCAGGCTCTGCTCGTCCATGGCCTCCATAATTTCCTCAGTGGAAATATTGTAGGCCCGCATGCGGTCAGGTTTCAGCCACACACGCATGGCGTACTGACGGCTACCAAGAATTTTAGCGCTGGCGATACCGTTCACACGCTGAATTTCAGGAATGATATTGATGTTGGAATAGTTATACAGAAACTTTTCATCCGCATCTTTATCCGTGCTGAACACGTTGATATACATCAGCATGCTGGGTTGCACGCGGTTTACCACCACCCCTTCAAGCTGAACGAGTTGCGGCAGACGGTTTTTGATCTGATCAAGCCGGTTCTTCACGTTCATCAGTGCCTGATTAGGATCCACACCCAGCTCGAAAATCACCTGAATCGTGGCTTCACCGGCGCTGGTGGCGTCAGACACAATGTACTTCATGCCCGGCACACCGTTAATGGAGCGCTCAATAGTAACCAGAGAGGACTTTACCAGCACATCAGCATTGGAACCCGGGTATGCCAGAGAGATCAGTACCCGTGGCGGGGCAATATCCGGATACTGGGATGTAGGTAAAGAAAAAATCGACAATACGCCCAGAAACACAATCATGAGCGACAGCATAATGGCCATGACAGGCCGCTTTATAAAAACTCCAAACATAATCGCGACCTTTACTCTGCTGCCAGCTCAAGGCTGTCGAAGACTTCTTCAGGAGAAACCATGTCTGCTTTGATTTGCTGACCGTCCCTTACGCGGCGTAATCCGTCGATAAGCACGGTGTCACTCTCTTCCAGTCCGCTTGCCACAATGAATACATGGGGAAGTTCTGCGGCAATCTGAATGTGTCTGGTGTGCAGAGTATTATTGTCGTCTACGACGTACACATAGGTTTGATCGAGTATGTCGAAAGTGGCTTTTTGCGGGATCAGCACACTGTCAGGATAGTCAACGTCCATCAGTACGTTACCGGTTTGTCCGTGACGCAGCAGGCCATCGGGATTCGGGAACGAAGCCCGCATTTCTATGGTACCTGTGGTGTTGTCAAAGTCTGCTTCAATGGTATCGATATGGCCGGGTTGTTCGTACACCGAGCCGTTAGCCAGCTTCAGCCGCACAGTGGTTTCAGTGATATCCTGACCGCGCTGAACATAATCCAGATACTGAGATTCCGGCATATTGAAATACACCCACATGGTGCTGAGATCAGATAAGGTGGTGAGCAATTCACCTTCATCCAGCAGGCTGCCGGTACGGGCTTCAAGGTGGTCCATTTTGCCGGTGAACGGCGCGCGGATGTCGGTAAAATCCAGGTGGGTTTGTGCCAGCGCTACCTCTGCTAGGGCTTTGTCATACCCGGCTTTGACGACTGCCAGTTCTGTATCAGACACAATATCCTGCGATTGCAGCGAACGGGTATTTTCGTATTCCACTCTGGCTGCTTCCGCCTCTGCCTGTGCCTTGTGAAGCTCTGCTTCATAGACTGCCGGCATAATTTTGAACATAGGCTGACCGGCTTTTACCGTTTGCCCTTCATCCACAAAGGTGTTTTGCAGATAGCCTTTTTCCATGGCACGCACTTCGATGTGCTGAATGGCCCGGATTTGACTGACATACTCCTTCACTGTTGTGTTGTTCTGACGCAGAGGATGGGTGACATCAAACTCTACAGTTTGTTCATGGCCAGCGGTTTCATCGTGACCGCAGCCGCCAAGCAGCGCCGTCACTACACTTAAAGTCAGGATTGTTCTCGTTTTCATAGATCACTATTTTTATGGTTATTGCGCCTGCGCAGGGGCATGCGCAGGCACGACGCGGCCCCGTCACACACACTCAGAGTGTGTGGCGAAGAAAAGGCCGCAGAAATCCATCCGGTCAGAAATGGGATCTGTCCGGACTTGCCTGTGAGAAAAATATTGTTGAAGTGTCCCCGGAGCAGTGCGCAGGCACAATTCCGGAATGTTTACGCGTAGGGCGGCGCCCGGGGCGGAGGTAACTTGTAGCGGTAGGTGGACGGGGTGGTGAAGTGAGAGGGCCTGACGGAGACAAGCGCCGGAGCGCAGGCAGAAACAGTGAGAACTTCTGTGACCGGCACAGACGGGTCCGGTTGCTCTTCATCTGTATTATCGACTTCAAAACCCAGCGTACACATAGAGGCATCCACATGGGATGTCGTGACGGTGGTGAGGTAAACCTGTTTGTTTTCAATCAGAAATGCGCAGAACACCAGCAGCAGTAAAGCGGGAAGCTTTTGCCGGATAAATTGTTCGCGAAATTGCTGAAAATTTAACATGTTGAGTAGGTTACCACTAAAAAAAGCGCCGCAAATCCTACGCATTGCTGTACTGGCTGACAAGCAGATGTGAGATAACCTGAGGATTTTGAGGGTTACTTTATCGCAGGAGGAAAAGATTAACGGGAGTTGTAAATGTAACGCTGCCAGCTTGTTAAAATGCTGGCAGGTAAACAAGCTGGCGGGATTGAGCCATCTCCGGCATGGCTCAGTCAGACAACCGCCGGCAGCTTAGCCGGCGATATTCACGGTAATTTGCAGTTTAAGAGGCAAGTCAGACAGCTTTTCGCGGATGGTTTCACGGGTTTGCTCGATATCTTTCACGCGGATAACATCACTGTTATCAGGATAAAAATCGACATCTACCCACAGTTCGCGACCGACTTTGGCCACACCGGATAATTCAATTTCCTGGTCTGATTCTTCAACCGCAGCGGCCACACTTTCATCAATGGTTTGACGAAGCTCTTCTGCAGGCGCCATTAAGAACAGCTCACGCATTGCTGACATCAGCATCGTAAAAGGCACTTTGATGAAGAACGCTGATATCGCTAACATCATCACCGGGTCCGCATACACCGCAAAAGAGGCAAGGGGACTGAGTGATAACAACCAGGCAATCACAAATCCTGCTGTCACGGCTACACTCAATAATGTGTCCATCTGCCACTGACTGGCTTCAGCTTCAATCAGGCCGGATGACACACGTTTGTTCTTCGCAGCCACGTACCACCACACAAAAGCACAACCAATCACGTTAACCACACCGAATACGGTGGCGACTGACGCATCGACTTCATGGCCCCCTGTCAGCAGTGAAACAATGGCGGAGTAAAGGGAATAACCGACAACCAGCAGGATCACTGCACCTTTTACAGCTATAACGGCAGGTTCAAAAATGGCACGGCCAAAGGTGAAGCGGTCACAGGACGGGCGCATAATGAAACGGGAAGCTGCCAGCGACAATAAAGTTAACAGCAGGCTTACCAGTGAATACACACCGTCGAAAACAATGACCATTGAGTCAACAAACAGTCCGACCATCAGGCCAGCAACGGCAAAAAGGCCGGCAAAAAGGGCTGAAAGTGTCAGTGTTTGCTTTTCGTTATTACGGGTACGGGCACACATGGGAAAGTTAACCTCTGAAAAATCTGCGCTGATTTTCGCCCGGTGGCGGTAATTTACAATGACGATTTGGTCGTGTGACGGAGTGCTGACAGAGGGGCTCTTAACAATGTCTATTTAAAACAATGAGATAAAGATTAAACTTGCTGTCAATAATTTTGACAGCAGCCGCGTGCTTTTACATCAGAAGTCAAAAAGGTAGTCACTCAGCTTATCGGCAAGCCAGGCCATGGCCGGGTTTTCAGCACTGCCGTTGAGGCTGACCATGCAATAATCTTCCTGAGTAAGGCCATAAGTATGGCGGATAACCGACAGGCGCTGCTCACGTAAATGATGGCGGATGAGTGGTTCAGGCAGCACACCCCAGGCACTTTCAGTCAGAATGGTATTCAGCATAAATTCAAAACTGGAGAACCCGATGTAGTGGCGGGAGAAGGGTTCAAGACTGGAGTTATTCTGCTCATTCAGATACACCATCGCCGCCTGCATAGCATTGCGGAGATCTTCATCGGTTACCCGTTTCAGGCGGGTCAGAGGGTGGGAAGCACTGCACACCGACATCATACGAATTTTGCCCAGCGGCTTATAGCTGATTCTGGCATCATCGAAACGCTCGTAATCCACGCCAAAAGCATAATCCACCTGCTGGGTAGCAACCAGATTGGCAAGGTCACCGCTGGACGCCAGCACGAGGTTGAAGGACGTATTCGGAAACAGTTTATTCAGCGAGTGGATAAAGCCCTGCCAGACAGGGTCTGGCAATGAATCGTCCGGCGCAATCCATACTTCAGCAGCAAATTCACCGGTTACCTGCGCGCAGGTGCCGCGAATACGGGTGGCGGTGATGAGCATACTTTCGCAATCTTTATAAATGGCTTTACCCACTTCCGACAGCTCAATCTTGTTACCAGTACGCACAAATAAATCCACACCCAGCTCACTTTCCAGCACTTTAATGGCCATGCTCAGTTTGCTGCGGTTACATTCCAGCTGACGGGCAGCTTCCGATACCGAGCCTGTTTCGGCGATGGCACAGAAAGCTTCAATCTGCGACAGGTTCATAGGACTCCTGTTGAATGCCGGTGACTATCTGATGTGTTTAATCTGACCGGTGTGGTTAATCTGTCTGGTAGTGATTGATTGTACGTGTGAAACCGTCCCGCCGGTAGTCGCAGGTCAATGTATTTAATTCATAGTCCGGAGCCATTGCCATAAGTTATCAGGCAGTTGTTGGTTTCACAGGTTTTGTGTGAAGATGACACTCTCAGAAAACGTTTAAAAAAGGATTGTCTGACAATGAAACCCTCCCTGCTGACCGCTTTACTCCTTTGCTTAAGCTCATTGCGGGTGGATGCAGAGGTCGTCAGGCATCAGTTTGACGAAAATGTGTCTTTTCAGGCCGTAAGCTGGCAGGGCAGCCGCGTTGTGGCAACGGGTACACAGGGCGGTATTTACGTGTCAGAGGATAACGGCGCTCACTGGCAGAAAATTACTCCGCCGGCCGGGACGGATAACCGGCAATTCCGTGACAACCAGTCATTACCGGATGGCCGGTTACTGGTGATGAGTGCCGGTGAAGGTGCAGACTCCGGCGTTTTTCTCTCTGAAACAGCCATTTTTCCTGCCGGTACTTCTGAACCTCGCTGGCAGCAGGTCGCTGAGGGCGTTACCCCTGAAGCATTTTTTGACTGTTTTTATATGGCCGGCAGTCAACACGGCTGGCTGTACGGCGATTCTGATGACAAAGGGTTGTTTATACTAAACACCACAGACGGTGGCACGACGTGGCAGCGAACACCAATGCCGTTTACTGCACAGAAAGGGGAGGGCGGCTTTGCCTCAAGCGGCACATGTATAAACGGGCAAGGTAGTTTTATCGTTGCTGGCACCGGTAACAGTGCAGCGCCCCGCATTTTGCTGTTAAAAGAAGGCAACTGGCGGAGTATCGGGAGTCCGTTCAAAGGCGGGGAAGCATCCGGCATATTTTCTTTGCAACTGACCGGGCAACACGTCTACGCCGCCGGTGGCAGCCTTATGGACGCCGCGTCATCTGCCACAGCCATGATTTACGACCTCAACGCGGAACGATGGACAGCATTGCCCGGGTTACTCTTACATGGCGCTGTGTACGGCTCGGCATTATTACCCGCTGGTGAAGATCACAGTTACTGGATCAGCAACCCTGAAGGTGTGGCTATGCTAAAGCCCGGGACAGATAACTGGGAGATCATCAGTCGCAACAACATCTGGAGCCTTGCCTGCCAGCGCGGAAAAGGCTGTATCGGCGTTGGTAAAAACGGCGTTATTGAGATTTATCCGGAGTAACTGCAACGCTATGCAACAGCCGCAACTCGAACTGGTCAGTTATAGCACCGGCAGCTCATTTCAGCTGATGAGGCGGCGTGCAACCAATTTCCGTGATGATCACCAGCTGCATTTTCATCCCCAGTACGAATTAACCTGGATCATCAACAGTGCCGGTCTGCGTTACGTGGGTGACAGCGTGGAATATTATCAGCCGAACGATTTAGTGTTGTGCGGACCTGATTTACCCCATTGCTGGCAGAATAATACAGTCAGCCATGCTCAACACGGTGAGAGTGCTGAAAACGCGCAAACAGACGCCGCCGAGTGGTTCACCATTCAGTTTGATACCAGTTTGCTGCCTGCAGGCATGGAGGATATGGCAGAGTTTCAGGATATCGCCGGAATGCTTCGTCAGTCTGCATACGGCTTGCAGTTTACCGGCGTGCCGGCTGAGATATTTTCGCAACTCAACGGATTGGAAGCTGAATCCGGATTGGCCAGATACACCCGGTTGCTAACATTACTGGCATCACTGAGTGGCCTGAAAGCACGCACCCTGGTGACAGCTGATTTTTTCCAGTACAACACGGTGAGTCAGGCGTCGGTAAACACTCTCAATAAAGTGCATCAGCACATCAAAAACCATTTTGCTTCGGCACTGTCACAAAGCGAAGTGGCTGCCTTATCGGGTATGACACCCACCGCGTTCAGTCGCTTTTATAAGTCCGCCACCGGCCGCACGTTCTCTGCCATGGTGAAACTCATCAGAATTAACGAAGCCTGTAAGATGCTGGCGGGATCATCGCTTCCCGTTACGACCATCGCCCTGAATTGCGGCTATCAGCACACATCTCATTTCATCAGTCAGTTTAAAGACATCAAAGGCATGACTCCCGCGGCTTACCGGGCCCATTTGCAATCTAATTGAGTGCAAGAACAAGTGACTGCAAGAAACTGCTATGCGAAAGGTAAAATCCTTGTATTTAATTTTGTAGCATGTTTGTAAATTGGTGTTTCTGTTAATCATCAGGACAATCACCATGAATCAAACGGACTATGGCCGTCAGGGCGACGACTATATTGTGTCACCGGAACAAAAGGCGCTTTATCAGGAGCACGGTTACATCACGCTGCGCAATGTACTTACCGGCGAAGAACTGAATGACATCGAACAGGAATTTGACCACTTTATTAGCGGAAGCGTGCCGGATATGGGACGTGACTTCTGCGATATGAGCGGCCCCTATGACCGCAAATTTGAAGACTTCGCGCTGGTGAATGCCATGCTGCCAACAAAATACAAACCGGCTCTGCAGGGAAATATTTACGAGAAGCTCAGCGCTTCCATTGCAAAGCAGTTAATTGGCGATGATGCCACACTGGATTACGATCAGTTTCTGGCAAAACGACCCGCCCGTCCCGATGCTAAATTTACTCTGCATCAGGATCTCGGTTACTGGCCCACCGGTACACCGGACACCATTACAGCGACCTGCTCGCTGGCCGTTGATGATGCAAATTCTGAAAACGGCTGCTTGTATGTGATCCCGGGTTCACATCAGCAGGGGTTGCGGGTGCATAAACCGGTGCACGGTAAAGACAGGGAAAGTTCGCACATTCTGGGTGTGGCGCTGCTGGACGGGGAAACACTGGTGGAATTGCCGCTGAACAAGGGCGACATTACCGTGCACAATGAGCTCATCCTGCATGGCTCAGGTGGGAACAGCTCTGAAACCAGCTGGCGGCGCACCTACATTACGGCTTTCAGAAGCAAAGCCTGTGTGGAATTCGAACGCAAAATCGGCTTTACCCATTCACATAATGACAAGGTGAACTGGGCCACGCATCTGGGCGCCCTGAAGTAGAAATCATTACTCAGGCATGCACTGTGGTTATCAGCTGTTGCTCAGTGACAACTGATACACGCACATGCCTACCGCGCTGGCCAGATTCAGTGATTCAATCTGACCGTTGCCGGGAATGGTAAAGGCCTCAGCGCCGGCCCGGGCCAGTGCGTCTTCCGGTATACCACGGGCTTCGTTGCCAAACAGATAGCAGGGAAAATCGTTGAACTGCGGGTCGCTGATGGCTTTACCGTTAAGATCAAGGCAGGCAAAGCGGGTAAAGCGTTGCTGACATTCATCCAGCGTAACCTCGGTTTCTACCGGCAGATGAAAAATCGCACCCATACTCGCACGCACTGCTTTAGAATTAAACGGGTCAACGCTGTTGGGGCTCAGCAGTAACCGGAAGCCTCCGAACCAGGCCAGAGAACGTAAAATGGTGCCCAGGTTTCCGGGATCCTGAATTTCATGTAAATAAATACTTCGCTCACAGGCTGTTTTATTTTCAGGTGCCACAGCATGGGCTGCCAGCGGCACTCTGGCAATCACACCCTGCGGCGTTTTGGTATCGCTGAGTGAAGCCATTTGCCGGTCGGTAACGGTAACCACATCAAAACGGGTGTCCAGCTCAATGCCACGGGAGAGCCAGCTTTCTGTTACGTACAACGTGACGGTCTGTGCTATCAATGGCGAGCGTTGCAGTTCCTGAATTAAATGCTCACCTTCAACAAGATAAAAGCCAAACTGCGAACGGTATTTCTTCTGGTGCAGTTTTTTTACGTCGTCTAATTTCATGTGCAGGTAAGTTCCGGAAACAGTGTTGCAAAAAGCGGTAATAAGCTGCGCATTGTAGCCTGTAACCGCAGGGAAGTCAGGCAGGCTGTGAAGTTTGTTGGTGCGCTGCATTTGCAAAACTGCCGTGCGTGATTACAATGAACGCCGTTTTCCCTTTAGCTACTGCAGAACTGACTATGGCCCGCTCAAAAACCAGCAAAAAATGGATGGAAGAACACGTTAACGATCCCTACGTTAAAAAAGCGCAGGCTGACGGTTACCGTTCACGGGCAAGTTATAAGCTTCTCGAAATCAATGAAAAAGACAAATTGTTCCGTCCCGGCAGTGTGGTCATGGATCTGGGTTCTGCACCCGGTGGCTGGTCGCAAATTGTGGCGCCCATCGTTGGTGACAACGGGCGGGTGATTGCGTCAGATATTCTGCCCATGGACAGCATCATCGGCGTGGATTTTATTCAGGGCGATTTCACTGATGAAGCCGTTTATGACCAGATCCTGAATACCCTCGGGGATGACAGGGTGGATGTGGTGGTGTCTGATATGGCGCCGAACATGAGTGGCGTAAATACCACCGATCAGTATGCGTCTATGTATCTGGTTGAGCTGGCACTGGATATGGCCAGAAACGTATTGCAACCGGGTGGCAGCTTCTGTGCAAAAGTGTTTCAGGGCGTAGGCTACGACGAATACGTGAAAGATGTACGAACGTCATTTTCAAAAGTGGTGGTAAGAAAACCTGCGGCGTCCCGCCCGCGTTCCCGGGAAGTGTATCTGGTAGCTACCGGATTCAAGGGCTGAACCGGCTTGTATGCGCCAGCGGCGGCGCATACTGCATGCTAAGGCTGTTTGTCGCTGCTCAGCGTTCCAGCAGCGGCAGTTTGTCCGGTACACCGTTCCAGCTGTCGGCATCCTCCGGCGGCGCAATTACCTCTGTAATATTCGGCCATTGCTGACTCAGTTCCGCATTGATTTCCTGCCAGGGCTTTTGCTCTTCCGTCAAATGGGTATCCTGAATAATCGCTTCGGCAGGGCATTCCGGCACACATAAAGCACAATCAATACAAATAGCCGGATCGATAGCCAGAAAGTTCGGACCTTCAAAAAATGCATCCACCGGACACACGGCGACGCAGTCGGTGTATTTGCACTTCACGCAGTTGTCGGTTACTACAAATGTCATGGTTTATCCGCATGTCTGAAAATGTGGGCGGATTATAAGTGTAAAGCAGAGGGATCAAAAGACAAATGCCGGTGAATGTCTACCGGATCGTCAATATCTGCATTACACTATGCTGGCTCTGACAGACAGGCTGTCCGGCGAACCAGGAAATCCCTCATGTTGCGTTTAACCGATATAAAACTTCCCCTCGATCATAACGAAGATGCTTTGCCGCAGGCCATCATCAGTAAGCTTGGCATTACTGCCGGTGATTTGCTTGAAACCAGTGTGTTCAAGCGCGGTTATGACGCCCGCAACAATAAAGACATTCAGCTGATTTACACGGTGGATGTATCGGTAAACCATGAGGAAAAACTGCTGGAAAAATTTGCCTCTGATCAGCAGGTCAGAGTCACGCCGGATATGTCGTATAAGTTTGTTGCGCAGGCACCGGAAAATCTGAATAACCGCCCGGTGGTGGTGGGTCTCGGCCCATGCGGTATTTTCGCCGCGTTAATCCTCGCCCAGATGGGCTTTAAACCCATTGTGCTTGAGCGGGGTAAGGCGGTGCGGGAACGTACCAAAGACACTTTCGGTTTCTGGCGCAAACAGCCCTTAAATCCCGAATCCAATGTGCAGTTCGGGGAAGGCGGTGCCGGCACATTCTCAGACGGCAAGCTGTACAGTCAGGTAAAAGATCGCAAACATTACGGACGTAAAGTGCTGCATGAATTTGTGGAAGCCGGTGCGCCGGAAGAAATTCTATATGTGAGTAAGCCCCACATCGGTACATTCAAGCTGGTGAGCATGGTTGAGAAAATGCGTCAGCAAATCATCGATCTTGGCGGTGAAATCCGTTTCTCCACGCGGGTAGAAAAACTCGATATGGATGAAAAAGAGGGTGAATATGCGGTGAAAGGCCTGCATTTGTCTGACGGCGGCTATCTGGCCTGTAAGCAAGTGATTCTGGCGTTAGGTCACAGTGCCCGCGACACCTTTCAGAACCTGTACGAACAGGGCGTATACATTGAAGCAAAACCTTTCTCTATCGGTTTTCGCATTGAACACGAACAGAGCATGATTGATAAATGCCGTTTCGGTGATAACGCCGGTAACCCCATCCTGGGGGCTGCCGATTACAAACTGGTGCATCATTGTAAAAATGGCCGCACGGTGTACAGTTTCTGTATGTGCCCCGGCGGTACCGTGGTTGCCGCGGCCTCTGAGCCTGGTCGTGTGGTCACCAATGGCATGAGCCAGTATTCCCGCCATGAACGCAATGCGAACAGTGCTATTGTGGTAGGGATTACACCGGATGAAGATTATCCGGGTCACCCGCTGGCGGGTATTGAATTACAGCGCAGGCTGGAGGAAATGGCCTTTAAAGCCGGTGGCGAAAACTACCATGCACCGGGCCAGCTTATCGGCGATTTTCTTGCCGGTAAGCCAAGTGCAGAGCTGGGAGACGTCACACCGTCCTATACCCCGGGCGTTACATTGACAGATTTAAGCAAAGTGGTGCCGGACTATGTAACAGACGCTATCCGCGAAGCCATTCCTGCATTCGACCGCCAGATAAAAGGCTTTGCCAAAGCTGACGGCACACTGACCGGTGTGGAAACCCGCACCTCGTCACCGGTTTGTATTAAGCGCGGCAAGGATTGCCAGAGCGTGAACGTGAAAGGTTTGTACCCGGCAGGAGAGGGCGCAGGCTATGCAGGCGGGATCTGGTCTGCAGGCATTGACGGCATCCGCGTGGCAGAGGCGCTGGCTTTGGCATTTACAAATCAGGTTGACTCACGGAGCTGACGATTTGCCGGTTGACGGTGATGGTGAGTAAATTAGCGTAGCCGGTAATCAGCGGTTTTTCTTACGTAAATATAAGTCCAGTCTACTGTATAGCTTACCGGCCTCAACGGGTTTAGCGAGATGCTCATTAAAACCTCCGTCAAGGTATGTTTTGATGTCCTCTGGCATCACGTTAGCAGTAAGTGCGAGTATGGGAATTGTGCTGTTATCGCGGCGAATCTGTTTACAGGCTTCAAGGCCGTCTAATTCAGGCATCTGTATGTCCATCAAAATTAAATCAGGTTTAAATATTTGAGTTAATTCAACGGCCTCATGTCCATTCTCCGCTACCCTGACTTCGGCATTGGTTTTCTCCAGCATTGATGTAATGATGACCTGATTAATATCATTATCTTCGGCAACGAGAATTCTTTTACCGGTGAGATCAGGGGCTCTGGCGTTTGATATTTTTATTGGCTCTGCCTTTTCGCCTTTTCCCAGAGGTAAAGTAACGGAAAAGGTAGTCCCTTTATCCTTCTGACTGGTCACCGTCAGTGTGCCATTCATCAGTTCTACAAGGCTTTTTGTTATGGCCATTCCCAAGCCGGTACCGCCATATTTGCGGGTGGTTGATGTATCTGCTTGTGTAAACCTCTCAAATAATCCGTCTATTACTTTTTGTTCCATACCAATACCTGTGTCGATAACCTGAATCGTCAACGCTGACGAGGCCGTGGTTTGCTCAGAGTACATTGCAACTGTGACGCTACCGGTATCTGTGAACTTTACTGCGTTAGAAATGAGGTTCGTGATAATTTGCTTTACTCTTACCGGGTCTCCCAACCAAACATCGTGTAGATTCTTTTGCAGGGAGCTTCGGAATACAATGTTCTTTGCCTTTGCACGGGGAACAAAATTGGAGGCGACCTCGTTTAACAGTTGTCTGATAGAAAATGCTATTTTTTCAAGGGATAACATCTCTGCCTCAATTTTTGAGAAATCCAGGATGTCATTAACTATCTTAAGCAGGTAGTAAGACGAAGTAAGCGCATTGCTTAAGAGTTTTCTGTCAGAAGACTTAGTCAATTCGTCATCAAGTAACTGAAGGGTGCCCAGAATACCATTCATAGGCGTACGAATCTCATGGCTCATTGTGGCCAGAAAGCGACTTTTGGCAATATTCGCAACTTCGGCCTTACTTTTTGCTGCTTCCAGCTCCAGAGATTTTTTAACCCGTTCAGTTACATCCTGAAATGTACCGAAAATAGTACTAATACTTCCTGTCGCGTCATGTTCTACCATTCCCTTACTATGCACATGTCGTACTTCACCGGACGGACGGACAATTCTTAACTTTACTTCCCAACCTTCTCCTTTTTTGATTGCCCCATTAATGTAATTCTGAACAATAGAAATATCGTCCGGATGGTAAAAATCGATGGCAGATTGCAGCGTTGGTTCATAATCACTTTTGCTCACGCCGTGAATGCGGTATATCTCATCGGACCAAAATACCTTTTCATTTACAACGTCAACACTCCAGTGTCCTAAGGAAGCAATCAATTCTGCTTGTTGCAACAATGCTTTTTGTTTTCTGTCTGCTTCTTCTAATGCCACCTTCCCGGTGATAATAGTCGCCGATGCAACTATTTCGGTATCTGAGGCGGTTTTTGCAAACCACTCAAGCCAGACATACTCCCCTGAGATAGTTTTGTAACGGTTCCGAAAACCCTCAACCGTGCATTTACTATTGAAAAGTGCTGCCAACGTGGCGCTGGTAACATCCCGATCTTCAGGGTGAACGTAAGATAAAAAGGGCTGACTCTTCAGTGCATCGAGGCTCCAGCCTAAACTGACGACCCAGTAGTTATTCAAATAGGTATAATATCCGTCCTTGTTCGCTTTACAGACAAGCGTATTGAGGGAATCTAACAGGGACTCAGTATCAGACATTATTGCACCTCTTCCTTTCCTTTAATGATGGCGTGTAACACGTCTAAACTTTAGACGAACATCGCGAACGTCATTATCTCTTTAAATACAACTAAAAGAAAAAGCAATTATTTCAGAATCTGCATTGAGGGGCTTATGTCATTGTAGCGCCAGATTTTGAAATCCCGCTAAGGTAAATTAAGTGAATTTAACATTAAGGTAACATCACCTTCTGGAGAATGCGTTCTTACAAAATTCTGTTCTTGCAACTATTTGGTTCAAATAGATAATTTATAGTGGTGATGGCTGTGATAGGAAAAATAGTGTTGTGAAGTTTATGTTATTCATTACCTCGTTGTCTTTTTATCGTTTTCGCAGCCGTTGATATTGCCGTTAATTTACTCTCCCTGCATTATCGGGCTATGCGTTTTTCATCACTAACAGGGAGCGTAATATGACGTTTCAACCTAAACTCTCTTTAACCTTTTCAGCGATCCTGTCTGCACTCGTTCTGACAGCGTGTCAGCCACAACAACAAGATGTTGAAGACAAAGATATTCCGGTTCAAAAACATTCCGGGGATAAAAACTCAGTAAAAAGTGGATTAAGCGATCCTCTTGTTGAACATATTTATACCGCAGATCCTTCTGCACATGTTTTCAACGGACGCCTGTACATTTACCCGTCACACGATGTGGAATCAGGGATTCCCCAAAATGACAATGGCGATCATTTTGACATGCGTGATTATCATATACTCAGTATGGATGAGGTCGGCGGTGAAGTGACAGATCACGGTGTGGCTTTATCTGTGAAGGATATTCCCTGGGCCGGCCGACAGTTGTGGGCTCCGGATGCAGCTTATAAGGACGGGACTTATTACCTCTACTTTCCCCTGAAAGACAAAAACGATGTTTTTCATATCGGTGCTGCCACAAGTGACAAACCTGAAGGCCCCTTCGTGCCAGAGGCTGAACCCATTGAGGGAAGCTACAGCATGGACCCTGCCGTATTTAAGGACGATGACGGGGCTTATTACATGTACTTCGGAGGCATATGGGGAGGACAACTACAACGCTATGAAGGCGGTTCCTATAATGCTGAAGATGTCTATCCCGCAGATAATGCACCAGCGGTAAAACCTCGTATAGCGAAAATGGCCGCTGATATGCTGTCCTACGCAGAAACGCCTAAAGAAATTGAGTTGCTGGATAAAGAAGGTAACCCAATTTTGCAAGGAGATAACGATCGCCGTTTCTTTGAAGCAGCCTGGATGCACAAATATAAGGGTAAATATTATCTCTCTTACTCTACAGGTGATACGCATAAAATTGTTTATGCGACGGGTGACAATCCGTATGGCCCGTTTACTTATCAGGGGGTGATTCTGCAGCCAGTTATAGGATGGACCAATCATCATTCAATCGCTGAGTTCAAAGGAAAGTGGTACCTGTTCTATCACGATAGCTCATTATCAGATGGTCAAACTCACCTGCGAAGTGTGAAAATGACAGAGCTTACCTATAATCCGGACGGCTCTATCGTAACCATTGATCCTTACTTAGGGCAGAAGTGATGTTGGAATCTACTGCTCAGACGGCAAGTATGGATAAAGCCACGGAAGACAATATTAGTTTTGTTGTGTTTATTAGTATTGTTGCAACCATCGGTGGTTTTCTCTTCGGATTTGACAGTGGTGTCATTAATGGCACAGTTGACGGGCTGCAAAAGGCATTTAACTCACAAAGCGCCGGAACCGGGTTTAATGTATCCAGCATGTTACTAGGATGCGCAGCCGGCGCTTTCTTTGCTGGTCGTTTTGCTGACAAATATGGCCGCAGAACTTTACTGATTGTCTCTTCGGTATTGTTCATTGTGAGTGCCTGGGGCTCAGGTGTTGCTACATCCTCTTTTGAGTTTGTAATTTATCGTGTAGCAGGCGGCCTTGCTGTCGGGGCTGCTTCGGTAATGGCTCCAGCTTATATCTCGGAGGTCTCTCCTGCCCGGTACCGGGGAATGCTGACGAGTATTCAGCAAATTGCTATTCTGAGTGGTTTGTTCTCAGCATTTTTAAGTAACTACATTCTTGCCGGCGAAGCGGCAGGCTCGACAAATAAATTGTGGTTAAATTTTGAAGCATGGCGTTGGATGTTCTGGATAGAGCTGATTCCGGCTACTTTGTTTTTCGTAATGCTATGGTTTATTCCTGAGAGTCCAAGGTTTCTTGTTTCGGGTAATCAGCCAGAACGCGCCCGAAAAGTGCTCAGGAAGCTGCTTGGCGAAGATGCTGCACAAGAAAAGTTCATTGAAATAAAAAAATCACTTTCTCACGACCATCGTCCACAACTAAAGGATCTGTTTGATAAAACAGCCGGCAGAGTGCGCCCGGTTGTGTGGGTGGGTCTGGGTCTGGCTGCATTCCAGCAACTTGTGGGTATTAACGTAGTTTTTTACTACGGAGCAGTGCTATGGCAGGCCGTTGGCTTTTCTGAGTCTGACGCGTTACTTATCAACGTTCTAAGCGGAGCTATCAGTATTTCAGCTTGTGTGTTGACCCTCCTGGTCATTGATAAAATTGGACGTAAACCCTTGCTGAAGTGGGGATCGATAGGCATGACTCTGACTCTCGGTGTGCTGGTAGTCGCTTTTATGAATGCCTCTCAGGGGGCCGGCGGCAAACTCATACTGGGAGAGTGGGGTACATTAGCCCTGGTTTCTGCGAACCTGTATGTCTTCTTCTTTAATATGTCCTGGGGACCGGTTATGTGGGTTATGCTGGGTGAAATGTTTCCGAATCAGATACGAGGTTCCGGCCTGGCTGTCAGCGGTCTTGTGCAATGGACGTGTAACTTTATGATTACTATTTCCTTTCCAGTATTGTTGGCAGGGACCGGCCTCGCTGGCGCATACGGGCTGTATACATTTTTCGCATTGCTTTCAGTCATATTTGTTATTCGTTTCATACACGAGACGAAGGGCAGAGAGCTCGAAAATATGGAGGGGTAATCTGTTTCTTCAGATAAACCATTGAATGCAAGTTCCCATTTTGCCAGCGCATGTCGCTGGCTTTTTTTTGATAAAGATTCAGACTTCTGAAGCAATGTGAGTGAGATAACTCAAAAAAACACAAAGGCAATAAACATTTTTCATAAAAAAAGTATGAGGTAGTTACCTTATTATTAACAATGAATTTATATGAGGTTAACTCTTGGTTTTCATGAAATAAGGTTAGTTATGCTGCTGCTCAGGATGCCTTATTGTTGCCGGATTAATATTACGCGTAAAATATTTTAAGGACGTTATGAAGTATCTGATCGTTTTTTTCCTGCTAGTGTCACAATGCGGATTTGCTTCAAATTTGTTCCACGGAGAAGATGGATACCGTCTCTGGCTCAAATACGATGCTATACAGCAATCTGAGCTGTTAAAAAGTTATACTGAATTGCTAGGAAATTACCATGTCTACGGTGATTCAGACACCATGCAGGTCGCCAGAGAAGAACTACAATTCGCTCTTGGTAATATGATAAATCGTTCCCGCCATGTGGGTGCGGACGAGGCCACTTTACTCGTGGCCAGTGGTGAAAATGCAACTCAACTCGCTGAGCGGTATTCCGTCAATATTGGCCGGGCAGAAGGGGAAGGTTACATTGTTAAACAAGTTACGGATAACAATGAAACAAAAATAGTGGTGCTGGCTAACACTGATGCCGGGGCGCTTTACGGGGTATTCAGACTTCTGAAAGAGGTACAGTTACACAAGCCTTTGCATGCACTCAATATCATATCGGCCCCAAAAATTTCCTTAAGAGTGCTTAATCATTGGGATGATCTTGATCGCCATGTAGAGCGTGGATATGCGGGGCAGTCTATTTGGGATTGGCACAAATTACCTGAATACCGGTATCAGCGGTATGTTGATTATGCCAGAGCCAACGCGTCAGTTGGTATCAACGGCACAGTACTTAATAATGTCAATGCGGACCCTCTCATATTGACTCCCCATTATCTTGAGAAGGTGAAAGTACTGGCTGATCTGTTCAGACCTTATGGAATTAAGGTTTATCTATCTGTGAAATTCAGTTCGCCGCAACTCATTGGTAATTTGTCCACATCAGATCCAATAGATCCCGAAGTTCAGCAGTGGTGGAAGGATAAAGTGGCAGAGATTTATGCAGATATACCCGATTTCGGCGGATTCCTGGTAAAGGCGAATTCTGAGGGACAACCCGGGCCGGGGGATTTTGGTCGTACTCATGCACAAGGTGCGAATATGCTTGCGAAGGCACTGGCTCCGTTTGGTGGAAATGTTATGTGGCGAGCTTTTGTTTACGCCAATGAGAAAGGCGAAGAGCGTTCCAAACAAGCGTATTCAGAGTTTACACCTCTTGACGGAAAGTTTGATGAAAACGTACTGGTTCAGGTAAAAAACGGCCCGATTGATTTTCAACCGAGGGAACCTTTTAGTCCTTTATTCGGTGCTATGCCAGAAACACCACTGATGATGGAGTTCCAAATTACTATGGAATATTTGGGATTCAGTACACATTTTGTTTATCTGGGCCCAATGTATGAGGAGGTTCTGCAGTCTGATACATATGCAAAGGGTGAAGGGAGTACGGTTGCTAAAGTTATCGATGGTGAACTGTTTGACCATCGGATTAGCGGCATGGCGGGCGTGTCGAATATCGGCACTGACCGCAACTGGACAGGGCATATCATACTGCAGTCGAACTGGTATGTGTTTGGTCGCATGGCCTGGGATCCTGAAAGCAAAGCGTCAGAGGTCGCAGAAGATTGGGTGCGTATGACACTCAGCAATGAAAAGAGCGCAGTGGCAGCTATCACGAATATGATGATGACCAGCCATCAAACCGTGGTAGATGTCATGACACCGTTAGGCTTACATCACATCATGGGAGCTGGCCACCATTACGGACCAGGTCCCTGGGTTGATAGTCTCGGACGGGATGACTGGAATTCGACTTACTATCATCGTGCGGCGAAAGACGGTATCGGGTTTGACCGTACACCCGAAGGCGTGAATGCCACAGAACAATATTTTTCTCCTTTAAAGGAGCTGTGGTCAAATCCCCAAAGTACACCCGAAAAATATCTGCTCTGGTTTCACCACTTGCCCTGGGATTTTGAGGTTGAATCCAGCGGCCGTCCATTGTGGGATGAGTTGGTTTACCGCTATTTTCAGGGCGCAGAACAAGTTAGTGAAATGGCCGCTAAATGGGATGATTTAGAAGGACAGATTGACCCTCTGCAATTCCGTCAGGTACAGATGGCGCTGGATATTCAGGAGAAAGAAGCAATTTGGTGGCGTGATGCATGTGTGCTGTATTTTCAACAATTTTCTGAGCGTCCCATACCGGCAAAGTGGTTTACACCAAAACACTCACTTGCCGAACTGAAAGCAAGATCTTTTCCCTATGCTCCGGGTCAGGGCTGACATGGTCTCAATAATGTTCACTGTATATTATTTTTTTAAGGAGTCAGTCGATGAAAATTATCGACGCTAAGGTCATTGTGTGTTCGCCCGGCCGCAATTTTGTAACGTTGAAAGTGATGACTGATGAGGGGGTGTATGGCGTCGGAGACGCAACACTTAACGGTAGAGAATTGTCCGTAGTCAGCTATCTTGAAGATCATATTATTCCTACTCTTATCGGAAAAGATCCGCAACGTATAGAAGATATCTGGCAGTTTTTGTATCGCGGCGCTTACTGGCGGCGTGGCCCCGTGGGAATGACTGCCCTTGCTGCCGTCGACATTGCGTTATGGGACATTAAGGCAAAAATAGCCAACCTGCCTCTCTATCAATTATTGGGCGGGCGTAGTCGCGACAGGATCATGACTTATACCCATGCTGACGGCGTATGTATCGAGTCGACCCTGGATGCCGTTGGTAAAGCCATTGACGCAGGGTATCAGGCAGTACGGGTGCAGTCAGGGATCCCGGGTCTGGCAAGTACTTACGGTGTTGCCAAAGATGGCAGAAAATATGAACCGGCAGACGCTGACCTTCCATCAGAAAGTGTATGGAGTACGCATAAGTATCTGAACTTTATGCCTAAACTTTTCGACGCCGTCCGCAGCCAGTATGGCGACGACATTCACTTGTTACATGATGTACATCACCGCTTAACGCCTATTGAAGCGGCGCGGCTTGGTAAGGAACTGGAACCGTACCATCTGTTCTGGATGGAAGATGCAGTTGTTGCAGAAAATCAGGAGAGCTTTCGCTTAATTCGTGAACATACGACTACACCTCTGGCAGTAGGAGAGGTATTTAATTCCATTCACGATTGCCGCTCTTTAATACAAGAGCAATATATCGATTATATCCGTTCGACGCTGGTGCATGCGGGTGGCATTACTCAAATGCGAAGATTAGCCGACTTTGCGAGTCTGTATCACGTTAAAACAGGGTTTCATGGGGCAACGGATTTGTCGCCTGTGTGTATGGGCGCGGCACTGCATTTTGATTACTGGGTACCAAATTTTGGTATTCAGGAGCATATGCCATATACGCGAGAGATGGAGTCAGTATTCTCTTTCGATTATAAATTTGAAAGGGGTTTTTTCACTCCCGGAGAGTCAGCGGGTCATGGTGTGGATATTGATGAATCGCTTGCGAAAAAATATCCCTATAAGCGGGCAATGCTGCCTGTGAATCGTTTGGAGGATGGCACGTTGTGGAACTGGTAGAAATCCTTCAGCGGGACTTCATCTCAATTTTATTTGTGTTCTGATGGCGTTTTTTTACATCTTATTTACGTTTTGAAGTGGCCCGCTTGTTCACGAATAGTGTTGGGGTATCGTGTTCTCATTGTTTACAAATGTGAGATAATCATGAGTTACATGGAAGACGTCAAACCTGCTGTCAGTTCTTTTAAAAAGCGATTTGCACTGGCAATAATTCCCCTTGCCTTAACATTGGCATCCTGCACTAAAGTTCACTCTCAGCAAGTTGTGCGTGCTGAGTCAACGGGTCACAATCAGCCGGATTATCTGAATACGGCACTTCCACTTGATAGCCGGGTTAATGCACTGGTAGAAAGTATGACGCTGGAGGAAAAAGTTGCACAGATGTACAACGATGCCCCCGCCATCACGCGGCTGGGAGTACCGGCGTATGACTATTGGAATGAAGCGTTACATGGTGTTGCCAGAGCCGGAGAAGCGACAGTGTTTCCACAGGCAATCGGGTTGGCGGCGATGTGGGACAGGGCGTTTTTGAATCAGGTCGCTACGGTGATTTCTGACGAAGGTAGAGCGAAGCACCACGAATTTAAACAGGACGGACTTAGTTACCGTTACACCGGTCTGACTTACTGGTCCCCGAATATAAATATTTTTCGCGATCCGCGGTGGGGTAGAGGTCAGGAGACCTACGGCGAAGATCCCTATCTTACAGGAGAACTTGGCGTTTCTTTTATCACCGGTCTGCAAGGCAATGATGATAAGTATTTAAAAACTGCAGCAACAGCTAAACACTTTGCTGTTCACAACGGCCCTGAGATTTCCCGCCATTCTGACAATTATGTTGTTTCAGATAAAGACCTTTACGAGACTTACCTGCCAGCTTTTGAAAAGGCTGTTACAGAAGCAAATGTAGAAGCAGTTATGTGCGCTTACAATCGTGTAAATGATGCGCCTGCTTGTGGTTCCGATATGCTTCTGAAAGAAATTCTGAGAGGTAAATACGGATTCGATGGTCATGTAATGTCAGACTGCGGTGCTATAGCTGATTTTTACGATCCTAAGGCACACAACGTCACAGCATCTCCTGCAGCTGCAGCTGCCTGGGCAGTATCCAGCGGAACCGATTTGAATTGCGGCACTGGCCGGTTAAGCAGTTTTGCTAACCTCATCTTTGCGGTACAGAAAGGTTTTATTGATGAGTCGTTAATAGACCAGGCGGTAAGCAGGCTATTTAAAACCCGCTTTAAACTCGGCATGTTTGATCCCGATGAAGATGTGCCCTTTGCATCAATATCTTCTGAATCTGTTGGTTCAGAGTCTCATCTTTCAAAAGCCATACAAGCTGCTGAGAAATCTCTGGTAATGCTCAAAAACAACGGGATTCTGCCTCTGAAAAAGGGACTTAAAGTCGCAGTTATTGGCCCTAATGCAGACAATCCTGATGTATTGGTGGGGAACTATAACGGATTACCGGTAAACCCGGTGACTGCTCTGGAGGGGATCAGAAATTATGCCGGCGTGGATAATGTGGCCTATTCAGCGGGCAGCGCATTAATTGCTGACGTATACGGGCACTGGCAGGTTCTGGATAACACTGTTTTATATCATAACGACAAAGATGGACGATTAGTACCCGGTGCTCACGCTGAATATTTCGAAGTTACGCAGGGTAAAATGTCTGACTTTTCCCGTCCGCATTTCCCTGTCGACATGTCCGGCGGGCCCGTTAGTAGTGAAGTATTAGACTCTCTTTCGTTTCGCAAAACCCATTCTCCTGTGACCAACAAAATAGCTGAAGACTATGGCATGGTGTTGAAAGCAGTTCTGATCCCGGAGAAATCCGGAGAATATCGCTTTGACGGCGCCGGTGAGATATCCATCGAAAGACGCCGTATAGACGGAAGTGTTGAACTGGAGGCGGGCGTGTCTTACGACCTGGAAATCCGGCATATATTTTCTGTGAACACTATAGCGAATACGGCTTATAGTCATTTACGCGACTGGCAAATGCGCTGGGTGAACGTTTCCACCGATTTGTTGGCTGAGTCTGAAAGCGTTGCTCAACAGGCAGATGTAATTGTGATGGCGGTAGGTATATCTCCCCGTATTGAAGGCGAAGAGATGCCGGTTAAGCTGGACGGCTTCAACTATGGCGATCGCTCTCGGATTGATTTGCCGGCGGAGCAGCAGGCGTTAATTAAAGCTATACATAAAATCGGAAAGCCGGTAGTGGTTGTTAATTTTAGTGGCAGTGCGATGGCCTTAAACTGGGAAGATGAACACGCTGATGCGATTATCCAGGCATTTTATCCGGGTGAAGCAACTGGTACAGCGCTTGCCAAAATTTTGTGGGGCGAAGTAAATCCGTCAGGCAGATTACCGGTGACTTTCTATAAAAATCTCGATGGATTTGCAGAGTTTGATGATTATTCAATGGCTAACCGGACCTATCGCTACTTCGAAGGCGAGGTCTTATACCCGTTCGGGCATGGACTGGGCTATAGTGAGATCCGATACAGTGACTTGAAAACCCCTGCGAATTTGAATTCCGGAAGTGATTTGGAAATTACAGTCAGTCTGCAAAATATGGGACCGTACGATGCAGAGCAGGTGACACAGTTGTATGTGCAGATGCCGGATGCGCCTGCAGGTACTCCACGGATAAGCTTAAAAGGATTCACCCGCACATTTTTGGAAAATCAGACCAAAGCATCCGTATCATTAACCGTACCAGCCTCAGAGCTGACATACATAAACGATAAAGGTAGCAGGGTCGCTTATAAGGGAAAATTAAATATATTCGCCGGTGATGGTCAGCCGGGCTATGTCGATGGAACACGCATCGCGCAGGCAAGTATCAACATCAATTAAGGCGGACAACATTTTGGAAAAAGCGAAAGTCATATTGGTAATGTTATGCGGAGTGATTACCGCGAGTCCGTCAGTTTGTGCACGAGAACTGGCTGAAGCCTACCATGATCAATTTCTCACAGGCACAGCCATCAGTAACGATACTTTGAGTAAAGCGTTACCCGCTACAGATACACCGGTTTGTAAGGAATTCAATGCCTTCACTGCAGAAAATGCTATGAAGTGGCAGTCCTTGCAGCCCCGTGACGGGGAATTCGATTTCAGCCTGGCAGATAAGCTGTTCGAGCTGGCAGACAGATGCGGTGCTTCAGTCATTGGCCATACGTTAATCTGGCATCAGCAAACACCAGAGTGGGTTTTTAAAGATGAAAAAGGCGCTGAGATCAGCAGAAAGCATTTACTGGAGCGCATGAAAGAACACATTTATACCATTGCAGGTCGCTATAAAGGGAGAGTACTGGGATGGGATGTGGTGAATGAGGCGTTAAACGACGATGGAAGTTTACGTGATACGCCCTGGAGAAGAATTATTGGCGATGACTACCTGATTCAGGCTTTTCGTTTTGCCAGGGAAGCAGATCCTGATGCTCAGTTGTACTATAACGATTTTAATTTATATAAGCCCGAAAAAGTGGCTGGTGCAGTCAGGCTGATACACCAGCTCACCGATGCCGGAATCGATATTTCCGCAGTGGGGATGCAGGGCCACTACTCATTATTTTATCCGGAGCTGAGCGCTGTTGAAGAGAGCATCAGGACTCTTATAAGTGCGGGAACTAAGGTTTCTCTGACAGAACTGGACGTGTCAGTGTTACCCGTCCCGGAGGAATCTTTTGATGGTGCAGACGTAAATCAACGGTATGTGGCTGATCCATTGTACGACCCCTACAGAAACGGATTGCCAGAGTCAGAGCAGAAGAGATTAGCTGATGTCTATGAAGGTCTTTTCTCATTGTTTGTGAAATATGCTGCGCATATTGACAGGGTGACGCTTTGGGGAACGTCTGATGATGAATCCTGGCGAAATAACTGGCCTGTCCGTGGACGGGTCGATTATCCGTTACTATTTGACCGGAATGGCCAACCAAAGCTGGCTTACAAAGTAATAGTAAAAAAAGCACCTTAGGTGCTTTTTTTGTATTTGCGAATGTCACTGTGAATGTAAGCGCTCTAATGCTTCACTGAAGCACAATACTGACTGACAAATGCCTCGTGCCCGGGTAACTGAGCTACCCGTTGTTTAATTTCCTGTTTGCCTTTTTCCATAGCTGCGCTAAGTTGCCCGCTACTCATCATTTTTGCTGCGGGATGCCAGGAGCCCGGCAAAATTCCTTGTCCGAGCATTACCTGAGTCCAGGAATCAACGCGAAACAACTCACCGTTTTTCTGAAAAGCATGACCATGTTCTTTAAATAATTCAATACGTTCAGCCAGACTGTCCGGAATGTTCATTTTTTTACACATTTTCCAGAATTCAGAATCGTCCCGTTCAGTTACATGATAATGCAATATAATGAAATCACGTATCTTCTCTATTTCGGCCCGCGTTTGGTTGTTATATTCATTACGCAGGCGGGTAGCATCTCCCCTGTAAGGAAACAGCTGCATAAGCCGCGTTATACCCGTTACTATTAAATGAATACTGGTGGACTCCATGGGCTCAACGAACCCCGCAGAAAGCCCGATAGCAACACAATTGTGTTGCCAGGCATGGTCACGTCTGCCAGTTTTAAATTCTATGCGACGAATTGTTTGCAGTGGGGCAGAATTCAGAGTCTTCTGAAATTGCAATTCAGCCTGTTGATCTGTGAGGAATTGACTGCTGTAAACGAATCCGTTGCCCATTCTGTGTTGTAAAGGTATTTCCCAGCGCCACCCTGCTTCATGAGCAGAAGCTACTGTATAGGGCTTTAATGGCGGGGCCAATTCAGTTTGTACGGCCAGAGCCCGGTTACAGAAAAGCCAGTGAGACCAGTCTTCATATCCGGTGTTAAGGGCTTCACCAATCAGCAGCGCTTTAAACCCTGTACAGTCAATAAAGAGATCACCCGTTAACAACCCCTGCTGCCGGAGTAAAAGCGCATAAATATCACCAGATGGGGCACGGTTGACCGCGTCAATGTTATCAACAATATGAGTGATGCCAGAGTTAACGGCTAATTTTTTTAAATAGGCAGCGTAAGCTCCGGCATCAAGATGATACGCGTAGTTGAGAGGAGAATTTTGCGTTGAGGTGAAGAATTTATTAGCTTTGGCCGCTTCCAGCTCCAGACAGTATTCTCCGTATTCTCCGGGTATGCCTCTTTCGTGAGCCTCTCTCCAGAAATGGAAAAATTCAGCCAGCCAGCCTGATTGCCCGGTTTGCCCGAAAGAGTGAATATACTCAGTTTGTTTATCGCCGAAATCAGTGAACTGAATGCCCAGTTTAAAGGTCGCGGAGGTCGCCCGCATAAATTCAGCTTCATTAATTCCCAGCAACTGGTGGAAAACGCGAAGAGGGGGGATAGTCGCCTCACCAACCCCAATAGTCGAAATATCAGAAGATTCAACCAGTGTTATGTCCACTAACGGCCCCAGTTTTTTTGCAAGTGCAGCGGCAGTCAACCAGCCTGCAGTACCACCACCGGCAATGACAACGCGGGTTTTCTCTGATTGGGTGTTTGAATCCATTGGCGAAACCTATTGATTTAACTGTCGTATTAATATGGCTCTGAGTTGCCTTGCTGTATTCTCATCCAGTGTAGCGAGAGGACCTCTTGCCTCTTCGGGAATATGGTCCGCATTACTTTCACTGGCGGAGAAAATGTAATAATCGAATATTGCTTTCCAGGCCTTCTTTTCATGAACCGGTTTATCTCTGATAGCCAGTATACTGTGCAGCAGAGCGCTCATGCCTCCTGCAAGGTAGTCCGGTGCCATACTCCACCAGTGGTTGATCATAATGTTGAAAGCATGCAGACCTTCTACCTGATGCCACCACATGGACGGGATATAGATAGCATCGCCGGGCTTGAGAGTAACTTCATAGCCATGTTCCCGCGCGCGGGCAAACTCAGGAAATTTTTGTAAATCGGGGTTGTGTATATCTACCAGCGTCACAGGCTGTCCCCCGGGGGTAATATGAAGCGGACCGGGATAAAGATGCTTAATCTGCTCAGGGGGGAAAAGATTAAAGCGCCTTTCTCCGGCTACACAACAGGCAATATTTTCCAGCGCGTCGAAATGGGCGCAGGCGATGGAATGATTCCCCATCCAGATACTTGCTAAGGGCGGAGCAGCTTCCGGGTGGGTAATTGCCGGAGGAAACCTTAGTGAATGCTCACATAACAGTCCGGGAAAGTGGGTTTGAAGCTGGTTCGAAGCAACATAGCGGGAAGGTGGATTAGCCTCGTTCAACGTTTCTGTAATTTCATCAAGCATAGTTGATACGCTGCCGTATACACTTTCGTAGTTTAAGTGCGTCAAATCAGGGCCGTAGGCGAACCGGCCGGAAACGCCGGGCGGAGCCTGGTATATCATTGCCGGCCTGCCATTATATGCCTGCTTGATTCTGTTTATCAGACGGGGCACATTGCCGGAATCCTTCACTGCGGGCCATGACTGAACTAAACCACGCATAACCAGTGGTTTATGTCTTAAAATCAGGTCTGATGGGATTGACGTCGGGGTTAAATGCGCTGTCTCCTCGACAGGAAGCCACTGTCGCTCGTTCACGTCCTGACAATCTCCATTGCATTTTTCATTTCAATGAGCCAATTCATATTTGCCAGCGAGGACTGAAGAAAAATTATATAATTCAACCAGCCTTTCCGGTGCAGTTCTGACAGTGTATGTGAAGGTAAAGAGGCGAAGGTTTCACTGCAAATAGTCTCATGTCCCTCAACGGAGATTTTCTCTCCTAAATTCAATGTAAGAGTAAAGTTAACGGGCACAAGTAGATTCAGGTGTTCCATTTCCCGGTAGAATAAATCCGCTTCTTTTTGACCTGTATCCAGCCGCTGGAGTGTTGAAGCTATTTTTTGCAAATAACCACTCTGGCCACCCTTGGGTAAGAATACAGCAGTGCCTTCGCCAGCATCATGTGAGATTCTGGGATGGTCCATATCAACATGTATAACCGGCTCAGATTGACCATCCTGTTGCTGATATCCAATCATAAACGGGCCTTTTGCAATCATTGCCGGCACATAGCGGGCCATCCAACTGCCTGCTGACGGTGGTGAAGGGTAGAGTTCATTCAGAAAAAGATTTTCCTGTGCAGAAAAACCGAGTAATGCTACTGATTGCAGACCGTGTGTGGGATGTCTGCGCAGTAAAACAGGGTATTCTTTGTGCAGATCGTCATACTCGACAGGAAAAGTAAGTACGGAGCCAACGTTATCGCCATATTGCGCCCCGTAACGGGTAAAAACCCGAAGATCTTTATGGCTAAGGTTATTGAGTAATTGTAGTTTTGCCACAGGACTTCCATTTATTCAGATATACAGCCGCAACCGGCGTCTCTTCCGGCCGCGGCTAGCTATTATTGTCAGAAGTTATAACGGGCGCCTAGCTGATAGCGGGCTCCCAGATCTTCCAGATACCACAACTGGTTTTCAGTACGCCCATGCTCGCGACGGTTTTCTCCGGTAATATTAATACCTTCAACAAACACTGTGAGTTGTTCATTAATGGCGTAACTCACGTTAGCATCTATCTGCGCATAACTTTCAACGTAAGTGGGATTATTTGAGCCGAGATAGTTTATGCGGTTCAGATATTCATCGCGCCAGTTATAAGCCACCCGCGCTGTCAGACCGTCTTTGTCGTAAATGAAAACAAAGTTAGCAGTGTCACTCAGACCGGCAAGAGCAAACTGTGACACATCCGGGCTTCCGTTGTTATCAAATCCGATGTCGCCCCGAACCAGGGTATAGTTCGCCTGGAAACCGAAGCCGGACTCTCCGAAGAAGTGTTGGACAGCGAGTTCTGCTCCGTAAAGTTTGGCTTCACGGTTATTTTGAGGCAGGCTGGTTCTGAACACCATTTCAGGATCGCCTTCTTCAGGCACGATATCCCATCCCGGTGTTTCCCCCAGTTGTAATAACTGTTCTGATGAACCGGTGTAGTCATCTGCGCCGTTGGGGAATGCTTCGGGATGTTCGAGCAGAACCATCATGGCGAAAAGTGAGGTATCATCCACTGCATAACCGCGGTCTCTGAGCGCTTCCGCAGCCGCCAGTGCCCGCGGTCCGTTAGTCTGGTCGAGGATATCAAAAAATGTGCGGTCTTCCTGGCCTGTCCCGATAAAGTTAGCCACACGTTTTTCGAAGAAGCCTATTGAAGCGTAACTGTTTTCCTCAAAATACCACTCTGCTGAAACATCAAAATTATCTGACTCAAGAGGGAGTAGTGCAGGGTTAGATGAACTGGCCGTGGGTCTGGTACCGTTAAGTGTCGAGCCTGATGTACCGAAACCGCTGGGCGATACCCGCAAATCACCATAACCGGCTCTGGCGATAGTTTTGCTATAAGAGAATCTGGCTTTCACCTCATCTGTTAGCATAACATCGAAGTCAAAGCTGGGGAGCACGTGATCATAATCAGCGTCCACAGACAGCGGAATTGTATCTGTATCAGGATCGGTATAGAGACTGAAGTCGTTGTTATTTTCCCAAATCAGATAACTGGGTGGCGTGACCAGAGATGTTGAAGTGACGTCGGTTTTTTCGTAACGGACTCCGGCCAAAAAGTTAACTGGCATATTGCCCAGTTCGCCGCTCAGTGCAACCTGAAAATATGCGGCCATAGTATCTTCTTTAACCACATCGTTGGTTGAGAAAATATTGCTGACACCGAAATAATTAGCATCAGAAGGATAGAGCGCTAGCCCCTCACGGGCTAAGGCTACAGGATCAGCGACAAAACCCATACCCTGACTTTGCCCGGTATCAAAGTCATCAAACAGACCGGCTACATCGAGAGGTTGAAGCAGCCCTTCGGAAAATTCTCCCGGATTCGCTATGCCCCAGTTGCCTAGTGTCATATTGTCGCCGGCCGTCTGCCGCGCAATCATTTCCATAGCTCTGGTTTCAACACCAAAATCAAATTCCCCGCTGTCAAACATCCATTTACCGTCAAGTTTTAATTGACTTATTTCTGTTTCCTGAGAAGCGTGTCTGAAGCGTAAAATCGATGAACCAACATCTCCTGCGTCAACTACACCGTTCCCGTTTCCTCTTGCACTATCATCGTAAACATTCCGGTATGTCGGCAGTTCCGTATCGAACCACCACTCGCGGGAAGTAACAGTAGGGGAACCTATACCAACAGCAATCTCACCTGATGCAGCATTGTCACTGGGACCAGTAGGCAAACTTTCCATTTTGGAATTATGAGCATCAAGCGACAGCAGAAGATTGTCAGAGGCGAAATATTCAAGATTAATACCTACAGAATTGAGTGTATTAGTTTGTTCGCGCCATTGTTGTTCATAACCTTCGTCCACGGTGCCGGGATAAGACTCTGCAATGTAGATAGGTGTTGCAATGGGACCGTCATCAAATACCACAGCAGTTACGTTGGAGCCGTTTTGCACCCAGTTGCCTATTTCACCACGATGCTCCTGTATATCATTCTCTGCATAAAGATAATCCAGGGTCGCAACAAGGTTATCTGAGGCAGCATATTGCAGAGTTAACTGTGCGTTGGTACGCGTTCTTTCTGTATCCGAAAATGCATAGCGCAAATCGTTGGGACGGGCATAAAGCTGACCCACTTCAGGTGCGTTTTCATATATATCCCCGCTGTTGTTAAACAGGGTGTCCGGATCGTTAGGGTCGCCCCAGGTTCCGATGTTCCAGTCGTTAACTGTTGCGCCAACATATCCTGAATGACGTTCTTGTACACTTCCCGTTAAAGACACGCCAAATTTTGCGTCATCATCAGTCCAGCTGATTAAACCGGAGAGCTCTGGTGTAACATCATCACCTGCACGGTTAGTGGTATCATGCACTGCTTTTGCACCTATGGTGGAGCGAAAGCCGGGGGCATCAAGAGGGCGTGCCGTTTTGATATTCACAGTTGCGCCAATACCACCAGTTGCGATATTTGCTTTGCTGGTTTTATATACCTCAACGCCCCGTATGCCTTCAGATGCCAGGTTAGCAAAATCAAAAGCGCGGGTACTGCCTCCACGGGTCGTACCGTCTGCTCCGCTACCACCGCCATAGGTTTGTGCTGCAGGCATCATACGACCATTCAGGGTAATCATGTTGTTGCCACCGCCAAAGCCCCTCACGGTGATTTCGTTACCTTCGCCGTTTGTACGACTGATGGAAACACCGGTTATCCGTTGTAAGGATTCTGCAAGGTTTGTATCAGGGAATTTCCCAATGTCTTCAGCTGAAATTGCGTCTACAACCCCTACAGAATTTCTTTTTATCGAAGCCGCTTCAGCCAGGCTGGAGCGTAAACCGGTAACTTCTATAACTTCGACCGGATCTTCCGTTTGTGCTGTCGCCGGTAAAATGACTACCGTCCCAAGTATTACTGATACAGCTTTATTTACTATTGATTGTCTGAACGTGTGCTGTTTGTTCATTACATTAGTCCTGTTGAGATGTGCCCGGGCTATGAATACATAGCCCAACCTTTTCCCGTCAGCATCTGGTTTATATAGAGATTTCACGCTGTAGTAAAAGCGCCAATTACGTGACCATGATGTTAACGAAGTGTAAATCTTTTCACTTTACAACATGCAACAGGTATTATTTTTTTTTACTTCAATGTGTTTTTTTTGCGCGGTGTACCCGCGCAGAAATGTCTCTGAGAGGTATTATGGTGACACGTTCATTTCGAAAGGTGCTGCAGGCAAACCGCTCAGATCATAAACAGATACAGCAGGATTATCGGCCCATGCATAACGCACTTTTTCAGGTTTACTGATTGCAGGATGGGACAGAATTACCTTATTACCCTGAAGGGTCGACTTTGCCCATTTGTAATTACCATCTGCGCCGGCTATGGCAAAGCTGGCCGGGGTATCGTTAAAACGTTCATGGTCCAGTGGCGAGTCGAAAGTAAGCTCAACTTGCTTACCTGAAGATTTTACTGATTTAACTATTGGTCCGTTAAAATCCACGTTTTTCCGGTAAACCATGTTTTCTGCGGCAAGTGCCACTCTGTGGCCAACTTCACGCTTATTAACAGGGTGAATATCGTTCCATTCACCTATGTCGATTGTAACAATAAGGGCGGTCGCGGGGTCGGCTGCTGCTTTGGCTTGTTCACCGCGAAGTTCTGCCCAGCTACTTTCGCCCGGCTCAGGTTTCCGTTCCATAAAATTTGTCAACTGTATGATGAAGAAAGGCAGATCGGGTGCCTCCCAGCGGCTACGCCAGTTAGCCATCATGGCTATTAATTTATCGCTGTATCCGGAAGGACGGGAAGCGTTGGACTCCCCCTGATACCATAATACTCCCGATAACGGATAGCCTGCAGCCGGCGCTATCATCGCATTGAATAAACCCATGGGTTTCCAGCGAATAAACGTGGTGGCCGGGGTCTCAGTTGTGCGGTATGACACTTTATACTTCCAGTCACCGTCCAGAGGAATGCTGCTACCTTCAGAGGCGCCTAAAAAGTATGGTTTGTCTGTTACAAAACCTGTTGCGCCACCATTGGAGGTTACTCTGACGGTGATCACATTGTCCCCTTTTTTTAATGCCGATGCTGGTACAGTGTAGCGTCGGGGTGGATACTGATAGGTGGTGTTACCAACTTTTACTCCGTTTACCCATGCTTCATCAGCATCAACAATGCGACCTAATCGTAGAATAAAAGATTGGTCGGGCACGCTGTCAAGATGAACATGTTTTCTTAACCACCAAACCCCGGCAAATCCCTCATCATAACCTTTTAGATCTTCCGGCATCGCAATTGACTGCCACTGACTATCATCCAATTCAGGTGTATACCAGGGCGTTTCCTGCATGCCTTTGTCCTTATCATTCAGCGTCTTATACCAGTTATCAACTGCTTCCCGTTCTTGTTCCTGTGTTCTGATAATATTTTCTTGTTTTGCGAAAAAGTCACCTGCCGCTATTGCATCAGGATAAGGTGCCAACGTTTCTCTGGCCATCCAGGCTTCGATGGGAGAGCCTCCTAAGGCAGCGTTTATTATGCCTACCGGCACATTTTCAGAGTTATGGATTTTGTTGGCAAAGTAATAACCTACAGCCGAAAGTTGTCTGATATTTTGCGGGGTAGCAGTGAGCCATTTGCCAGCTTCATAATTTTTGTTTTCAGCATCAAAACGATATTTATCCGGAACTGTAAATTCACGGATGAGAGGGAAGTCAGCCTGACTGACATCTTCAGGGTAGGCTTCTTCAACCCTGGCCATGGTAAGCTCCATGTTTGATTGCCCTGAAGCCAGAAATACATCTCCGAAATATATATCGGAGAATGTCAGTTCGCTGTCACCTCTAATCTTCAGTGTGAAAGGTCCTCCGGCTTCTCTGGCTGGTAAGTTTATTTCCCACTGGCCGCTGGTCACCTTGGCTTTTCCGGTGAGTGTGTCGTTTAGCCAGATTGAAACCGTTTCACTTTCTGAAGTTCCCTTTACCGGAATAGTGTGATTACGTTGTAGTACCGCACTATCGGAAATAAGGCGGTGCACAGTCAATGCCTGGACCGGACAGCACAGAAGAACAAACATACTGATAATTAAACGGGTCATGAACACTCCTGAAATGTTTCGATACGGACATGCAGGCCGGTGCCTGCACATCTGTCATATGATTAAATTGACTTAAGTAATATTGTCGAGGTGCCAAGTTCCGGACTAGTTGCGGACAGCGTGATATCGCCTGCTTCACCTCTGTTACTCTGCACTATTACAAGTAGTTTTCCGCTGAAAGCGTGTCTCTTTTGTGAAGCGAATGAAGTAAAATCAGTGGAGTCTCCATTATCCGTGGCGATGATGCGGCCGGGTCCGTCTAAGGTAAAAGATATTTCGTTCACAGCGTCTGGTACAAAGACGCCATTTTCATCCACAATGTCGACGGTGATAAAAGAGAGATCTTTGCCATCTGCATCAATTGTTTTCCTGTCTGCTTGTAACTTCATTCCATGAGGAGCACCTGAAGTGGTAACCTTGTCTGTTGCCCAGGGTTTTCCATCCTTATAGGCAATGACCTCTACCGTGCCGGGTGTATAGCGGACATCATCAAAACGCAGGCGATATTCAAGGTCGCCTTTCTTTTTTCGTCCCTGTGATTTTCCATTTATGAAAAGTTCAGCTTCATCTCCGGAAGTGAAAATATGTACCGGTGTTATTTCCCCCTCCCGTCCCGGCCAATTCCAGTGAGGCAGAATATGAGCCATCGGATAATCCGGTCTCCACTCGCTTTGATAAAGGTAGAAACGATCTTTTTTAAATCCTGCCAGGTCTATCATGCCCGAATAAGAACTGCGGGCAGCGTAATACGGTGTTGGCTCACCGAGATAATCAAAACCATTCCATACAAACTGTCCGGCGACAAAGGGATAGGTCTCCATATATCTGAATACTTTATCTGCAGATGAGCCAAAGTCGACGGCGTGCAACTCATAACTGCTGACCTGATGAATTTTCGAATTACCTCCAAGACCGTCCCGAACAGGAGCACTTTCCTTTTTTGTCACAGGAAAGAAATAGATTCCTCTGGAACTGAACGCCGAAGCAGTTTCACTGGACAAAATAACCTTATCAGGATGAGCCTCGTGAAAGGCTGGATAAGATGGCGGGGTGCGAATGCGTTCTGTACCTTCAAACTCCGCTGCCTGACGAATGCCTTCCCCCTGGTAATTCAGACTAATCAAATCCATGGCTGCGCTGAAAGGGAAGTCTGCTTTTGCCCAATTCATGGAAGAGGTTACCGGGCGGGTAGGGTCTTCATCTTTAACGATAGCTTTCAGAGTCAGTGCAATATCGGCACCTGATTGACCGGTGTATTGTTCACCCACCTCGTTTCCTATGTACCACATAATCACCGATGGATGGTTTTTGTCTCTTCGTACAAGGGCCCTGAGATCCTGTTCATGCCAGTCAGCAAAAATCAGATGAAAATCTAACGGCGTCTTCTTTTTATACCAACTGTCAAAAGACTCATTTAATACCAGTATCCCCATTTTATCCGTTAGCGTAAGCAGTTCCGGAGCTGGCGGGTTGTGTGCCATGCGAATTGCATTTACTCCCATATCCTGAAGTAATTCCAACTGCCTGCGAGCTGCGCGAAGATTAAATGCTGCTCCCAGTGCGCCTAAATCATGATGCTGATTAACGCCTTTCAGAGGTATGTGCTGGTCGTTTACCAGCACTCCGACATCGGGATCAAACGTCAATTTTCTTATCCCGAATGGAGTAATGTACTGGTCTATTTCTTTTCCCTTGTATATCACGGATGTGACAAGTGCGTACCGGTTCGGTGTCTGCTGAGGAGCCGGGCCCCAGAGCTTTGGCTTGTCAAGAATTGTTGAAGCTGTTGTTTTATGCTGTTGTCCTGCAGATAGTTTAACTTTCTGTTCAGGAAGCTCCTTTACCGGGCTGTCACCCGGAAGATCTTGCCCGGTAAGTTCGTGAATACTTTGTTTCAGCGTGACTTCACTGCTTTCGGAGAAGTGATTCACCAGCGTGGTTGCAATGGATATGGTGGCTCTATCTGCGGAAACTGACGGGGTAATGATTTGTGTGCCCCAGTGACTGACATGTATTTGCGCAGTTTTTTCTAACCAGACATTGCGATAAATTCCTCCACCCGGATACCAGCGGGAAGATTTAGGTGGGTTATCGACTCTGATAGCTAATTGATTCTTGCCATTTTTCGCAAGGTAAGGTGTCAGGTCAAGACGGTAAGAACTGTAGCCATACGGCCAGCCTCCCACAAGATTACCATTTAGCCATACCATCGAATAAGACATGGCACCGTCGATGTGAAGGTAAATTCTATTGTCTGCGTCATTTGCACCGGTAGAAAATTGCTTTCTGTACCATGCTACGCCGTGAGAAGGGAGGCGGCCCATGCCTCCCCCGACCTTGGGATTCTCGCCGCTATAAAACGGACCAGCGATCGCCCAGTCATGAGGTAAATCAACTTTTTGCCAGCTACTGTCGTCAAAGCCTTTCTGAACGAACGGAAAATCACTCCCCGGTTTTCCCTCTGGCCTTTCATAACGCTTTTCAGAAGCCCCCAAAAAGTTGTTTCCAGAAGGAAGAATCCAGGGCTTCAATACATTGTTGCCACTTTCAGTAACTACGGCATCAGTAGGTTTGGTGTCCGCGGCCTGACTGTCATTGTACTGCCCTGTGGATGGACGATTATCATATATTAGAGAATCAGGAATCTCACTGTCAGCATAGCGATAAAAGCGCCAGTCGCTGGTAAGGTCTATTCTCTCGCGCTGATTAGCTGATGTGGCAGAAGCCAACAACATTGTTGTCAACAACGCCAGGCACTTCAAATACTTAGGCGATAACATATTCTTCTCTGTTAATAAAATGTGACTAACTGAATTCTTCAATAAGATATACAGAGAAGTTGGGTGTTTAAAAGCCAAAGAAAAAATAAGTAAACAGTTTACGAAATTTCTCAAGCCCTTTATTCAAGACGAGGAGAGGGAAAATCAGAAAATAAAA
Organism: Alteromonas sp.; assembly: GCF_984505615.1. NCBI lineage: Bacteria > Pseudomonadati > Pseudomonadota > Gammaproteobacteria > Alteromonadales > Alteromonadaceae > Alteromonas > Alteromonas sp. Next base: position 188,243 of record NZ_CFHOXV010000001.1, on the reverse strand, counting down.
AAACGTAATGCATACTTGTATACTAGTAATTGTCAGTTAGTTTTGGTTTGTTTACATTTCGTATACAAAAATCAGACGTGAGTATGTTTTATATGAGATCGACAATTAAATCTGTTTCACTTTTGTGTGCACTGTTTTCAACAGGTATTTTTGCATGTGATGAACCTGCTTCCGTTTGTTTTAAGGATAACGGGGGCATCCCGCTCATTAAAAATAATCAACCCCTCCCAGTTTTAATTTCCCCGGCGGCAAATCCTGCCATAAAGAGAGTCGCGAAAGCTTTTTCGGAAGATTTAACAAGGGTTGGAGGGGGCAAGTCTGAGCTCACTGAAACGCAAACGATAAATAAAGCAGCGATTATCATCGGAGTCCCGGGGGAAGATGCTTTAATCGACTCTCTTGTGAAAGAGGGAAAACTTGATATCTCTGGCATCCGAAATAAATGGGAAGCATATCAGATAACGGTGGTTGACGATCCTGCCCCGGGGGTCGGGCGGGCGTTAGTTGTTGTCGGATCAGACAGGCGGGGAGCTATCTTCGGTACCTTTGATATTTCTGAACGAATGGGCGTTTCTCCCTGGCACTGGTTTGCTGATGTACCGGTTAAACAACATGCAAACGTTTTTCTCACGCCGGGGACCAGGAGCGATTATCCAAAAGTACGTTATCGTGGCATTTTTATTAATGATGAAGATCCGGCATTGAAAGGTTGGGCACAAAAAACGTTTGGTGGTGTGAATTCAGGCATGTACGAACATGTTTTTGATTTGATTTTACGTCTCAAAGGGAATTACATCTGGCCTGCCATGTGGGGAAAAGCTTTCCATCTTGATGACCCCAAAAATACCTCGCTGGCAGATGATATGGGAATAGTTATGGGCACCTCGCATCATGAGCCAATGACACGGGCACATGCAGAGTGGCATCGCAAGTCTGAAAACCCGTTAGGTGGTGGTGCGTGGAATTATGAGACTAACCGCGAGGCCATACAGCAATTCTGGCGAGGCGGTATAGAGCGGATGATGTCAAAGGGAGATGGAAAACCTTATGAATCTCTTGTCACTGTTGGCATGCGTGGCGACGGGGATGAGCCAATGTCAGAAGGTACAGCAATTAAGCTACTTGAAACCGTTGTGGACGATCAGCGAAAAATCATCGAAGACGTAACAGGCGAACCTGCTGAAAAAACACCACAGGTATGGGCGCTCTATAAAGAGGTTCAGGATTATTATGACAACGGTATGACGGTACCTGATGACGTTACTTTATTATTTGCGGATGACAATTGGGGCCAGGTTAGGCGGTTGCCAGTGAAAGATGTTGATCGTGAAGGTGGGTTCGGCGTTTATTACCATTTCGATTACGTTGGTGGACCGCGCAGTTACAAATGGACGAATACAGTGCAAATTGGCAAAGTATGGCAACAAATGAATTTGTCTTACGAGCGTGGAGCAAAAAATTTATGGGTGGTAAATGTAGGTGACCTTAAGCCGATTGAATATCCGACAGACTTCTTTCTGACAATGGCCTGGGACCCGGAAAAAGTGGGTCCGCAAGATCTTCGGGAATATGCCATTCAATTTGCTGAACAGTCTTTTAGTGCAGATCTGGCAAAAGATATTGCAAGTCTGCTGGAACGCTACGGTACCCTCGCTGCTATGCGAAAGCCTGAATTGCTCAACGAGGATACTTTTGAAGTAGGCGAGCCCACATTACCTGATTTGCAACCCGGAGAGTTCTATCAGCACTACATCAAGTGGAAACAGCTTGAAACTGATATGGACGAAGTGAAAGAGAAAATTGATGAGGAACATTATCCGGCATTCTTTCAGTTAGTTGAATGGCCCGTTGCTTCACTGAGCAACCTTTATGAAATGTATTTTGCAGCGGCCTGGAATAAGAAGCTGGCAGATGCAGATGATTCGCGGGCAAACTATTTCAAAGATATAGTAGAAAAGAACTTTGCCAAAGATAAAGTGTTAACTGAAAAATATCATTCAATAAACAATGGTAAATGGGACGGTATGATAAATCAGGTTCATATGAATTATATAACCTGGAGCGATCCCGCACAGCAAACTATGCCTGATGTCATTGCAGTAGATAAGGGGAAAAATGACATCAAAGTCAGCTTCCGGGAGAGGGTCCACCCGAATGACGGGCAAATCATTGAAGCTAAAGATTTCGTCAGAGCAACAGGTAATAAAAGTCTCAGTTGGCAGGCTGTGGACCATCTCGGACAATCAGAAGCTGGTGTGTTAGCACTTCCTCAGGGGCATGCTGCTACCACATTCGAAGACAAAGTCACCCTGTCATATGACTTGAGCCAGCCATACGACGGCAATGCAATTATTAAGATTAAACTGAGTCCGACGCTTGATACCTATGGTCGGGGAGGTATTCGAATCGGTGTGTCCGTAGATGAACGTCCGCCTGAAACCCTGAGTTTTGATCTACACCCTAGCGGTGGTGCATATCTCACAGAAGAAGAAAAAGCCTGGGCCGCAGCTGTGGTTACTAACGAATATACTTTGAAATGGAATGTCGAAAACCTTAAGAAGGGTAGCCATACAGTCACAATCTATCGAATCGATGATAATGTTGTATTGGAGAATATCCATGTAAGTTTTTCCAAACAATCAAAATCTGAATAGTAGTTTTTCTTAAGTAGCTGTATGAGAAATTAAGCATGAGAGCCGGGTACCGGTGTGGAATCAGTTGAACCTGCTGTCGCTGTAAATCAGGTAAATAATAAATGCAGGCTACATTTACAAATATAGTAATGTGAAGGTTGGTTTACATCCGATACACTGATACTGGTAAACCAGTAAAGTATGAGGTACACGGTTTTGAGTAATAAATCTGTTCTTTTTTTGGAGCAAGCGGCTGAATATGCTAAACAAATTGATTATAGTCGCCCTGCCGGAAGTCAGGTTTACGGCTTCATACGTGACGCAATAGTCAGTATGCAACTGGAACCGGGTCAACTTATCTCTGAAACTGCGCTTGCTAATCAGTTCGGCGTCAGCCGCACACCTGTTAGAGAAGCCTTGATCAAATTGGCTAATTTAGGCTTTGTAGAGGTTCGGCCGCAAAGAGGAACGTATGTATCCCGCCTCAGCCGCGAAGCTATATTAGAGGCGCGTTTTATCCGTGAAGCGCTTGAGGTATCTGTGGTTAGCTATCTTGCAGAACATACTGAATCCTGTTTATTCAATGAGGCTGAATCAATTATCGCCCGGCAGGAGGATGCTGCAGCTATTGATGATGCCCTCCTGTTCCAGTCACTTGATGATGACTTTCATCAGTTGCTATCGGGCAACACCGGATTTGACCGTGTTAGCAATATGATAGAGCAGGAAAAGGCACATATGGACCGTTTGCGAAACCTTAGTCTGCATATGAGCGGGCAATATGCGAGAGTCATCCAACAGCATCGTGCAATTGTAACTGCACTGCGTTCTGGCAACAGGCAAGAAGCAGTCTCTGCTATGACTTTGCATTTGCGTGAGGTATACAATGTGCTGGATCGATTGCCTGTCGATCATCCTGAATATTTTGTCTAGTCCACTCCTTCAGGGAAGGGACTTTACGTACATAAACTTTTCACTTTTTCACCGCCTGCCTCCGGACTAGTTTAATTTCAAAAGGTTAAACTCCGGCTGCATCAAATTTAAAAGCTTTAAATCCGATAAATTTTCAAACAAAAGTAACCTCATTGTTAATAAAAATAAATTATTTGTTAACTTTTTGGGTTGATAATGCTCGTGTCCAGTTAAGTTGTATACAAGTATGTTTGTCTGAAACTCAGTATGGAACACGTTGACAGGTTGGGGCCTGCCATCAAACAAATCGGAGGGCTGCAAATGCCTAGCTTTAAAAAAACAAAATTTCACCCCGTGATTGCACAGGAAAACAAGAAACGTAAATTACCTTCTTTTAAATTGTCGCTACTATCGTTAGCCGTTATGTCATGCACAACAAGTGTAATGGCCCAGAGTAATGATGACGAAGATGCCAAACCGGTTGAAAGAACCGTCCAGCAATATTTACCGGCTAATAAACAGAATGACGATAATACGTCAGATGATGATGTCGAATATATTTCTGTTACCGGTCAGCGTCAGTCTTTACAGGATGCGATTGACCTGAAGCGCGCCGGCGATACTATCGGTGATTCGATAGTGTTAGACGAGGCAGGCAAAGTGCCCAGCACCTCCTTGCTTGAAATTCTCGAACGTACGCCGGGTGTAACTATGAACCGGATTCGTGCCGGGGCCGAAGGCTCACCGGATGGTTACGCTTTCGAAGGCTCCGGTGTGCAGGTACGCGGACTGAATAAAACTAAAACGTTAATAAACGGCCGTGAAGTATTTTCTGCTAACGGTGGCTCCGGACTAAATTGGGCTGATGTGGGCCCTGAACTCCTCAAAGCTGTCACAGTTTATAAAGCCAGCCGTGCAGATCTTATTGAAGGTGGCGTATCCGGTACAGTAGATCTGCAAACACGTATGCCATTTGATTTCGAAGGATTTAAGGCTGATGCTTCGATAACAGCAGATTACGGAGATTTCTCTGAAAAAGTAACGCCCGCGGTTTCAGGTATGGTATCGAACAGAATTGATACCGACCTGGGGGAATTCGGCGTTCTGGTTAACCTTGCCTATTCTAAAATAGCATCCCACGACAGTAACGTCATTTTACCTCCCTATCTGGCAACCTCATATAATGATCAGCGGGTTTACGTACCTGCAGGTATTCGTTATACGCAAGACCAGTTTGAAAGGGTGAGAAACGGATATTATGTAGCTTTACAATGGAAGCCTACGGATGCACTTGAGTTCTACCACACCAGCTTTATCTCAGAACGGGATAGTGATCGCCATAGCCAAATACTTTCACTTGAGCCGGGGACCTCAGTAGGGGTATTTGAGGGAGCAGAATTTGATAGTAACGGGGTTTTCCAACAGGGGACAATATCCAGTACAAATCTGACATCCGGCCTTAATGTCTCGCCAAATTCAAGCTTCAGCCCGTCTAACAGTAAAACCGCTGACCACACAGTGGGTTTCAAATACCTGGCGGACTACTGGGATTTGAGCGGTAGCTACCAATATGTTAATGCGGAATCAAGATCTGGAAAGTATAGCCTTGGAAGTACAGTGCTTCCGGTAATCGCTGAAACCTATCTGGATTTGAAAGGGTCAATACCTGTGGCTACATTTGGTGAGGCCTTATCAACTAATCCTGCCGATGCCGGTTTATCAAGGGTCAACTGGTTGAACAGTGCAAATGATGGTGAGGCTCATGCATTTCAACTTGACGGGAGTCTTTTCCTCGAACATGACTTTTTCAGGAAACTCGCTGTTGGTGGCCGTGTTGCAGACAGAAGTGAAAGCGATAACTTTGTAGGCACCTGGTGGTCTGCAACCGGTCGGGGATGGAATGGTGTGCCAAGACCTTTTGTTGATACTGCTCCTGAAGGTGATTTTTATCTGGAAGAATTTTCAGACTTTTTCAAAGGTGATACAGCTGCACCGGGCGCTGTGTGGGTTGGTACTCCTGAACTAAACGATGCCAGCGCTTTTGAAAGGATGTACAACACCTATACTGCTTGTGGTCCGGACTTGTATTATCAATGTGCTGATCCTGCTCAAAGTGCATATGTGTATGGCGAAACGCCAAACCCGAATTTTGACCAGATGCCGTCATTTTATGAGACAAAGCACAAAACCCAATCACTTTACGCTATGGTCGGCTTCGAAAATATTGGTGATAGTATATGGTCGAACTTTAGCGGTAACGTTGGTCTCCGCTGGGTCAACTATGATATCGAAAGCAAAGGCAATTTTGTATTTAGTGGCGGCGCCCGCTACTACGCAAGTCTTGCAGATGCTGAAGCTTCCATCGAAGCAATGGGAGGGCTTGATAATGTAGCGGCCTGGCAGGAAGCAAACGAAGGTAGTCAGCCGCCATTAACCCGCGAAAGTGCAGGGTATGAAACAGACCGTATGGGAGATTTCTCAAAAAGTTACTGGCTACCGTCCTTCAACATTAAATTTGATTTGTCTGAAGAGTTGGTAGCACGTTACGCATGGACAAAAACACTCACGCCTCCACGTTACCCGGACATCCGTGCGCAGGGAACCGCTACTGTGCAAGTCACTGAAAATCCGGTCAATGAAGAGCTTAATGCATTATATCCTGATCAGGACGTCTCCGTGCCGGGTATTTTTTCAGGTTATACGAATACGTCAGGTAACCCTTTCTTAGAGCCTGAAATAGCATACAACCATGATATTTCACTTGAGTGGTATCCCGAGAAAGGGACTTCGATGCATCTGGCTTTGTTCTACAAAACTATTGAAAATTATATCACTTTTAATAATTTTGCGGCTCCGGCCAGTGACTTTTTCTCAGAAGCAAATTATCCCCAATCAGTGCTTGTCAGTGATGGTCAAGGCGAATTCCTCAATGGGGATGTTTCGAGTCGTACGAACTTTAACGCTGATGAAGACACGATTATCAAAGGTTTCGAATTGGGCGGACGGACTTATTTTGATAATCTGCCGGGATGGATGAGTGGATTTGGTGTCGATGGTAACCTGACATTTATCGATAATGATGCACCTGATGCGTTTGCTCTTGATATCAACGGTGACGCGCTTAGTGTTCCCGTTATCGGGCTGTCTGAGTGGTCATATTCAGCGACCCTGCTGTATGATAAAAATGATATCAGTGCAAGACTCGCTTACAACTGGCGTGATCGATACCTGACCACTACTAATGACTCAGGTACCACTCTTGTCTATGCGGATCCTGCTACCGGTAGTGATACTCAGATTGGTCTTCCTGTATATGCATCGGCTATAGGCCGGTTAGATGCAAGCATATCGTACCGGATCAGTGATGCGATGAATGTGAAACTGAATGTACAAAACCTGACAGATGAGGAGCAGCGAACCGAGATGGAAATTATGGACGGTGTGTTTGTAGACCGTGCAGTTTTCATTGCTGACCGCCGCATCAGTTTGCATTTAGGTTTTAATTTTTAACCCGGTTTCACAAGTGACAGCACAAAGGCAATTGATATCAGAGGTAACACTATGAGTAAGCGTGTGTTGATCGTCGGCGGGGGGACTGCTGGTTGGATTACTGCGGCCTATATGGCACGTATGTTGGCAGCAGATACACCCGGTGGTGTGTCAATCACGCTTGTCGAGTCGGATGAAATTGGCACCCTCGGCGTTGGCGAGGGAACGTTTCCTATTATTCGCAAAACCATGAAACGTATTGGTATTGACGAGAGCGACTTGATTAAACATGCTGATGCCACGTTTAAACAAGGGATCCGATTTAATAATTGGAAGTACAACCCTGCAGACAAACCTGATGACAGTTACCTTCATCCTTTCCAGGTAGCCTCACAGCACACAGATATGGATTTACTTCCGTACTGGTTGCTTGGGGTTGCCGGGGATGTACCCTGGGCCAAAGCTTGTTCAGTGCAAAGTACGGTGATTGATGAGAAGCTGGCCCCAAAATTAATTACCCATCCTCAGTTCGATGCGCCGTTAAACTATGCCTATCACTTCGACGCAACTAAACTTGCAGCTTTGGTGAGAAACAAAGCTACGGACACCGGCGTAAGGAGGCTGGTCGATACTATTGACAACGTTACTTTAGCCGAAGATGGCAGCATTGCTTCTGTAACAGCAAGAGAGCATGGAGAACTTACTGCCGATTTATATATTGATTGCACAGGGTTTCGGGCACGTCTTATTGGCGAGACCCTGGGCATGCCATTTACTTCGTTTAAAAAAGAACTGTTTTGCGACCGCGCAGTAGCGTTGCAGGTGCCTTATGACAACCCGCAAGCCGGCATCCCCTCATGTACCTACACCACAGCCAAAGAGGCTGGTTGGATCTGGGATATCGGTTTACATCATCGTCGTGGTGTTGGTTATGTATATGCATCTGAGTACTGTGATGAAGAGACCGCTGTAAAAACGCTCAAAGCCCATATAGGTCCGGCAGCGAAAGATTTGTCGCACCGGCTGTTGAAGTTTGAGGCCGGTTACCGGCAAACTCAGTGGCATAAAAACTGTATTGGTGTTGGATTGTCGGTGGGTTTTATAGAGCCACTTGAAGCAACCGGGATCAGTTTTGCTGAAGTTGCAGCGCTAATGCTGTGCAACTTATTTCCCTGGTCCGGCGATTACGAGGCGTCGGCGAGGCAGTTTAACGAAGCCATGTGCAAGCGATTTGAGCATGTTAAAGATTTTATCAAGGTACATTATTACTTAAGCGAGCGGTACGATACAGCTTTCTGGCGGGACAACAGGGCACCGGATTCTGCTTCAGAATACTTGAAAGGTAAGTTAGCACAATGGCGACACAGGCCGCCATCATTTCTGGATATTGACGCAAGTCACGATATTTTCGACGAAAACAGTTGGCAATACATTTTGTATGGTATGGGGTTTAAGACAGATATATCAGCCCGCGCAGATGCGCTCCGGTTTTACGATGATGCCCGACGTGAATTCCATAGTATCCAACAGCAAAGCAGAAATGCAATGACGGCAGTGCCTGCTCACCGGCAGCTAATCAACGAGGTTGCTTCTGGTGGGTTTCGCCCCCGGGCCGGAGGACGACGGTGAAAAGGGTTGTTATTGTCGGTGGCGGAACATCAGGATGGATGTGCGCTGCGGCGTTAGCGCGAACAGCACAACCTGAAACGCAAGTCACTTTGCTGGAATCAGACCAAATAGGCACCATCGGCGTAGGCGAAGCTACCATTCCTTTGCTGGCAGAGTTCAATGCGTTTCTCGGTATAGACGAGCATGACATGCTAAAGGAGTGTGCAGGTACATTTAAATTGGGTATTGAGTTTATTGACTGGTACCGGAAAGGACATGCCTATTTTCATCCCTTCGGCTTTTTCGGTAAAGATACTCCCGAATTCCCTTTTCATCAATTATGGCTAAAGCTCAATAGCTTAGTACGTAATGGTGAACTACCGGAAGAGCTCTGCGGCAATATCTGCGAATATAATTTGTGCACAGTGGCAGCAAAATCAGGACGATTTTCACAGGCTCAAGGGGGGGCGAATACTATTTTGTCTACCATGCGGCATGCCTGGCACTTCGACTCCGGCGCCTATGGGAAATTGTTGCGCCGGTATGCAGAGCAAAGGGATGTTCAGCGAATTGAAGGCAAGATTGTTGATGTTTCTGTTGAGCCGAAAAGTGGTGATATAACGTCTGTAAGACTTGAAAACGGTCTGGTCGTAGCCGGCGACTTGTTTATCGATTGCAGCGGGTTTCGCGGTTTACTCATCAATGAACATTTGCAGAGTGAATTCAATGACTGGACACACTACCTCCCGTGCGACCGCGCTATTGCAATTCAAACTTATGAGAATATACATGCTCCGCCATACACACGCGCTTATGCCAAAGAGGCAGGTTGGCGTTGGCAAATTCCGTTGCAAAGCCGTTTTGGGAACGGTTACGTGTATTCTGGCCAGTTTCAGGAGCAGCAGGAAGCTTTGACTTCCCTGTTAAGTGATTTGCATGGGGAGCCGGTTACAGGGCCCAATTTTTTACGTTTCCGTACTGGTCACCGCAGGACATTTTGGAAAAATAATTGTATAGCGATAGGGTTAGCGGGGGGCTTCATAGAGCCGCTGGAGTCAACCAGTATTCATCTGGTGCAGACCGGTATTCAACTGCTTATTAGTTTATGGTCAGCAAGTGGAAGCAACGATGAATTGCGGTCCCGATACAATAAGATGATGACTGACGAATATGAGGATATCCGGGATTTCATCATATTGCATTACAAAGCAACTCTAAGGGACGATACTGCGTTTTGGCGATTTGTCCGGGACATGTCTGTACCGGACTCACTATCAGAAAAAATGGAGCAATTTGCCAGAAACGGCAATATAGCTACCCGCCCTGATGCACTTTTTACGTCACACAGTTGGTTGGCGGTCATGCTGGGACAGGGAATTGTTCCGATGCACTACGACAGCCGGGTAGACCGCATTCCCGGTGACATACTTATTAAAAATATGCATGGGTTGAGGGAGCCGTTAAAAGAACCGCAGCATCGTTACCCTCTCATCAGCAATATATTAATAAGCATTGTGCTTTTTATAATACCCACGGTTGAGAGCGAGTGTTCGAATCCCGGCAAGATGCGCTTGCGCATGTATTTGACAATGAGTGATGATAGGCCTTTGATTATAATAGCTTCAAGGTAAGGCAATGAAAAAATTTATTCTGGCGCTTTGTATCACATTGTCATTTCAGGCTGCCGCCACACCGGGCAGTAAAGCGCCTGACAGAAAGGCCGGTGAAGGTATGGAAGCATCCCGTCTTATTCTGAGAGGCGGCAACATTATCTCAGGCGAAGGTGCACCCCCTCAGGGTCCTGTGGATATTGTGATTGAGAATGGCAAAATTACACAAATTGTATCGGTGGGCCACCCGGGCGTACCGATTAAATACAGCCGTCCTGAGCTGAAAAGCGGTGATAAGGAAATCGACATTCAGGGCCAGTACGTATTGCCGGGTTTTATTGATATGCATGGCCACATTGGCGGTTCTGCCGACAATATTCCCGCTGAGTATGTGTTTAAGTTGTGGCTGGCTCACGGTATTACCACCATCCGCGAACCCGGCAGCTTCAACGGCGCAGACTGGGTGCTGGAGCATCAGGCGCGCAGTGATAAAAATGAAATTGTTGCTCCGCGAATTGTGCCTTATGTGGGTTTTGGTATGGGCGGCGATCAGCCGGTTTCCACAGAGAAGCAGGCAAGAATCTGGGTGAAAGACATCGCCCGTAAAGGTGCGAAGGGCATCAAGTTTTTCGGTGCCAGCCCCAAAATTATGGCGGCAGCCTTAGACGAAGCTAAGAAGCAGGGTTTAGGCACCATGATGCATCATGCCCAGCTGAACGTGATGGGAACCAATGCACTGGATTCTGCCCGGTTAGGTTTAACCTCTATGGAACACTGGTACGGACTGCCGGAAGCGCTGTTTGAAGATAAAGTTATTCAGGACTACCCCTCACATTATAATTACAACGACGAGCAGCACCGGTTTTCTGAATCCGGAAAACTCTGGCTTCAGGCGGCAGCTCCCGGCAGTGAGAAGTGGCAGCAGGTAAGAGACGAGCTTATCGACCTGGACTTCACCATCGACCCTACACTGACAATTTATGAAGCCAGCCGGGATCTTATGCGTGAGCGTCAGGCCGTATGGCATGACGATTACACCTTACCCGTGCTGTGGGAGTTCTTTGAACCCAGCCGGTATGCACACGGCAGCTACTGGTTCAACTGGACCACGCAGGATGAAATCAACTGGCGCAACAACTACCGCCGCTGGATGACATTTCTTAATGACTATAAAAACCATGGTGGCAGGGTGACTACCGGTTCCGACGCCGGTTACATCTATAAAATCTACGGTTTTGCTTACATCCGTGAACTGGAATTACTACAGGAAGCCGGTTTCCATCCGCTGGAAGTCATTCAGGCAGCCACATTAAATGGCGCAGAAGCCTTAGGTCTCGACGATAAAATTGGCAGTCTTGCCGTAGGTAAAAATGCCGACATGGTTGTTGTAGATGGTAATCCGCTGGAAAACTTCAAGTTACTTTACGGCACCGGCCATTTCCAACTGGATGAGAACAACGAGCCTGTACGCAAAAAAGCGGTGCGTTACACCATCAAGGACGGCATCGTATACGATGCTCAGCAGTTGCTGGAAGATGTTCGCAGACTGGTGAAGGAAGCGAAGGCGGAACTGTAGTCGCCTTCGCTGATAACCCCGTTAACGTGCTGGCTCTGTAAACGGCGCCAGCATGTTTCTTATTTTTTGCTGTTCCGTGGAAGGGTCGACAGGGGCGCTGTCACTGACGTTTTGGGCGTAGTCGAAGAATGGCATGAACATGAACTTCCCGTCTGCCTGCTTGTTGATTTCAATGGACGTATTGTCAGCAATCAATGAGGACCACACCTCACGAACGTTTCTCCAGAATGATGATGTTGCTTCCCAGTACGCTTCGCCGGGCGTAAAGTCGTGGTCTTTGATGCGTTCGTAACGGGCAATCCCCAGTTCTTTTGCAAGGTACGGAGCCGGTGAGGCCGGTTTGCCGGCATCATTTAATACCAGCTTGTAGTTTTCTTCTTCCTGTACCCAGCCATCAGGTAAAATAATGTGTTTATTTATCCCTTCAAGGATCTGGTAATCCTGTCTCACACTACTTTCCCGCCGGGGAAGTGGCCGCCAGGTTAACTCGCTTATCCACTCTGAGCGGTTTCCTTTGTGCTGCCATTTACCGTGAGACTCATATCGTGGCGAGTCGTCTACCTGGTAAACCGACTGAGACCAGCTGCCTTCAATATCCTGGCCCTTGAGCTTATGCTTTCGCCATACATTATTGCCGGTATATACAAACTCTGATGGCTTCTCGTATTCCCAGTCCTGTCGCCAGTGTTTCATCACCATTGGCTCACTGATCTTGCCGTCTTCACCAACAAAATACATCACCATAATGTGCTGAAGGCTGATGAATTCAGGTTCATTGTCGACAACAATCACCATTTCCGTGCCCCAGGAACGATAGGGGGCAGCAGGCGTGTAATTTTCAGTGAAGCCCATGGTTTCTATGAAATCGAAGCCCACACGAAAATACCCCGACATCGCCAGTATGGCCTGCCGGTCCCGCTCAAATTTATCAATATCTTCCGTTTGCAGTTTCAGCCAGTGCGGGGAAGGGGTAAGATCTTTCGTCGTGCTGTTACCTGTTGATGTGCCGCCACGTGGCTTGAAGTTGCAAGGTTCGTCTACGAATTGCCAGCCAAACACGTATTGAGGTGTTGCTGCACACTTGCCTGCTTTTGCAGCTTCAGCCGGTTCACCGTTTCCATAGCTATTCAGGCTGATTAACGTGATAAACGCCCCGAATAGTGTGCGGCAGAAAGAAGATCTGAGTACGGCGTCTGGCATAAGAAAAGCTCCGGTGTTCATTGTCGGCGTTTATAAAATGAAGTATCTTATTGCAAATAAGAATTATTATTATCACGTGCGAGGCAGTAAATTACCAGCGCTTAAATCATGGAAACTTTTTATTTCCGAAGGGCTAAGTAATTTCCGCACACTATTTGATTCCCTGATATGAAAATGCAGAATGAGTGTGTTTACTGAACGAAGGTTCAGGTATTGTCGTGTTTACCAGAAGTATGATTACAGGAGTTTCTGAATGAAAGACACCCGTCCACGTAATATGGACTTAACTACCATCAAGTTGCCGGTAATGGGGCTGGCCTCCATTTTACACCGGATATGTGCTGTGATTATCTGGTTCTCTCTGGCCTGGTTTCTGCCGTTATTGTTTCTTTCTCTGCAAGGTGCTGAAGGCTTTGAAAATGTGCAGTTACTTATCAGCGGCAACTTCATCGCGCAATTTTTTACCTGGGGTTTTCTCACCGCGCTGGGCTACTACATGATGGGTGGAATAAAACATCTCATTCAGGAGTTTGGTTATTTTGAAACACTTGAAGGTGGCAAGCTGATATCGCAGGTGGCTATTGCATCAGGCATATTGTTGAGTGTGTTGTTCGGATTTTGGGTTTGGGATTAACTGACATGAAGCGAAATGGCGTAAAAGAGTGGATATTCCAGCGGATCAGTAACGTGATGATTTTTGCTTATGCGATATTTTATCTGGTGAGCGTTTTCACAATGGAGAATGTTGACTACGAAAGCTGGACTGCATTTCATCAGTCAACTGGATTTAAACTCTACTCAACAATCACTCTTGTTGTTGTGATGCTGAACTCTCTGCTGGCAGGTTGGCAAATCGGCACTGATTACACCCAGAAAGTACCTGTGGCCGGTTTTTCTGCGGCCTTCCACACATTTTATACCGTAGTCACAGCAGGCTTTCTGCTATTCGGCTTATACATTCTGTGGGGAATGTCCTGAGGGATCGGGCTAACGCTTAGTGAATCAATACCGTCCGGATGAGCTGATCGCTACTCCGGACTGTTGATGCTTTCCTCAAGAGGAAATAATAAATCGAATGCGGGTAATAAAAGATTCGCACTGCATACCGCGACCATGAAAGCGAAAATGTCCGTGAGTGAAGTGTACCTCAGGACCATCCACGCTACTGTCATGCTCAGCCAGAACATATTAAAACTCATGGTCCGGATATCCGGTCTGAGTGTTTTCGTGCAATAACGGCAGGTTACAGGCTCCCTGATCAGAAAGAGCAGCCGGTGGGAGAACAGCACTTCATGCGAACAACAAGGGCATCGTCTGGCAACAAGTTGTTTGAGCATCACTCAGACTCATTTAGTTAAATAGTATTGAGAATTATTATCGTTCACGACATGCTTCGTCAACCATTCTGTTTGAAATTTACCCTTCTTAATTTCCCGGAGCTCGCCGGGGGATACAACAACGTTGCTGATAAAATGTGCGCCTAATGTACGCTAAGACTCACATCTTCCATCAAATCGATAAGTGCCTGAACCTCCGGGCTAAACGAGAGCGCTGCGGAATAATTTCTCCTGCCCGCTGTGATAAGGTGATATCACGACAGATGCCGTTGTCTGTCTCCCAGAGCCGGTTACCGGCACATATAAAAAGAGGATGCTTATGCGATACCTTCGCTACGCCATGCTGGTTATTGCCAGTTGCGTGATGACTCCCGCTGTTTCTGCAGCACCTGACAAAGATACCCGTGCGGAATATATCCGTTCACACTACGCTAAATATGAATACAACATCCCCATGCGGGATGGCACAAAACTGTTTACTTCGGTCTATATACCTTACGATCAGAGTAAAAGCTGGCCCATGTTGATGCAGCGTACACCCTATCGCGTTGCGCCCTATGGCTCGTCAGATTTTAAAACCCGTTTAGGCCCCAGTGAGAAGTTCGAACAGGAAGGCTACATTTTTGTATTCCAGGATGTTCGCGGCAAGCAAATGTCCGAAGGTGAGTTTGTAAACATGCGCCCGCAGGACGCATACAAACGCGGAAAAGACGCTGTTGATGATGCCACAGATGCTTACGACACTATCGAATGGCTGGTAAAAAATGTACCCAACAACAATGGCCGTGTAGGGCAGTGGGGCATTTCCTATCCCGGATACTACACATCGGTTTCCGGTATTAACAGTCACAAAGCCCTTAAAGCTATTTCTCCGCAGGCGCCTATTGCCGACTGGTTCTTTGATGACTTTCACCGCAACGGTGCGTTTTCTACACCAATGGCATTCCTGTTTTTTGATACTTTCGATGCTCCCCGTAAAGAGCCGTATCCTTACCGTCTTGAAGGACGCAAAGCCACCACGCCTGACGGTTATGAGTTCTTCCGCGATCTCGGGCCGCTGGCTAACGTTAACAAAAACTATTTCCACGGCGAGCGACCGTTCTGGAATGAACTGACTGAACACCCGAACTATGACGACTACTGGCAGGCCCGCAATGTTCTGCAGCATCTCGATAAGGTAAAGCCGGCCGTGCTGGTTGTGGGTGGCTGGTACGATACCGAAGACTTGTATGGTCCGCTGGCGACTTATCAGACTATGTCGCACGAGAACAAACGTGACAATGTGCAAATTGTCATGGGCCCCTGGTATCACGGTCAGTGGATCGGTGATAAAGGCTCTAATATGGGCGAGGCGCAGTTCGGCTTCGAAACCAGCGTGTGGTTCCGTGACAATGTTCTGTTGCCATTCTTTAACCAGCACCTGAAGGAAGAGTCGGAAGATAAGTACGAGCAGACTGCGACCATGTTTGAAACTGGTGCGAACCGCTGGCGTTTCTTCGGTCAGTGGCCACCTGCTGATACTAATGAAAAAACACTGTATCTGACAAAGGGTGACAGTTTGTTTGAGAACAAGCCGGATAAAGATGGCGGTGCTTCAGACTATGTATCCGATCCCCGTAATCCGGTGCCTCATTCTGCAGCAATCAGCCGTGGATGGGATCGCCCGTATATGGCTGAAGATCAGCGTTTCACCGCCCGCCGTCCGGATGTGCTTAAATTTGAAACCGAACCCATGACAAGTGATATGACCGTTGCCGGCGAAGTAAACGTGAATCTGTGGGTATCCACTGATAAAACCGCAGCGGATTTTGTGGTGAAAATTATTGATGTGTTCCCGGGCGTGGATGAAAACACCAATGAAGTGGACAAAGAAACCGGTGACCGCCATGAATTGGTGCGCTGGGGCATTATCCGCGGACGTTTCCGTGACAGCTTCTCTGAGCCCAAACCCTTTGAACCGGGCAAACCGACTCAGGTCTCTTTTGATCTGTACGATTTGTTGCACGACTTTAAACGGGGCCACAGATTACAAATCCAGATCCAAAGCTCTATCTTCCCGTTCCTTGATATGAATCCGCAAACTTACGTGGATAATATCTTTCATGCGACAGAAGAAGATTTCGTCCGTGCTCAGCACACCATCTATCACGATGCGGCGCACCCGAGTTCAGTGACTTTCAATGTTTTGCCTTCTCAGTAGCAGCCTGAGCAGGTGAGAAAAATGATGCACTTCATGGCCTGAAGTGCATCAATTCCCGGGCCGGTGGGGAAACCGGCCTGATTGCATCATTCGGAAAAGCCGGTAAGCCAAACTCAGGGCGTGAACAGCGCATAAAGGCCAAGACCATACACGCCAACAGTGAGTAGCACGCCTGTCATATAAAAGTAGCTTCTGGGGCTGGGATTTTTCTCAGTGGCTATTGCGTAGTAGAGCGACATGTGAATAATGCGCACCGCAGCATACAACCAAATCAGTACGGCGAGTATTGTGGTGGGCGCGCCGAGAAAAATACAAATCAGTGCCGGCAAAGTAAACTGATGAATATTCTCTAATGAGTTGTGAAACGTGCGATGGCTTCGGAACACAAAGCTATCGTGACTTAACTCATCGCTCACTTTGCCCGGAATATAACTTGATTGCTTCCTGTGGGCGACGGCTGCCACGATGTTTTGCACGAAAACAGTCGCTGCAATTACCAGCAACCCTGCTAAGGAATAAGCGTAGATCGTAAACATTCCCCTGTACTCCTGAATTTCCCTGACATTTCTACGCAGCTTAAGGAGCGGAAGATCGTCGCAGAAATTAAAAGTACTTACCCCGTCATTCAGACAGAAATCTAAACCGCTATCACACAACCCAAAAGAACATAAAGGGGCCCGTATTGCCGGAACAACATGAGTTATTCACTGGCTAGTCACGTGTTCACCAATTATCATATTGAGTCTAATCCTCTAACCAACGTTTTCTATGACAAATACTTCTTCAAATTCAGCCGACTTCATGACAAAAGTTAAAAGTACCCAAGAGTTATGGGCGCTACAGGATAAAACCACAGAGGGGTGGGTGATTGTCGACTCGGTTAACTTCGAAAACACTGATGTGATGCCTGTCTGGTCTGACGCAGAAATGGCTCGTGAACAT
The DNA here is from genome assembly GCF_984505615.1 of Alteromonas sp. Lineage (NCBI taxonomy): Bacteria > Pseudomonadati > Pseudomonadota > Gammaproteobacteria > Alteromonadales > Alteromonadaceae > Alteromonas > Alteromonas sp. The sequence goes on along the minus strand of NZ_CFHOXV010000001.1, from coordinate 170,736 downwards.
TGCACCGATGAGTGGGAAGATTACATTCCTAAATCCATTTCCGTTTCTGACTGGCTGGAGTTCTGGCTGGAAGACCTGGCCGAAGACAATGTCCTGGTCGGCGTTGAATGGCGTGATGGTGGTGAGTATCTTGAAGTTGAACTGGCAGAGTTCAGCCAGATGCTTGCAGAGATTGAAAAACTCTGATTCGCATCAAACTTTGCATTTAGTTACTCCACATTCGGATAGTGTTTTTTAATAAAAGAACTTTTATCAAAAGGGTGTGGGGACAACTGCTTAATATCAGAAACAAAAAACCGACTAAAAAGTCGGTTTATTGTTTCTTCCGCTAAGGAAGAGAATGGTACCAGTGGGCGGACTCGAACCGCCACACCCGAAGGCGGGGGATTTTGAATCCCCTATGTCTACCAATTCCATCACACTGGCATTCGACATGGTGTCGATGAGGGATGCATTATAGCGATACGCGTTGCAGAGACAAGCACTTTTTCCTGAAAATCAGGGTTTGTGTGGCAGTCTGGCTAAAGAATGTGCAATCGTTGTCGAGGTACTTGATTCAGGTCGTACATCTGTCGATTTCCATACCCGAAGTGTTTGTCTCCTGTTTACTCCGGGTTATTCTGGCGTGGCTGTTTTAAACAAATTTAACCTGTAGTGCTGTGCCGGAGCTTTACTATTAAAGCTGTGCGTTGCGTAACGAAGTGAAGAGCTTGTGGGAAAACAAAAAAAGAAAGCGCCGGTTACTGAGCCGGCTGGTACATTGCAAGAAAGCACGGTACCCAACCGTGCCGGATTCTTCCGCCGTTTGCTGGCGATGGTGTACGACACACTGGTAGCTGTTGCGGTAGGCATGTGTGCAGCCATGGTGATGATAGTCACGCTGGTTGTGCTACTGAAAAACGATGTGCTGAGTTTGCAGGGCTTTGCAGAGCCCGCTGATTTGATTCAGCAATCTCTGCTTTATAAAACACTCATCCAGGTATGGGTAGGGCTTTGGATCACGGGCTTCTTTCTGTGGTTCTGGAAGAAGGGCGGTCAGACTATTGGTATGCGGGCATGGCGCTTACGTATTTTCAGTACGGTTGATGAGCCGGTTACCTGGGGCAGGTTGATTTTACGCCTGATCACGTCACTGGGCGGACTGGGTACCTTGCTGGTGCTGGTGGATTTTAAAAACAAGCAGTCACTACAGGACCGGGTCGCTAAAACTGAAGTGGTTCACTTGTCTAAAGAAGCCAACGACCACAAAAGCTGGTAGTAATGTGGTCGTGACGGCAGTCTGAAAGCTTTTTTATCAGCGTCGCAGCAATAAGGTGGCCACGCCGGCAAACAGCAGGCTGGGCAGCAGGGCGGCGACAACGGGGGGTAATGAATACACCAGACTTAACGGGCCGAACACTTCATTGGTGATGAAGAAGCCAAAACCGGTAAGCACACCCATGATCACTCTGGCACCCATGGTGACGCTGCGAAGCGGACCAAAAATAAACGACAGGGCCATTAACAGCATGACTGCAATGGATACCGGCTGGAACACTTTACGCCAGAATGCCAGCTCGTAGCGGGTGCTGTCCTGTCCGTTGCCTTTTCTGTACTGCACATAATCATACAGCCCCTGAATAGACAGTGCTTCGGGCTTAATTGCTACGATGCCTAACTTATCCGGCGTCAGTGTAGAGTTCCATTGCTGACGGGCATGGTCAGTAATATCAATGTGCTTGTCGGTAAAGCGGGTAACCGACACATCATCGAGCCACCATACTTCACCATCGTAATTGCCTTCTTTGGCCCAGGTCAGGGTGTTCAGCGTCAGGTCGCTGTTGAAATCGAAAATGCTGATATCCCGCAACGACTCGCGGGTAACCACCTGGCCGATACTGACAAAATGCTCACCGTCTTTAGCCCATGTCAGGGCATCTGAGGAGAACAGGCTGCCCCCGGAAATGGCCTCGGTGCGGATTTCCTTCGCTTTCGATTCGCTGTATGGCGTTACCCATTCACCGACCGCCATGACAAACAGGATCATGACCAGCGCCGATTTCATAGCTGAATTAATGATGTTCCAGCGGCTCAGGCCGGAGGCCTGCATAACCACCAGTTCACTGTTACTGGCCAGTAATCCCATGCCGATGAGACCGCCAAGGAGGGTCGCCATGGGAAAGAACTGTTCGAGATCCCGGGGCAGGCTGAGCAATACATACAGCCCGGCAACCACGATATCGTAATTGCCTTCACCCAGTTTTCTTAACTGCTCAACAAACTTAATGAGGGCAGACAAACCAATCAGCACGGATAAGGTTACGGTAATGGTGCCAAGCAGGGTGCGGGCAATATACAGGTCGAGAATACGAAACATCTATTTTCTCCCCAGTATACGTGCGCGCAGTTCAGTGCCGGTCCGCCGGTCCCTGACTATCAGTGTGATACCGATTATCAGCATGATGCCGTGCACCCACCACAAACCTAACTGGATAGGGATTTTGCCATCTTCCAGCACCCGGCGGCTGGCCAGCAGCAACAGGAAGTAACCGAGATACAGCAGGATCGCAGGAAACATTTTGCCAAACCGGCCCTGACGGGGATCCACCGAACTTAACGGCACAGCAATCAACACCAGAAACGGAATGGAAAGGGGAATGGCGATACGCCATTGCAACTCTGCCCGCGCTTCAATCGAGTCGTCGCTCAGCAGTTCCATGGTCGGTAATACACTCACTTTACGGCGGGGCTCGTCCTGCTTTTCATCGGCAATCTGAATTTGATATTCATCGAAGGCAACCTTACGGTATTTCTTCTCCGTTTGCGTACCTTCGTACTGCACGCCTTCCCGCAATACCAGGTTACGGGTGCCGTCCGGGTTATTTTGAATTTGTCCGGTTTTCGCCTGTACCACCCGCACGCGGTCGGTGTTACCGTCCTGCTGGGTTTGAGACAGGAAAACCCGTTTCAAGGTATCGTCCTGACTGTCGATGTCGTGCACGAAAATAACCGCTTTCTCGTTACCGGTTTGCTGGAACCGGCCTGGCATAATAGCTGAAAAGCCCGCTTCACTTCTGGCTTTTTCGCGAAGCTGGTACTCACTTTCTGCCGCACTGGGGGCTAGATAAAGAGTAATCACACCACAAATAATCATTATGAACACAGACAGCAACAGCATCACTCTGGTGATGTACCACTCGCTTATCCCGCAGGCCCGCATAACGGTCATTTCAGAGTCGACGTAAAGCCGGCCATGAGCGAGCATAATGCCAAGATAAGCACTGATGGGCAGAACGAGAGAAGAGAGTATGGGCGCGTACAGGCCAAGGAAACCCAGCACAAGCCCGGCGGGAATATCGCCGTCTGATGCGTCGCCGAGTACACGCACGAAACGCAAAGTGACAAAAATGGCCATCAGGATAAAAAAGATGGCCATCTGTGACTTAAGCGTTTCCTTTATCAGATAACGGAATATCAGCATTCCGGCACCTCTGGAAAATTTGGATTTATAGTGAAAAAGCGCACGATGTTGAGTAAACTAACTGTTTTTACAAGTTTTGCCTGTATATCAATAACCCGATTGCATGAAAACGACGCAAATTTTTCCGTTTTCGTTACACAAGTCACAGACTATTGTAGCAGTACGGCAAACACGACAGAAAGCGTCAAACACAGTCTTATCGCTTATATGGCTGCGTATTAAAACATAAAGCAGCGCAAAACGTTATGCGAAATTATCGTCATGCAAATCACAAGATAAAAAGAGCGAGGTGTTATCGTGGAATTTAGTGTAAAAAGTGGCAGTCCGGAGAAACAACGCAGCGCCTGTATCGTGGTTGGTGTCTTCGAGCCTCGTCGCTTAACTGCGGTGGCTGAACAGCTGGATGAAATCAGTGAAGGTTACATCAGTAATCTGCTACGTCGCGGCGACCTGGAAGGGAAAGCCGGTCAGATGTTACTTCTGCATCATGTACCCAATGTATTAAGCGAGCGGGTGTTACTGGTCGGTTGCGGTAAAGAGCGTGAACTGGACGAGCGTCAGTATAAGCAAATCATCGCGAAAACCATTAAAACCCTGAATGAAACCGGCTCGATGGAGGCGGTGTGCTTCCTTACTGAACTGCACGTGAAAGGCCGTGATACCTACTGGAAAGTGCGCCAGGCGGTAGAAGCGACGCAGGATTCCCTGTACACCTTCCTGCAACTGAAAACCAAAAAGGGCGAACCCCGTCGTCCGTTACGTAAAATTGTTCTGAACGTACCTACACGCCGTGAACTTACCGTGGGCGAGCGTGCTATTGAGCATGGACTGGCGATTTCTAAAGGTGCCAGCCTTACCAAAGACGTGGCGAACATGCCGCCAAACATTTGTAACCCTGCCTACCTGTGGGAACAGGCACAGTCGCTGGCTGAAAACTACGACAGCATCAGTGCAGAAGTGGTAAATGAAGCCATGATGGCTGAGCTGGGCATGAATTCTTACCTGGCTGTAGGTCGCGGTTCTGAAAATGAATCCATGATGAGTATCATTACTCACAAAGGCGGTCCGGATGATCAGGCGCCTATCGTGCTGGTGGGTAAAGGCCTTACCTTCGACTCAGGCGGCATTTCCATCAAGCCAGGCGAAGGCATGGATGAGATGAAGTACGACATGGGCGGAGCCGCCGGTGTGCTGGGGACCATGCAAACCGTTGCTGAACTGAACCTGCCGGTTAATGTTATCGGCGTGCTGGCTGGCTGTGAAAACATGCCGGACGGCAAATCCTATCGCCCGGGTGATATTCTCACCACCATGTCCGGCCAGACTGTTGAAGTGTTAAATACCGATGCAGAAGGCCGTCTGGTGTTATGTGATGCATTAACTTACGTTGAGCGTTTTGAGCCTGAACTGGTTATCGACGTGGCAACTTTAACCGGCGCGGTGATTGTTGCACTGGGTAACCATGCAACCGGACTGATGAGCACACATAATCCGCTGGCCCATGAACTGATGAATGCCGGCGATCAGAGTTCTGACCGTGCATGGCGTTTACCTGTGTGGGATGAGTATCAGGATCAGCTGGAAAGCCCGTTTGCCGATTTCACCAACTTAGGTGGCCGCGCAGCCGGTTCTATTACTGCAGCGTGTTTCCTGTCCCGCTTCACCAAGAAATACAACTGGGCGCACATGGACATCGCCGGTACAGCGTGGCGAAGCGGCAAGAACAAAGGTGCCACCGGTCGTCCGGTACCGATGTTGTCGCAGTTCCTGATGAACCGCTCAGGCATTAAACAAGAGGACTGAGCGCAATGCCTCAGGTAACCTTCTGGCAACTCAGTGATGGTAAGGACGCGGGTGAATCCCGCGCCTGCGATCTGATTGCCACTGCATATTCTCAGCGACAGAAGTGCGTTGTATTGTGTGCAGACAAATCTTCCGCTGAAGCAGTGGATGAGCTGCTCTGGCAATTGCCGGCTGGCCGCTTTGTGCCGCACAATTTGTGCGGGGAAGGGCCGGGCGCCGGTACGCCGGTGGAAATCTGCTGGCAGGAAAATCAACTTTCCCGCCGCAATCTCATCGTCAATTTAAGCGGGGAAATGTTAAGCTCCCCGCATTCTTATCAAACGATTTATGACTTCGTGCCGGTGGCGGATGACGCCAAACAGGCGGCACGGGTTCGCTATAAACAATATCAGCAGGCTGGCTGCCAGTTGCAGTTTAAATCTGCTGACAGTTGAGAGTAAGTAATGGATAAAACCTTCGAACCGCAATCCATTGAGCAGCAATGCTACGAAAAATGGGAAGCAGCAGGCTATTTCAAGCCATCCGGACACGGTGACCCGTATTGTATTTTACTGCCGCCACCAAACGTAACAGGCAGTTTGCACATGGGCCACGGCTTCCAGCAAACTATCATGGACGCGTTAACCCGTTATCACCGCATGAAGGGCGACAACACTTTATGGCAGGTGGGTACGGACCACGCGGGTATCGCTACCCAGATGGTGGTAGAGCGCCGTCTGAATGCTGAAGGCAAGACCCGTCACGATTTAGGCCGTGAAGCCTTTATCGACAAGATCTGGGAATGGAAAGAAGAGTCCGGTGGCACTATCACCAGGCAGATGCGCCGTCTGGGCACGTCTACCGACTGGGACCGTGAAGTGTTCACCATGGACGACAATTTGTCCAAAGCGGTAACAGAAGTTTTTGTTCGCTTGCATGAAGAAGGTTTGATTTACCGCGGTAAGCGTCTGGTTAACTGGGATCCGGTACTGCACACAGCGGTTTCTGACCTTGAAGTACTGAACGAAGAAGAAGCCGGCCACATGTGGCACATGCGCTATCCGCTAGCTGACGGTTCCGGTGAACTGGTCGTGGCAACTACCCGTCCTGAAACCATGCTGGGCGATACGGCTGTTGCGGTTCATCCTGATGACGAGCGTTATCAGTCCATGATAGGCAAGGAAATACGCCTGCCAATTACCGGTCGCCTGATCCCTATTATCGCCGATGATTATGTGGATCCGGAATTCGGCACCGGCTGCGTGAAAATCACCCCGGCACACGATTTCAACGATTACGACATGGGTAAGCGTCATAGCCTGCCGATGATCAACCTGTTCACCGACGACGCAAAGATTAACGATGAGGCCCCTGAAGCTTATCGCGGTCTTGACCGTTTTGACGCCCGTAAGCAAATTGTTGCTGATCTGGACGCCGAAGGTCTGCTGGTGAAAGTGGTTGATCACAAACTTAAAGTGCCCCGCGGCGACCGTACCGGTGCAGTTATTGAACCCTATCTGACTGACCAGTGGTACGTTGCCGTTGAATCGCTGGCAAAGCCTGCGGTTGAAGCGGTGGAAAGCGGTGAAATCCGCTTTATCCCTGAGAACTGGAATAAAACTTACTACCAGTGGATGAACAACATTCAGGACTGGTGTATTTCCCGTCAGCTGTGGTGGGGACACCGCATCCCGGCATGGTACGACAATGAAGGTAATGTATTCGTTGGCCGTGACGAAGCGGAAGTGCGGAGTCGCTACAAGCTGGAAGACGCCGTTGAACTGAAACAGGACAATGATGTACTGGATACCTGGTTCTCTTCTGCGCTGTGGCCGTTTGCGACCATGGGCTGGCCGGAAGAAACGCCGGAACTGGATACGTTTGTACCATCGTCAGTGCTGGTCACCGGTTTTGACATCATTTTCTTCTGGGTGGCCAGAATGATCATGATGACGAAGAAATTCACTGGCAAGATCCCGTTCAAAGATATCTACATTACCGGTCTTATCCGTGATGAGAACGGCGACAAAATGTCGAAGTCGAAAGGTAACGTGCTGGACCCAATTGATCTGATTGACGGTATCGATCTGGAGTCGCTGGTAACCAAGCGTACCTCTGGCATGATGCAGCCGCAGCTGGCGAAGAAGATTGAGAAGAACACCCGCAAACAGTTCCCTGACGGCATCAATGCCTACGGTACGGATGCGCTGCGCTTCACCTTCGCCGCAATGGCGTCAACCAGCCGTGATATCAACTTCGATATGGGCCGCGTTGAGGGTTACCGTAACTTCTGTAACAAGATCTGGAACGCGTCACGCTTTGTACTGATGAACACCGAGACCGAAGATACCGGTCGTGACGGTGGTGAACTGGTACTGAGTCTGGCGGATCAGTGGATCTGGGCACAATTCCAGAAAACCCTGAAAGAGTTTGAATCGGCGCTGGCTGATTACCGCTTCGATATCGCTGCTCAAACCGTGTACGAGTTTACCTGGAACCAGTTCTGTGACTGGTATCTGGAGCTGACCAAGCCGGTACTGAACAGTGAGGCGTCTACCGATGCTGAGAAGCGTGGTACCCGACATACGCTGATTAACGTACTTGAGCAGTTATTGCGTCTGCTTCACCCACTCATGCCGTTCATCACCGACACCATCTGGCAGCGTGTCGCGCCGCTAAGTGACGCCGGTGTGAAAGAAGGCGAGACCAGCATCATGATCCAGTCTTTCCCTGAAGTGAAAGCGGAACGTGAGAACGACAAGGTACTGGCCGATATCGAGTGGCTGAAGCGTTTCATCATCGGTATCCGTAATATCCGTGGTGAAATGGACATTTCTCCTAACAAGCCGCTAAACGCTATTCTGCGTAATGTGAGTGAGCAGGATCAGGCCCGTCTTGATTTGGCCGCTCCGTTCATCGATAAGCTGGCGAAGCTGGAATCTGTTACCACGTTAAAAGCGGGTGAACAGGCGCCGGCCAGTGCCACCGCGCTGGTGGGAGAGATGGAAATTCTTATCCCAATGGCAGGTCTGATTGATAAAGACGCTGAGCTTGCCCGTATCGCCAAGGCGATGGGTAAAGCAGAGCAGGACGTTGCCCGTGCTCAGGGTAAGCTGGCAAACGAGAAGTTTGTAAACAGTGCACCGGAAGCGGTAATTGCCAAAGAACGTAGTAAGCTGGAAGAAGCTGAAACGGCGTTGGCAAAACTGAAAGAACAGCACGCCACAATCAGCGCGTTATAAGCGCATTTCCAAAGTAGTAAAAAAGGAGCGGAAACGCTCCTTTTTTGATCCTGCTAAAATGCTGATTGCTATTTATGCTGACTGTTATTGCGTGCAGATTGTCCGCCGGACTCGGCCTGTAAAAAACGTTTCAGCATGGAGGCCAGCGCTGCACGTTTTAGCGGCTTGGTGAGATAATCCGTCATGCCGTGACGCATCGCCTGCCGGGCATCTTCTTTCATGGCGTTGGCCGACAAGCCAATGATGGGCAGTTCACTTAAGCCTTTCTGGCGAATTTTGCGGGTGGCTTCGTAACCGTCCATTACCGGCATCTGAACGTCCATAAGCACCAGGTCGTATACCGGCGCATTATTGATTTTAGTTACAGCCTGCAAACCGTCTTCGGCAATATCGAAGGTGAGACCAAGTGAAGACAACATCTCTCCGGTGACCACCTGGTTTATATTGTTGTCTTCTACCAGCAGAATGTGACCTTCCAGCATGGTGGATTCATCCGGCACCTCAGTTGACTGTTCAAAATCTTCTATGCCGGCAAGGCGGAACACAAACCGGCGGTACTGTGCCGGTGTAAACGGATGAAGCAGAACCGGACCTTTCCATTGACTAAGAATTTTCTCCTGCAATTGCCCGGTCTGGGTTTCCATGACAATGCCCACAGGAATACTTTGCCGCTCTATCAGCGATAACTGCGGTAGCAGGGATTTGAATTCTGCATAGGTAGCAATTTCAACCAGCACGGCAGGCGGCACGCCCACGTCATTTTTCACCATGGCAAGGGGCTGACGGGCAGAGCGAAGATTCAACAATTCAATATAGGCTGCCGGCAGCAACGGCTTGTCGGAATAATAACAGCTGCCCAGCGGCAACTGGGGCAAATCAGCAAGAATACCTTTCTGACCGGACTGTATTTTCATGGGTAAGGTGATCACGAAAGTAGAACCGTGATTGGGCATTGATGTGACTTTCAGTTTACCGGCCATCAGTTCGGTAAGCTGTTTCACAATCGTCAGTCCCAGTCCGGAGCCGCCGAATTTACGGTTGGTCGAACCGTCAGCCTGCGTAAACGGCTGGAAGATGCGGTCAACCTGCGACTGGGTCATGCCAATACCGGTATCTTCGACTTCTATGCGCAGAACCACTTTATCACCCTGCTGGTTCACCATGCCTTTAATGGTGACATTAATCGCTCCCTGCTGGGTGAACTTCACGGCGTTGGTACAGATGTTCATGAGAATTTGAGATAACCGCAGAGGGTCGCCCACTATACGTGGTGGCAGTTTGGGATCGACCTCCAGATGAACGCTGAGATTCTTCTCCTGCGCCCGCAAACTCACCACCGCCAGCAGATTATCCAGAATGGAGTGCAGTGAGAAGCTGACGTTTTCCAGTTCCAGCTTGCCGGCTTCAATTTTCGAGAAATCAAGAATGTCGTTAATCACACTGACAAGGATTTGGCTGGAGTAAGAGGCTTTGTCCAGATAGTCCTTCAGCATGGCTGACATGGGTTGTTGATGAGCCAGTTCCAGCAGGCCGATGATGCCGTTGAGCGGCGTGCGGATCTCATGGCTCATGTTAGCCAGGAAAATACTCTTAGAGGCGGTGGCCTGTTCTGCTTTCTTCTTGGATTCGGCGAGTTCTTTGTTTAATGCTTCCTGCTGGACGTTCAGTTGCTGGGCATTTTTCAGCAGAGAGCGGGTCTGCTCATTTTTGTCTTTAAATACGCTGGCTGCTTTGGCCAGTTTGCCGATTTCGTCTTTACGGTCGAGATCGGGCAATACATCTACCTGCTTACCGTCTGCCAGCTGATTAAACACAGAAGTAATGGAGCGGATAGGGCTGAGGACCCGGCGCACAGTAAAAATAGCGAAGGCGAAGGCGAGAATGATAGCGATAACAGAGTATATTTCACCGTTGAGCCGTGCCCCGATAGCGGCATTCTGCGCATTGCGGTTAATCAGATTGGTGCGGGCATTAACCCGGTCGGCAAGCTCACGGCTGAGATACAGAAACTCGTTGGCCGAGCCGGCCATGACCACATTAACCAGAAACATATTGCTTTGGGTTATCTGGGTCAGCCGTAAAAAGCGTTCTTCCAGTCGTTGAATATGTTCACGGATCGCTACTTCGTTAGCGGATGATTCACTTTCCAGCAGGGAATAAACCGGAGCCAGTGACGCATTAAACTCGGTTATATTTTGCTGCGCCGGTGATACCAGATAACGCAATGCGGCATTCTCTGCTTCTGTTACCTGCATTTTTAGCTGGTCAATTTTTGCCGCCGGCATCTCACGTTTTTCTGCCACTTCTTGCAACAAGCTCTCGATTTGTCTGACGACAACCAGTGAGCCCGAGTCGATGAGTTGATCCCGGCGGTGGCGGTCATCCACTACCGCATGGAAGTTCTCTTTATAAGACACCAGGTGAGTACGCATGCGCTCCAGAATGTCATCTTCTGTGTATTCATAGGTTGAAGAGATGGAAGAGGTCTCAAGGGCTTCCAGCTTGTCAGTGATGGAAATCATCAGGCGCTCAAAACGGGTTACCGCAGACGGGCTGGCGGTTTCACGGAAAATCAGTACGTTGCGCTGAAGATCCACCACATCTCTTTCCAGTTCACCCACGATGCCCACATCGATCACCGCCTGGCGGGTATTGTTCATGCCTTCGGTTAATACCTGCTCGTTGGCACGGCCGAGAAAACCCTGCACCAGAATCAGCCCGATCATGATGATCAGAACAGTGAGCAGTTGAATACGGATAGAATGAAACATAAAGAATGCGTACCACTAAGAAGTAATGAATTCATACCATTTCTGCAGACTATATTCATAAGTCGGCATAACGGTATTCCAAACGGCGACATGGCCGAAACGATCTTCGTAACTGCCGCCGGAGCGTTGCTGTCCGCGATTGACAGACACTTTTCCATCCGGCCCTCTGAGCGGTTCTGAAGCTGGTAAACCTCTGTACCAGTAGTTCCATTCAGCTTCACTTAAATAAGGCTTTGAACGTTGCGGGTTTGAAATGTAATACCCCTGACGGGCAATGAACGCGCCGGGCCAGCCGGACAACCACCAGTTCATGTATTCATAGGCAGCATCTTTTACCCGGCCCTGGGTGGCAGCAGAGAGGCACATCACGCCGTGCCAGCCACGGTAACCTTCACGGGGAGACGCAAAGCGGACGGGAATATCCTGACCATTCAAATCAGACACAGCAGGGGAGAACATGCTTTCAATGGTGACCCGCTTCGTACGCATGTACTGCACCGATTCCGGTACGGAGGTCCAGAAGCCATTGAAATGCTGCAGTTGTTTAAGCTCAATCAGTAACAGGAACAGGCTGTCTAATTCTGCCCGCGTCATGGCGCCGATGTCTTCAAACTCCATGAAGCCTTTCGCCTTTGCCGCGAGGGCTAAATCAAATAACCCGATAGTCGGATCATTCACAATACCCACTTTTCCGCTGAATCTGGAATCCAGCAACCAGCCCCAGCTCTCATCTGCACTGTTCATATCAGCCGGTAACGCGTTTTCCAGATAGCCAAAGGAATCAACATTGTGCACGTAAGGGAGGAAGCTGATTTCATCCGTGTGCTTTTCTCCCAGCGAGCCGTCGGCCTGAACGTTTATAATCTTGTGGGGGGCATCACCGGCACCGATTTTCGCTTCGGGAGAGACCTTGCCGGTTTTTGTCAGATCGTTAATTTCGTCCCAATTACCAATACGGCGTTTATCGATGGGTTGAATGGCATTGGCCCGCCAGAGCACGTTGATGCTGTTTGACCATTGCTCATACAAATCAAAGCCCTGCGGATTCATGGTGGCTTTCTGAAGTACCGTTGCACTGCCGCCGGGAGCGAACTGCAGACGGACTCCCAGGTCTTCCATCGCCTGCTGTCTCAGTGGTTCCTGCAAGGTCACATGGGTACCAAGCACTCTTACCAGAGGTTTCTCTTTGCCAATGGCAAAAGGCACCATGCCGGCGGTCAGCCAGCCTGCCAGAGAGCCCTTCAGCACTCGTCTTCTTGTCAGCAGGTTTTTTTGTTTGTCCATTCCGGTGGCGCTTAGTCCTGAGTCATACTTTATTGTGGCACTGAATGGACAGGTATGCCAAAAAAAGCGTTAAAACAGAGGCTGTTCTCTTTGAACAGCCCCGGGAGTAAAATACTACCGGCGCGTGCGGTGTGATAACTTTCTCCATATCCCCATGCCCATAAGGCCGGCAAGGAAGGGCCAGTACAGGGCTCCGCCGTGCTCCCTTACTTCCACCACGGTTTCCTGTTCAACAATGACGCGGTCGTAGTCCTGACTTTCAAGGGGCACATAAGACAAGTCTGCATCACTTGTATGATCGGCAACAGCCAGCAGTTCGTTTGTCTGCGCGTCGTACAGCTCAATCATGATGTCATAGTCGAATGGACGGTAGCCGGTGATAAGGTCAGTTTCTATCACAAATTCATCGCTGGTACTTTCTCCGTAAATGTAAAACACGGATGACTCGTGTACCGGGTAGAAACTGTCAGCATCACCCAGGTAAAGGACGGCATAAACTGGTACTTCGGCATAGACAGTATCAGCATCAAAGCTTACAGAAACCGTCGTGGCATAACCGTCATAATCGGCGTCGTTGAAGCGCTCAGTCCATGCATCGTAAATCCAGAAGTCGGTATTCACAACGGCATTCACAGCTGCCCGCTTTTTACTGCTTTTTGTGGCTTTGGTAACGCTGGCCAGTGTGTCGTTTCTGATAAAGTCGCCGTCTTTCGGGGTGTACGCTTCACCGAACTGAAACTCTCTGGCTTCAGTGGTCCGTTCCGTTGTTTCTGCCAGTGCCGGCGCTTGCAGAGCGGTAATGCCCATCAGAACAAATAACGGTTTCAATGTTTGTTTCAGCATCATCATTCCTCTTGTCTTTGGCTGACTACGGGCTTAGTGTCGCCTGCGTAAACTGAACGGTTGCTGAAAGCAGTCTTAACCGCTGACAGTTTGCCCCTTTATCTGTGCATCGCAACGGGTTATCCGTAGACGGGATGTACTGGCCGGGATATAAACATGATCAGACTCATTGATTACGGAATTATTCATGGTGCGGTTCGTTAAACTGACGGCGTTGCTGGTGTGGGGATTGTCTGCTTTCGCCCTGCACGGGGAAGAAATACCGGAGCAAAAGGCAATGCAGTTGTTACCTTTGTCGGATGATGTGTGGCTGCATCTGTCATACAAGGAGGTAGACGGATTCGGGCTGGTGGAGTCCAACGGCGTGATTATTCTGTCTGAACAGGGCAGCATTATTATCGATACGCCGTGGACGGAGCAGGATACCGCGGAGCTACTGAACTGGGCCGCAGCACGTGGTATGCCTGTAACAACGTCGTTTTCCAGTCACTCCCATGAAGACCGTACCGCGGGCATTGGTTTGCTGAACAGCAAAGGCATAGATACACATGCGTCGAAAATGACTAATGCTATTCTTGAGGAGCAGGGCAAGCCACTGGCAAAACAGGAAATTACCGGTACAACCTATGCTCTGGCAGAAGGTGTTGAAGTGTTCTACCCGGGCCCTGGACATGCGCCGGATAACAGTGTGGTCTGGCTGGCCGGAGCAAACATTCTGGTGGGCGGATGTCTTATCCGCAGCGCAGAAACGGATAGTTTAGGTTATACCGGTGATGCCAGTCCGGAAGAGTGGGGGCCGTCAGTGCAGAAGGTATTAGCCAGATACCCTGAGGCGAAAATCGTGTTGCCGGGCCACGGACTGCCGGGAACCCGGGCGTTGCTGCACCATACTATCTCATTGACAGAAGGTGGTAACTGATCAGCGCGACATCGTTGCTGAACAAAAAAGCCGGTGATACTTCATGCAGTATACACCGGCTTCTGTTGATGAGTCAGACAACGTATCAGTCGTCGTAATCCTCATCGTCTTCGTCTGCTTCTTCGTCGCGGGGCATAAAATAAGTGCCCCAGCCGTCGTAGTGCACATCGCACTTATCAGCAATTTTCAGCAGCGCATCTGTGTCTTTGTCCAGCGCTTCCTGTTCCAGCTCACGCTCAACAATCGCGTCAAAACAGAAAATAGTACCGCCGTCGTCTAATACCAACTCCTCTGCATCAGACACTTCGAAACCGGCTTTGAACGCATCTACGGCTGCTTTTTCCAGTTTATCGAAATCATTGGAAGCAAGGTGATGCTCAATGGTGTACACCGCATCCGCCTGACTGCCGTCTTCCAGCAGTGCCTCTATGGTTTCCTGGTTAAACGCGTACCATTCTTCCCGTTCATCAAACTGATTCATGTTATCTCTCAAAAACGTCAACTTGCCCTAGTGTAATTAACTGAACGGCAGGATGCTATCTCTTTGCAGATTCAATTTGTGCCACTTCTTCGTTAAGACGGGCGAACTTCTCTTCCATGGCTTTATGGAAATGTTCCGTCCAGCCTTTCGGGGAATGCTCGCGGGTAAGCTCTACCGGCGCATCAATATCGATAAGCACCACACCGTTGTTCCAGCGGTTCCACTTTACTTTTTCGTGTAAATCGCTGGCAGTAACCATGACAACCGGTACTTTAACAGCCTGAGCCAGCCAGAATGCGCCGGATTTAAAGGGCAGTAAACCTCTGCCGTAGCTTCGTGTGCCTTCCGGAAATACCCACACGGATGTCCCTTTTTCGCGGATTTTCTTACCAGCGATTTTTAACGTATCCCGCGCTTTACCGCTGTTCTTCCGGTCAATCATAATGTTGCCCGATAACCAGTAAATCTGTCCGAATACGGGGATCCACTTCAGGCTCTTCTTACCGATAGTCACCACGCCGGGCAGAGCCGCCTTACAAATGGTGATGATGTCGTAACTGCTCTGGTGATTGGCGATTAACACGTACGGGGTGTCTTCCTTCACCGCATCACTTTTCCGGACAATGATTTTAAGCCCCATAATCCGGGACATCTGCGCATAAGCGTTGCCGGCGAAATGAACATTATTCTTGTGAAAAGGGCGAAGCACGCAAACCACTAAAACAACGATGTTTATCAGAATGAATGCGAAAAAGAGCGCGATTACGCGAAGAATTGCTAACACTACTGTTCCTGTTTTATGTTTTGCCGCGAAGTATACGGGATTGAGAGCAGTTCAGTTATCCGATCAGTCTGAAAATTTAGCCAAAAGAACACTATTGCCGATTAGCGAAACTGCCGATCAGATGATATAACTTAAATACATGCTTAATGCGGTAACCAGATAAAATGCAGACGTTTACACCGGAAGAACTTGAAGAAGATATCCTCAGTGACCTGATGGAGGAAATCAACGAACTTTATGAATCCAGCGAACAAACCCTCATAGAGCTGGAATTGCGTCCGGAAGATAATGAACTGCAACGCAGCCTGTTCCGTTCTATCCACACCATCAAAGGTGACCTGGGGCTGGTTAATTTCAGTCCGATGATCCCTTTGCTTCAGCACGTTGAAGATTTGCTGGATTTTCTGCGTAAAGGGCAGATTAACTACACCAGTACCATGAGTGACCTGGTGTTGCTGACCATGGACAGGGTGAAAAGCTTTGTTCAGGATGTGATGAATGCCGGTTGTGCTGAATACGACGGCAATCTTCATGAACAGCTGGTGCTGGCGATCACGCGGATCACGCCGGACAACCATGCTGATCATGACAAACTGCTGGCTGATGCGGTATTGCTGCTAAATCCGGATCTGGACATTGATACCGGTGAATATGCCGGTACAGAGGATAAGGCTGTAGCGGAAGGCGAAAAGCCACCTGCAAAACCCCCGCAGACGGTAGCGAATACCGGAATACTGAAAGGTTTGAGTGCCGAAAAACGGGCCGATATGCTGTTTTTCCGTGACCTTATGCAAACCATCGAACACCGTTCTAATTACTGGGCCGGGCGTGGCGACCGGATTGCAAAGCTGGCGTTATACATCAATCATGAAGCAGGCAGTCCCATCGATGACGATCAGTTGTCTGTTGCCTGTTACGTGCACGATTTTGGTATGGCGTTCATGCCGTTGCACCTGCTTAACAAAACAGACCCGTACACTGACGCCGAGTTTAATCTCATGCGTTCTCACGTGTACAAAAGCTCCCGATTACTGGAGCATCTCGATCAGTGGGATCACGCCCGAAAAATTGTGATGCAGCACCATGAAAGGGTAGATGGCAGTGGCTATCCGCTGGGCCTGAAAGAAGATGATATTTGTGACGGTGCTAAACTGCTGGCCATTCTCGATACCTACGATGCCATGACCCACTCACGGGCACATAATCAGGACTCGCGGATGTCTAAAAAGCAGGCGGTCATTGAACTGAACCGGGCTGCCAAAGGGCAGTTCAGCATGAAATGGGTGCGGCATTTTAATCAGGCCATGACGAGCCTGCTGACGAAGAATCCGTAATTTCCTTCACGGCGTAGTCGCCTGAACAGTGAATTTATTCATGTAAAAAGCCCGGTGCAGAACTTCTGCACCGGGCTTTTTTATTTGAGAAAACCGCGGAGACTTGCGTCTGGCGTTATTCAGCCGTTCACATCCAGCTCTTTAAGCTTGCGGGTCAGCGTGTTCCGACCCCAGCCAAGACGCTTGGCGGCATCCTGTTTGTGGCCATGAGTGTAACTGAGTGCACGTTCCAGCATGATTTTCTCAAACGTGAGCATGGCGTCATTCAGGATATTGTAGTGTCCTTCACGAAGCTGACTGTCAGTCCATCTTGCCAGTAATTCAGGCCAGTCGCCGGTAGCGGTACCGCCGCTTTTCTCGATAGTGCCCTCTGAGTGGATTTCCGGCGGCAGATCGCCGGGTAAAACTTCCTGTCCGCTTGCCATAACGGTAAGCCAGCGGCACACGTTCTCCAGCTGACGTACGTTACCCGGCCAGGGCAGGCGGGTCATCAGCTTCTCTGCATCTTTACTCAGCGACTTGGTTTCTACATCCAGTTCCTTCGCAGCACGGCGCAGGAAGTGTCTTGCCAGCAGAGGAATATCTTCACGGCGCTCTGCCAGCGACGGAATGTGGATACGGATAACGTTCAGGCGGTGAAATAAATCCTCACGAAACTTACCTTCTGCCACTCGTTTTTCCAGATTCTGGTGGGTTGCAGCGATGATCCGTACATCAACAGTCACCGACTGATGTCCGCCGACGCGATAAAATTGTCCGTCAGCCAGTACCCGTAACAAACGGGTCTGAACGTCCAGCGGCATATCACCAATTTCATCAAGGAAAAGGGTACCGCCGTTTGCCTGCTCAAAACGGCCCTGACGGGCAGTTTGTGCGCCGGTAAAGGCGCCTTTTTCGTGACCGAAAAGTTCTGATTCCACCAGGTCTGCCGGAATGGCTGCCATATTCAGTGCAATGAACGGATTGGCCGCCCGGGGGCTGTGACGGTGCAGGGCATGAGCAACCAGCTCTTTACCTGTACCGGACTGACCATTAATCAGCACGCTGATGGAGGAGCGGGACAACCGGCCGATGGCACGGAAAACTTCCTGCATGGCCGGCGCTTCACCGATAATTTCAGTAACCGCTTCATCCTGAGGTACCTGATTTTGCCGGCTCTGTTCCCTTGCATGGGCCAGCGCCCGCTGCACGAGCGTAACGGCTTCGTCGATATCAAAGGGTTTTGGCAGGTATTCAAACGCACCACTCTGGTAGGCATTTACAGCACTGTCTAAATCAGAATGCGCGGTCATGATGATGACCGGAATGAGCGGGTCAGTATTATGTACTTCCCCCAGCAGTGTCATGCCGTCCATCTGAGGCATACGGATATCTGAAACGATAACCTCAGGGCGCTGACCACTTTGTAATTGCAGTAAAAGATCTTCAGGATTCTCAAAACTCAAACACCCGATATTGGCTGCCTGTAATGCCTTTTGCAGAACCCAGCGGATTGAGCTGTCGTCATCTACAATCCATACGGATTCATTATTCATTATCCGACTCCTTTCTGGGGACAGGGAGATATAGCGTAAATTCGGTGTGGCCCGGATGGCTGTCTACCTCAATTTTTCCGCCGTGGTGATTTATTAATGTTTGTGCAATAGACAGGCCCAGCCCGCTTCCGTTTTGCTTGCTGCTAACCATGGGATAGAAAAGGGTATCTCTGATTGCGGCGGGAATACCCGGTCCGTTATCAATGATCTGGATTTTGGCCACCAGAGAGTGCCGCTTACCCAAAATGGTCATTTGTCTGTCTATACGGGTAACAAGCCGTATTTGCGGTGACGGTGTTTTCGCTTCTGTGAGCGCTTGAACACTGTTTCTTAAGATGTTCAGCACCGATTGCTGAATCATGTCCTGGTCTACTTTCAGATCCGGAATACTCGGGTCGTAATCGCGGATGATAGTGATTGGGTTATCTGAGTCGACCCTCATCAGGCTGCGCACTTTCTCAAGCGCCTGATGGAGATTACTCCACTCAAGCCTTGGCAGCGCGTTGGGCCCGAGCAAACGGTCAACCAGGTTTCGCAGCCGGTCTGATTGCTCGATGATCATCTGCGTGAATTCATTATGGTCGGGATTTGTCAGCTCTTTTTCCAGCAACTGGGCTGCACCGCGAATTCCCCCCAAGGGATTTTTAATTTCATGGGCGAGGCCGCGGATTAGTTCTCTGGCGGCATCATGCTGGGCATTTTGCTGATTTTCTCTGGAGATGCGGCGTTGCTGATCGATACGGCGCACCTCAAACATCAGTTTTGGGCCGTCATCGGTATTCAGGTTAGTGACCGTGAGATCAGACAATACACAACGCCCGTCTTTGAAGCACAGACGCAAATCGTTTTCGGTAAAGTCTTCGCCACGACGAATTGCCGCCCGCAAACGGGCATCATTGATGGCGTTCGGTGCAAAAAAGTCCGATAGCTTGTGTCCGGAGAGCTGCTTCACCCCAGTCTCGAACAACGCTTCCCCTGCGTGATTGGCATAAACGATTTGCAACCGTTCGTTGACCATTACCAACGCTGTGTTCAGGTTGTTCAATAAATGGTTTGTTTCAAACTCGGTGGCTTGCATGCCGAGCATTCCTCATTTGCACTTTTATGGTGCATTATAGTTTAACGCGTTCAAACGGTGTTGATTGCACCAAAATAAAATTTTCTGATGAACCCGCATGGTGCGCTGGCTGCGCCACCAAAGAACGCTAATTGTTATTGATAAACACTGATGCCTGATGCAAATAAAGTGTTTGCTGAGGAGATGATGCAAGAGTCTTGCCCTTATTATCAATTATGTCTATATGATAAGTATGGGCGCCGCGGTTAATGCCGGTGAGGTTGAACTTACCGCTACTGTTGATGCGGGTTGGCTGGCCGTCGAATGTAAGACGGTAGCGGCCACGGAAGGCCGGGGTGGTAGCGGCCGTTATAGAAAACTGACCGTTGTTATTACGGATTGTGGCTTCCGGTTCCGGAGAGGAAATGGATACTTTATAGTTGGGCTGTTTGTCGCGGGATTGTGTCTGTTGCGAGGCTTTGATGTCGGGGCTGTCTGCAACGTTACTGGTATTGGCTTCGAACTCAAGGGTCTCTGCGCCGTCCTGTGGCACGTCTGTATACAGAACGGTACCGTCTTCTTTCACGACTTTATAAATTGTTTGTGACTGTACTGAAGGCACGAATAAAGCGGTGACAAGCAAAATGCGAAGTATCATCGGACACCATTTTCACAACGAAAGAATTCTCAGTCTAGCAAAAGCCGGGACGAAAAAAAGCCCGCAGATGCGGGCTTTTTCAAATCAAATCAGCTAATGGCTTATACGCTGTAGTACATGTCGAACTCAACAGGGTGAGTAGACATGTTCAGCTTAGTCACTTCTTCAGACTTCAGACCGATGTATGCATCGATCATGTCGTCAGTCATAACGCCACCAGCTTTCAGGAAGTCACGGTCGTTGTCCAGCGCTTCCAGAGCCATTTCCAGTGAGCTGGCAACAGTTGGGATTTCTGCTGCTTCTTCTGGTGGTAAGTCGTACAGATCTTTATCCATAGAGTCACCAGGGTGAATCTTGTTGATGATACCGTCGATACCTGCCATTAACATAGCAGTGAAGCCCAGGTAAGGGTTACCAGTCGGGTCAGGGAAACGTACTTCGATACGACGCGCTTTATCGCTTGTTACGTAAGGAATACGGATTGACGCAGAACGGTTACGTGCAGAGTAAGCCAGCATAACCGGTGCTTCAAAGCCTGGTACCAGACGCTTGTACGAGTTAGTAGAAGCGTTAGTGAATGCGTTGATTGCACGGGCGTGCTTGATGATACCGCCGATATAGTACAGCGCTTCTTCAGACATACCAGCGTACTTGTCGCCTGCGAAGATGTTTTTGCCATCTTTAGCGATAGACTGGTGAACGTGCATACCAGAACCGTTGTCACCAACCAGAGGCTTAGGCATGAATGTCGCAGACTGACCGTATGCGTTTGCAACGTTGTGTACGACATACTTATAGATTTGAACTTCGTCAGCTTTCTTAACCAGCGTGTTGAAAGCACAAGCGATTTCGTTCTGACCAGCAGTTGCTACTTCGTGGTGGTGAGCTTCAACTACCAGACCCATTTCTTCCATAACCAGACACATTGCGCCACGGATGTCGTGTGCTGAGTCTACTGGTGGAACCGGGAAGTAACCGCCTTTTACACCAGGACGGTGAGCAAGGTTACCGCCTTCGAATTCTGCACCGGAGTTCCATTTTGCTTCAGAAGAATCGATCTTGAAGAAAGAACCCGCCATGTCAGTGTGGAATTTCACATCGTCAAACAGGAAGAATTCTGGCTCTGGACCGAAGAACGCAGTGTCACCGATACCAGTAGACTTCAGGAACTCCTCTGCACGACGTGCAACAGAGCGTGGGTCACGGTCGTAGCCTTCCAGGGTAGACGGCTCAACGATATCACAACGGATGTTTACCTGAGTCTCTTCTGCGAACGGGTCAACAACGCAAGATGCTGCGTCTGGCATCAGGATCATGTCTGATTCGTTGATGTGTTTCCAACCAGAAATTGAAGAACCATCAAACATCTTACCTTCTTCGAAGAACTCGTCATCGACCAGACCTGCAGGGATCGATACGTGTTGCTCCTTACCTTTTGTGTCGGTAAAGCGTAAGTCTACAAATTTAGCTTCGCTTTCTTTGATCAGCTCTAATGCCTTTTCTATTGACATCGTGTCCTCCGGATTTATTAGAATAAACGTGGAATGAACAATTTCACTCCAAAATAATTGAGAATCATTAAAGCTATTTTCATGCCACTTACAAGAAGACGGTAAAACGCGGCTTAGCAGGCAGTAGCACAAAAATCCCTAAACGCAAATGCACTGAAATGGTGCAATGTAGCTCTGTTTTGGTGCGTAAGGATGTTTTATGATTCATCGGGTTCTATCGGACTGCTGAACATTATTAAGCCGTGATTTATCCGTACCGGCATGATTCGAACCGGAGCAGAAGAATAAAGGCTGTGACAATGCAGAAATTGCAGTATATGAAGATAAGAACTGATGCTTAGACTAGAACAAAGCAAACCCGGATACTAGTAGGATCATTGATAAAACATTGGAATAAATTAGATCCGCACACAATCCAGAAAAGTGTCACAAAGAAAAATAAAAAAAGATGCGCAAAGCGAAAGGAATTTCTGTACAATCCGCGCACATTTTACTATTCCGTTTTAGCAATCAAATCTGCCTGATGTTTTTCTTACATCTGCAACGCTGATTTCCAAGGCTTTGACCCAATGACCACTGATATTAATAAATTACGCAATATCGCGATTATCGCGCACGTTGACCATGGTAAAACGACTCTGGTTGACAAACTGTTACAGCAATCCGGAACGCTGGAAAGCCGTGGCGAAGCCCAGGAACGGGTAATGGACTCTAACGACATCGAGAAAGAGCGTGGTATTACCATTCTGGCGAAAAACACCGCCATTAACTGGAATGACTACCGCATCAACATCGTAGATACCCCGGGACACGCCGACTTCGGTGGTGAGGTAGAGCGTGTAATGTCGATGGCTGACTGTGTACTGCTGCTGGTTGATGCGCAGGAAGGTCCTATGCCGCAAACCCGTTTCGTAACGCAAAAAGCGTTTGCTCAGGGTCTGAAGCCAATCGTAGTAATCAATAAAATTGACAAGCCGGGCGCACGTCCTGACTGGGTAATGGATCAGGTTTTTGACCTGTTCGATAACTTAGGTGCGACTGACGAGCAGTTAGACTTCCAGGTTATCTATGCATCAGCACTGAACGGCTGGGCATCAATGGATGCAGACACCAAAGGCGAAGACATGACGCCACTGTTCCAGTTAATCGTGGATCAGGTTGAAGCGCCAAATGCAGACCCTGCCGGTGCATTCCAGATGCAGATCTCTCAGCTGGACTACAACTCATATGTTGGCGTAATCGGTGTTGGTCGGGTTAAGCGCGGTAGCGTGAAGATGAACCAGCAGGTTACTGTTGTTGGTGCTGATGGTAAGAAGCGCAACGGTAAAGTGGGTCAGGTACTGGGTTACTTAGGTCTTGAGCGTCATGAAGTCGACTCTGCAAGCGCAGGTGACATCATCGCGATTACCGGTCTGGGCGAACTGAAAATTTCTGACACTGTGTGTGACGTTAATACAGTGGAAGCGTTACCGCCTCTGAGTGTTGATGAGCCGACAGTAACTATGACGTTCCAGGTGAACACATCTCCGTTTGCCGGTAAAGAAGGTAAGTACGTGACTTCACGTAACATCCTTGAGCGTTTGCAGGACGAGCTGGTACACAACGTGGCACTGCGCGTTGAAGAAACGACTGACCCGGATAAATTCCGCGTATCAGGCCGTGGTGAACTGCACTTAGGTATCCTGATTGAAAACATGCGTCGTGAAGGTTACGAGCTGGCGGTATCACGCCCGGAAGTAATCCTGAAAGAAGTTGACGGCGAGCTGCAGGAACCGTTCGAAACGCTGACTATCGACTGTGAAGACGAGCACCAGGGTTCTATCATGGAGCAGCTGGGTCTGCGTAAAGCAGAAATGCGCGACATGAACCCGGATGGTAAAGGCCGTATTCGTATGGACTTCATCATTCCAAGCCGTGGTCTGATTGGTTTCCAGACTGAGTTCATGACCCTGACTTCTGGTTCTGGTCTGCTGTACCATACATTCGACCATTACGGTCCGCACAAAGGCGGTACTATCGGTAAGCGTAAGAACGGTGTACTGATTGCCAATGCAATGGGTAAAGCACTGACTAACGCCCTGTTTAACCTGCAGGAACGTGGTCGTCTGTTCATCGGACACGGTGTTGAAGTTTACGAAGGTATGATCATCGGTATTCACAGCCGTGACAATGACCTGACAGTAAACGCCCTGAAAGGTAAGCAACTGACAAACGTGCGTGCATCAGGTACTGATGAAGCGCAAACTTTGGTTCCACCTGTGAAGATGTCTCTTGAACAGGCGCTGGAATTTATCGATGACGATGAACTGGTAGAAGTTACGCCGGTAAGCATCCGTATTCGTAAGAAGCTGCTGACTGAAAACGACCGTAAACGTGCCGGTCGTGCGAAATAAGTACTGAGTATTTTTGAAAAAGCGTCCTGATGGACGCTTTTTTTTCGCCTGAAGTATTGTTTCAATCCCGGTGAATAAGACTTATTCTTCATGTTGCGCCGGAGCCGGCAATGTATATGTGTACATTGAACGCCGGAATGTCCGGAAAGAGAAATAGTTCAGAGCTGCTGTAGCATGCTGTTAAGGAGTAAAGTGTGGCTGAATACACCATCGCGGTGATAGATGATGATACAATAACGTTAGACATTGTGACCTATGCACTGGAAGAAGAGCTGGGTGCTAATGTGTTTGCTTTCAGCCGGAGTGAAATGGCGCATGACTTTTTAGTCAACCAGCCGCAGGATAATTTGTCTTTGATCATCAGTGATCAGAACATGCCCCAATACGACGGTTTAACGTTGCTGAAAGCGTGCCGTGAAGCAGGATTGAAAACCCCCTTCATCTTACTGACGGCTGATGCCACACGTGACACGGTAATCGCAGCGAAAAAAGGCGGAGCCACCCAGTTTCTTGCCAAACCGTTCACAACAGAAAACCTGGTGCAGAAAGTTAAGCAACTGGTGGATTGAAGCTGACCGTTAATCGTTGTAGTGTTACAGGCACAAAGATATGGCCCGCAGGGGCCTTCTCGCACTCTCTTTTAGCACTGCAACACAGGAAAATCTCACGTGCCTTTCAATTTCGACGATACGCCTTCCCGTCAGGATACCTATTCTTTTAAATGGCAGAAATACGCCGGTCAGGACATCATTCCGGCATGGGTTGCCGATATGGAATTCCGTTGCGCCCCCGCCATTCTGGATGCTCTCTCTTCCAGTGTTGATCACGGCATCATGGGTTATGTATTGCCGGCACAGTACAAGCCGGCTATTGAGGCTGTTCAGCGCTGGCTTGAAGACAAACACGACTGGGTTATTGATCCTGACTGGCTGGTATGGACGCCGGGCGTCGTGCCGGCATTTAACATTGCCATTAAAGCGTATTGTAAGCCCGGTGATAAAGTGATGGTGCAAACGCCCAATTATCCGCCGTTGCTGGCTGCGCCGAAAATTAACGGCATGGAGCGTGTCGATATCGGTACCGTTGACGTAGACGGCCGGCCCACACTGGATTTTGCTGAGCTGGAAACCCAGGCAGC
>NZ_CFHOXV010000001.1:127001-145534 GCF_984505615.1 Alteromonas sp. | reverse complement strand
AAGTTACTTATTCTGTGCAACCCGATGAATCCTGTGGGGAGTGTGCTGAGCCAGCAGGAGATTGATCGTGTTGCTGAGATTTGCCTGCAAAACGACGTGAAATTGTGCAGTGATGAAATTCACTGTGATTTGATCCTTGATGAAACAGTAAAGCATATTCCGGCAGGCAGAGTGGAAGCGCTGAAAGATGTCAGCGTTACCCTGATGGCTGCCAGCAAAACCTTCAACGTGGCCGGTCTGGGTGCTTCATTTGCGATTATCCCTGACCGTCAGTTGCGTCAGCAGTTCGTGCAGTCCGCAGCCGGTCACATGCCGTGGGTAAACCTCTTAGGGCTGGTGGCCACAGAAGCGGCCTTTACCCAATGTGATCAGTGGCATTCTGAATTACTGACTTACCTGAGAGGTAACCAGGCAACACTGATTGAGCAGGTGAATGCCATTGATGGTCTGAAAGTGCATCAGTCGCAGGCAACATTTCTGGCATGGATAGATGCCAGCGGGCTGGATGTGGCGAATGTGCAGAAATGGGCAGAAAGCCGGGGCGTGGGGCCATCACCCGGTGCTGACTTCCTTGCGCCGGATCATTTCCGCATTAACTTTGGTTGCAGCCGTAACATGCTGAACAATGTGCTTGGCAGACTGGCAGGTAAAGCCTGATCAGTCAGCCGGCCGGCTGATATTGCGCCTCACAAAAACAGTGAGGCGACTTTATACAGCCCGAGGCAAACCACAAACAGCACGATTGCAGCACCAGTAAGGTTGCTGAACGTGCTGTTTCTGTATGTGGCAGGCAGTGATTTCCTGTTCATAACGGCTAATAAAAATACCGCAATAAAGGGCAGAAGCAGCCCGTTAGTGGCCTGAGCGAACAAGATGGCGAGTAATGGTTTAATGCCGATGCTGGCGATAATCACGCCGCTCAGAATAACCACCAGCCACACCCCTTTAAATAACCTGCCTGTCATATCAGCAGGTTTTCCTAAAGCGCCGCACACCGCGTAGGATGCTGCCAGAGGGGCGGTTATAGCGCTGGTGAGACCGGCTGCGAACAAACCGGCGGCAAAAAACCACTGTGCGTATTCCCCGGGTACCGGCGCAAGCTGGCGGCTCATATTACCGGCATCAAGAGACTCACTCTGTCCGTAAAACGCGGTCATCGCGGTGGCAACGATAATCATCGTGATAATGCCTCCGAACCCGATAGCAGTCACAGATTGCTTCCGGCAGGCCTTCAGAGCGGCATCGTCGTTTGTTTTCCCGTACTGCTGGGCCACAAGGCTTGCATGTAGGAAAAGGTTGTAGGGCACGATAGTGGTGCCTACAAGTGCCAGCACCATGGTAATCGTGCCGGCATCAAGTTGCGGATGCAGAAGTTGACTGAGCATGGCAGACCAGTCCGGTCCGGCAAAAAACAGGGTAATGACAAACACCAGCGCCATGATAGCAACCAGTGACACCAGCACTGACTCAATTAATTTGTACTTTCCGGTATACAACAACAGCGCTGCAAGTGCGCCCAGGATGACTGCCCATTGAGACGTTCCTAACGGAGTAATGGCATCCAGGCCTATGGCTGCTCCGGTGAGGTTGCCGGATTCATAGGCCGCATTGCCAATACCGATAGCGGACACAATCAAAGCTGCAATGGTAATGCGTAAGGCTTTATTTTCTGTCAGTGTCATTAAGGCATTCGACAAACCTTTTCCGGTTCCTGTGCCCAGCCGCGCAGCCATATCCTGCAGTACCATAGTGGCTATTACAGAAAACAGGAGTGCCCAAACAAGGTGAAAACCAAAACCTGCGCCGGCCATACTGGCCGTTGTCACTGTTCCCGGACCAATAAAAGCCGCCGCAACAATATAGCCTGATTTGTCACTTGCCATACTGCGTACTCCATTTAAGTGTTATTGTTATAGTGCATGCAGCATAACGATTCTTCGTGGTTAATCAAAGTGTTCAGAATAAATGGAAAATAACAGCACGCCGTTTTCATCATTATTTTCAGAGCCGGCTCTGGCGGCTTTGCTCCCGTCGCAATGCCATTGTCGTGGATTCATCTTCGCTGTGGCAACCAGTCCTGAAATTCCTATGCCTGAACAATGGATGCCCTGGCTGGTGGCGAATGCGCCGGTGGCGGCTTCTGATGTGTCGTTTGAACACATGGCAGAGGGCCTGATGGACGGTTTAAGGCAGAACTTGCAGGCGATGAGAAATAATACGTCGTTGCTGCCCGGAGTTTGTCAGTGGCATGACAATGCCGCAGAGCGCAAGGAGTTAACGGCATGGCTTTCCGGCTTGCTCAGCGCCCATGGCAGGCTTGAACCGGTATGGCAAAGAGCATGGCAACTGGCAGTGGCAAACCCTGAGAAAGATAAAGGCGTGAAGGGAAGCGAAGATCCTGCAAAGCGGCTGTCCCGCTGTCTTAAGTTGTTTTCAACACTGGCGAATCCCGGTCTCGCAATGGAAAGGCGTACAGATGAACAGGCAGCGGCTTTGCAGCAGCATCTTCCGCAACTGGCTGCACAGTTACCGGCGATGCTGAAAGAGTATGTTGACCTGGCCGGTGAACTGGCCGGCGTTTTGCCTGATCAGTTTGAAACTTTTGTGCAGATGAAAGAGTAGGGCGTCCGCCGGCTTGAAAAGCTTTACTTAAGTCGCTGGGCGAGATTGTGACGCATTGAGCTGATGTAACTGTTCAGTTCCACCCGCGCCGCTTCATAGGCGTCGTTGAGTTCGTCTGAATCCGGTTCTTTCAGAAGTGCCTGAAAAGCCTCATCGGTCTTTTCCAGTAAGGACTTCAAATGTTCGTTACTCACATCCATGTCTTGGTTTGCCTTGTCACGTTTCCGGAGAAAATTCGCCACAAAATTGCTTCCTTTAATTTTATGACAACGATATCGCTTAGGATAAAGCGGGTTAAACTGGCCTGCTAATGGTTTTTAGAACGGTTTAACGACAGCTAAGATCACAATTGCCAGTAAAAGTAATACGGGTGCTTCATTTAAAAAACGGTAAAACTTAGGCGACCGGGTATTTTCGTCGCGGGCAAATTGATTAACCAGTTTAAATAAATAGAAGTGATATGCATAAATGGCAAGTAAAAGCGTTAGTTTAACATGTAGCCACGCTGAAGCCCGGAACCAGGCCATGCCGTAAACGTAAATCAGGGACACACCGAATATAAGTGTTAATATGGCAAAAGGCGTGACAAAAAACCATAGCCTTCTTTCCATTATTTTAAATTGATCGCGAATATTTTGTTCTTTTGCTTCT
This sequence comes from Alteromonas sp., assembly GCF_984505615.1. NCBI lineage: Bacteria > Pseudomonadati > Pseudomonadota > Gammaproteobacteria > Alteromonadales > Alteromonadaceae > Alteromonas > Alteromonas sp. Next base: position 142,261 of record NZ_CFHOXV010000001.1, on the reverse strand, counting down.
GCATGATAAACAAACAGCCGCGGAAGATAAAAAATTCCCGCCAGCCAGGCGACCATAAAAAAGATGTGTAACGCTTTTAACCACAAAATCATAACCGGTTTCCGTTAATACTGTGCTCTTTGCAGGAAGGTTTGCAGAATGTTCCAGGTAATTACCCCTTTGACTTCCTGCACAGACTGGTCGTAAACATACACCGCTCCGCTCCGGCCGTTCTTCAGCTTTTCGTACACTTCGTGCAACGTGGCCTGACTGCTGACACCTTCCATACTGAAATAACTCAATGGGTGCGCATTATGGTCCAGACTGACATCGTATTGAACCAGTTTGTAATGCACATCCAGCTCTGTGCGGGATTTCTGTACCACCACGTAAGTGGGATTCTCAGACAGATAATTTTCGATAGCCTGTTCCGGCGCATCCAGGAACAGTTTGTATTCCGTGGTCATGGCTGCCAGAACACCGGTTTTTTCCAGTGCTTCGCGGATAGAGGTCACGGCATACGGCAGATTCTGATAATCGAGCTGACGGATAAAGATAGACCGGTTGCCCAGAAACTGGGTGGCCGTAACGTATGCCGGCACAATCACCAGCATGGCCGGCAGAATGATTTCCGGACTGTACGACAATTCCATCACTGCCGACAAGGCAGCGAGGGGAGCATGCAGTACTGCTGTAAGCATGCCGGCAACGCCGAGCAGGGCAAAGCTGCTGGTGTAATCATCAACGTCTACCAGCGATTGCAGGGGCATTAGCAGTACAGAGCCCGCCAGCATACCAATCACCATGACAGGCCCGATGATACCACCCGGGATGCCCAGTCCGATGGCAAAAATCGCCAGGATCAGTTTGGCCGAAAGAATCGACAGGAGTAGTAAGGTGCCCGGATGGGTGTGGAAAAGATGGTCCACATCATCAAAGCTGGCGCCTAAACTTTCCGGCAGGAAAATGCCGATGGTACCGGTGATGAGCGCAGCAAGAATGAGTCGCCAGATCATATTAATCGGCCGGAAAAATTGCATTACCCGCATCAGTTGAGAGTTAAATAAGGTTGCCAGCGCACCAAGAGCAATACCAAGGAAAATGAAATAGAAATACATCCATTCATCAAAGGCGGCGATGGCGAGAAAGGATAACTCGTTCACTTCCCCGAACACCATGCGGGTGAGCACCGAACCTATGGCTGCCGCCAGCATCACCGGTACAAAGATGTGAATTTTATATTCTCTGAGCACCACTTCCATTACAAAGATGACTGCGGCAAAAGGTGTGTTGAATGAAGCCGATATGCCGGCAGCAATGCCGCAACCCGCCAGTATTCGAATACTGTTATAAGGAAGACGCAACCACTGGCCAAGGAAGCTGCTGCCAAATGCACCAAGGTGTACCGAAGGCCCTTCACGGCCAACAACAAACCCGCCGGCCAGCGCCAGCATACCGCCAAAGAATTGATTAATTGTGGTTCGGAACGGGATCAGTCCGTAATGATGTTTAACACGGTGGATAACGAAAGGAATGCCGAGGCGGTAATGTTTGAACCCCGTGATCCAGGCAATGATCAGGATGCAGGCGACTGCGCACAGCGGCATCAGAAACCACACCATCCATTCATCGGAAACCACTTGCTTTAACAACGTAAGCGCACTACCTTGCACCCATTCCACACATAACCGGAACAGGATTATCAGGCCGGCAGCAATGAGGCCTCCCACAATGCCCAGCATACACACCTGAACGGAGGTTCTGGGATGGGCTAGTTCCTGGCGAAGTGCTGAAAGTCGCATTAAAGTGGCTTATCCTTTTGCTGTGGCGTTATTCTATCATAAGTCACTGCTTTTCCTATCAAGTAGTGTGCCTGTTTGTTGGTTTAAAAATGAATAAAGAAGAACAATGAAGTTACCGTTACAACGCGCTGAATTAATCCAAAAATGGGGGCTGTACAGGTTTACCCTGGCCTGTGTGGCCGGATTGTTGTTTATGCTGGTCACGGGTTATCAGCTGGCGCAGTTTCAGCAGAAAAATGAAGAAAAAGTCGCGCTGAGTGAAAAGCAGACCCGGCAATATCTGGAAGATGAGAACGCAGCGTTACGAAAGCAGGTTGCTGCATTGCAGGTGGAAAGCGTGATGGCAGCCAGCTCGGTATCATCGTACAAGAAGATGCTCGAAGCCAGAGAACAGCAGGGGCGTTCTTTGGAAGAACAGCTCAGCTTTTATCAGCGGGTGGTTGCTCCTGAAGTGACTCAGGACGGCTTTTTCATCGACGGTATCCAGGTATCTCCCCTGGCCAGCGATAACCGTTACCGGATCAAGGCGGTGTTACTCCAGCAAAATGAAAATAAAGCCATGCTGAAAGGTGAGCTTGCGGTACTCATTAAAGGAAGTCTGGGTGGAAAACCTCACGAAATTAAAGCCGGTGAGGGGGGATTTCTACCCAATGGGAATATCAAATGGGGATTTAAGTTTTTTCAGACCGTCGATGAGGAGTTCACACTACCGGCGGGATTTATTCCTGAACAAATCGTGTTTTCCACAGAGGTATTTCAATGGAAAAGCAAACGGGGAGAGTATGTCAACAGCGTAAACTGGATTGATGTATACGACTCCCCGCCAGAGGAGGGGAGCCAGGATAGTTAGTCGTTTAGTGGTTGAGCAGCCAGGTCAGCCACACAATGACCCCGCAAAGTACGGCGCAAATCATTTGCCAGAACAGGACGGGATTGCGTTCCAGCAAAGGAGAGAATGTTTGTTCACTGACAATGAGTTCTTTCGGATTACTTAACGCGGTTTCGAACTCAGAATAAGCATTAAACCGCTTCTCCCGTTCCGGTTGCGTGGCTTTTTTCAGGCAGATATCCAGCCACGCCGGCAGATCGGGACGAAACGATTTCAGGCTGCGGTACTTGTATTCAAAAACGTTGGCCGGAATGTAATCTTTGAATTTAAAGGGCTGATAGGGGAGTTCGCCGGTGAACATTTCGTACACCACAACCCCGAGAGAAAACAGGTCGGATTGAAAATCGCTCTGGTTATCGATCAAAAATTCCGGCGCAATATAGTTTACCGATCCCACCGGGTAGTCTTCCTGCTCCTGTTCACCGGTTTCCAGCAGAGCCTTTACCTGTACAGTACCGAAATCAATGATTTTGACTTCACCGGTATCGGTAAGCATGATGTTTTCCGGTTTGATGTCGCGGTACACCATATCATTACGCTGAAAAACTCTTAGTCCGGCAATAATCTGTTTAACGATGCGGCGTACCTTTTCCGGGGCGGGCTTCGGATTATCAATCATCCACTGTCGCAGGGTGATCCCTTCAACGTATTCGCAGATGTGATAAATAAATCTGGCATTGTCAGGCCGGGGAAAGACCTTCATCACGGCGGGGTTATCCAGGTGTTTACCTATCCACTCTTCCCGCAGAAAACCCTTCAGATGGGTGGGATCGTCTTCAAAATACTCTGTAGGCGTTTTTAAGCCGTACACTTTACCGGTTTTTTCATCGGCGACTTTATACAAACTGGAGCGGGTACCATTAAAAAACTGTTCAATCACCCGGTAACCGTCAACTTTGTGGCCGGGTTCCAGCGGCGGTAACAGGCGCAAGGAATCCAGCATTGCATCCGCATCCGCGGCATCACCGGCGGGCAAATCATTCACCTTTACCAGCAGGCAGGTTGTGTTGTCGTCACTGCCTGCTTTCAGGGCTGCACTGACGATATTAAATGCCGTTTGTTCGAGATCATTGGTGTGACTGTCGAGATGCTGACGGATTTGTCTTGAAGACAAAAAGTTAGTAACGCCGTCGGTTGTCAGTACGTAAATTTCATCTTTGTTCAGCGCAAAGCGGGAAAAATCCACATCCAGCTTTGCCTCCAGCCCGATGGCCCGGGTGAGGACAATATTACTGCCCTGTCTCGCTGAATGATCACGGGTGAGTTGTTCCAGGTTGCCCTGTGAGTAGCGGTAGATCCGGCTGTCTCCCACGTGGAGCATAAATCCGCAGCGGGATTTGAATATCACGCTGCTGAGCGTGGTGAGCATCTGGCTGTAACCACCGTGAGAATAGTCATACTGCCCGTGACACCAGCGGTTAAGGCTGTTAAGTACCTGGCCTGCGGCGCGCTGAACGGTCCAGCTTGCCGGGGTTTGCATGTAGTCGTGAATAAAGTTGGTAACGGCTGTGTTAGCCGCTTCCTTTGCCCGTGTACAGGCAGACACGCCGTCGGCAATGGCGACGGCGATACCTTTGTCTTTTACTGCGTGGTCTCTGGCCTGCCAGGCCGCAAAGGCATCCTGATTTTCATCTTTGATGCCCTGCGTGCTGTAACCGCCAAAACTGAGATCTAATTGTGACAAACGGAAGGGTCCTAGTGTGAACCTACCTGAATAAGTTCAACTGTACCATCTTCATTGACTTCGGTAATAGTACCTCCCGGTTCACGCATGAATAGCAATGCTACAAAACCCAGTGCGGCTGTGGCACTGATCACCAGGAAGAAGACGGAGGCGTCGACAAAAGAGTAAACCGTTAAATAAGTCACAGCACCCACATTACCGTAAGCACCTGTCATACCTGCTATCTGGCCGGTCAGGCGACGCTTGATGAGGGGGACTACGGCAAATACAGCGCCTTCACCGGATTGCACGAAGAATGAACAGGCCATAACGGCAAGGACTGCCAGCCAGACGGGCCATTGACCGGTAATATGGCTTAACGTGAAGTAGCCCAGTGCCAGACCGGCGGTGAGGATAAGCAGGGTTTTCTTACGGCCGAATTTGTCAGAAATTAAGCCACCGCCAGGACGGGACATCAGATTCATAAATGCATACATACCCGCCAGCAGGCCGGCTGTTGCCATTGACAGTTCAAAGGTTTCTGCAAAAAAAGCCGGTAACATTGAAACCACGGCCAGTTCTGAACCAAAGGTCGCAAAATACAGGATGTTCAGAACCGCAACCTGTTTAAACTCATAACGGTGTTCAGGGGCAACCGGCGTTTTAAATATTTCGCGGTTCACTTTGAAGGTAGACCAGACATCAAAAAGGTACAGCGCAGCCAGCACCACATAGAGGGTTACCGCTACACTTTCGCTGAGCATGGCCACGCCTTGCGGGGATAATTTCCAGTTCAGTAGTGCCAGCGCGGCATACATAGGTGTTTTCATCACCAGCAGGAAGAAGAAATCGCCTTTACTGGTGACTTCCATCCCACCCAGGTTTTTCGGACGGAAGTATGTCGAACCTTTGGGTGTATCCGTGACGTTGGTGAAGTAAATCACACTGAAAATAAGGCAAAGTACACCGGTAAGGGCAACGGCGTAGCGCCAGCCATCATCACCGCCAAACAGCAGTGCCAGTGCCGGTAACGTAAATGCTGCCGCCGCAGAACCAAAGTTGCCCCAGCCACCATACACACCTTCGGCAGTGCCCAGTTCTTTAGGAGGGAACCACTCACTGACCATACGGATACCAATTACAAAACCTGCGCCGATAAAGCCCAGAGCAAAACGGGCGATGGCTAACTGAGTGAAATTGTCGGCGAAGGCAAATACAAAACAGGGTACAGAGCAGACGGCAAGCAATGCGGAGTAAACGATGCGGGGGCCGTATTTATCAGTGAGTGCACCAATGATCACTCGGGCCGGAATGGTCAGCGCCACATTGAGGATCAGTAAGGTCTTCCATTCTTCAATGCTCAGCCCCATATCATTCATGATCACCTGTTTAAGCGGTGCCATGTTGAACCACACCACGAAGGTCACGAAGAAGACCATCCATGACAGGTGGAGAATTTTCATTTTTCCGGTGAAGGAGAAAAGATTAAATTTTTCAACACTCATTAATTGTGCCCTTAAATAAAAAAGCCCGGCGCTGATAGTTCAACGCCGGGCATCATTGCCTGATAATAGATTGTGTCACATCCGGTCTTCGGCCGGCTCTGTGGTAAAAACTCATTATGCTGGAAAGCATGGGATGTTAACCCGACATAGAGTTAGCGAAAACTATGCCTGTTTTTTTAATACATAATTTCAATGAGTTAGAGATTCAGCCGGACACCTTGCCCGTGCTGGTTGCATTGTTTTGGTGCGCTCGTCTTCGTGTGGTGCAAACGAATGTTGTTTTCAGCAGTTTCCGGTCAGAGTCCCGGAGCACAGGATTGTGCGGATTAGTTGATTGATTTGGTCAGGTATTAGATAATTAGCCACATCCCGTTCACCGGCTCTGCTACTGAGCTGATGTGTGGTTCCGCCTGTTCAGGTTTGTGAGACGTTCAGGGATGTTTTCAGGGCGAAAGCCCGTGGTATTTTGCGAGGTAACTATGTCTGTAGAAATGGCGCTGCCAATCGATTTTTCTGATTCTGCTGCGAAGAAAGTGAAAGAGCTGGTCACAGAGGAAGAAAATCCGAATCTGAAATTGCGTGTGTATGTCACTGGCGGTGGCTGCTCGGGCTTTCAGTATGGCTTCACTTTCGACGAGAAGGTAAATGAAGGTGACATGACCATCGAAAAAGACAGCGTTACGCTGGTGGTCGATCCTATGAGCCTGCAATATCTGGTGGGCGGTACCGTTGATTATGTAGACGGCCTGGAAGGCTCCCGCTTTCTGGTGGATAACCCCAACGCTACAACCACCTGCGGGTGTGGTTCAAGCTTCAGTATCTGAGCATCCTGTAACTCATCATTCTCTCAGGTGCACCGGTCTGATTTAACCTGTGCACCCTGTACCATTTTCCGGTTATTCCCGTTACTGTGTCGTCATCACTTTGTTCTCAATGTTGCTGAGGAATTTTATGATGAAACTGTACGGCTCCGTTACATCGCCTTATGTTCGCCGCATCCGCATCGTGCTGTCTGCTACAGAGCACGAGTTTATTAATCTGAACATCTTTGAGGGTGAGGGCAGGGATATACTGGCATCTAAAAACCCTACCCTGAAAGTGCCGTGTCTTGAAGATGATGGTCAGTTAATTTTCGACTCCCGTGTGATCCACAGTTATTTGCTGGCAAAGCTGGGGCTGCCGCCTCTGAGCTGGGACCAGGAAAACCAGTTGACGATGATTGATGGTGCCAACGACTCGTTTGTTCAACTTTTCATGCTGAAGCGTTCAGGCATTGAGGCCACCAACGATCAGTTGTTTGTCCGCCTGCAGAAAGAACGTATTGCTTCTACGCTTGGCTTGCTGAATGAAATGGTCAGTGCCGGCGAGTTTGATGGTTGGGGTTATCCGTCGGTGGCGTTATTTACACTTATTGACTGGGTTGAGTTCCGTGAACTGCATCCCCTTACCGGTCTTGATGCGCTGAAAGCCTTCCGCGAACAGCACATTGACCGGATAGAGGTCACCGCTACTGACCCCCGCGGATAAGCACTAATAGCCCCGTGTAAAATCAAACTGATGCATCAGGGGCTGACGGGATAAATAACGCTGTAAGTTATCTGCAAATAGCGCAGCCACATCGGCAGGGCGGGATTCCGCCGCGGTGTGCTGCGTTATTTTGATTTTGGAGTGTTGCCAGAATGGGTGTGAGGCTGGCAATGGTTCTTCATTAAAGACATCCAGTACCGCGGCTTTCAATTGCCCGTTATCCAGTGCAGAGAGCAAATCCTCTTCAACGATGGCAGAACCCCGCCCGGCATTAATCAGTACACAGTCACCGGACAACCCGGAAAAGAAATCTGCATTCAGTAAACCTCTTGTATCCGGCGTATCCGGCATCAGGTTCAGTACAAAATCGCACCGGCAGGCAAACTCATACACCGACGCCTGCGTGTACATCGCCGTGTAGCCTGCTTTCGGTTTACCACTGCGGCTTAACCCGATGACATTCAACCCGAATACTTCTGCCACCGGCAATAATGCATCCGCAATGGAACCTGCGCCGGTGATCCCGAGCGTTTTACCCTGCAGCCGGGCATAGCGGGGAGGTGACCAGACAACATTGCGTTGCGCTTGTGCATAATCATCAACAGAGCGGGAATAGTGCAACAACCAGGTAAATACATATTCCCTCATCTGTACCCCGAAAATCCCCTTTGCTGCTGTCAGCAGATAGTCTTGTCTGTCCAGCGCCAGTAAGGGTCTGTTGCCCGCCCAAACCGACTGACACCATTTCAGTGCAGGCATTTGGGGGATCACCAGGGCAGCGAGGTCCGGATCCGCCAGCAGAATGGTGACATTCTCTTTGTCCACATCCACCGGTTCCGTTGTAATGCAATCAAGTACCACGTTGTCAGGGAGTAATGCGGGGATCAACGGCGCATATTCCTGCGCTTCATTGCTGAGCACTGCCAGCTTATGGGTGTTCATAGGGCATACCGGTTGTTGTTTATATTTCATTGTGCGGGAACAAAAATGCCCGCATAGCGGGCATTTTCAGTATGTTCATTGTCTGCGCGACAGGCTTATTTCATCGCCAGCATCAGACGCTTGGTGTTGTCCAGCTGACCTAAGCGTACCTCAGCAATTTTCATAAAGGCGTCTTTTTCTGATGAGTCGATAGGGCGCGCTTTCGGCAACTCTACGGTTCTGGGGTTACGGTGTACACCGTCTACCAGGAATTCATAGTGAAGGTGAGCGCCGGTTACCATACCTGTTGAACCAAGATAGCCTACTGTCTGGCCCTGTTTCACCGTGTCACCACGCTTCACACCACGCTTTTTAAGGTGCAGGTACTTGGTGACGTATTTCTCACCATGCTGAATGAACACGTAGTTACCGTTAAAGCGGTTATACGACGCTTCAATAACCTTTCCGTCACCGGCGGCCATGATTGGCGTACCGACGGCTGCCACATAGTCTGTACCATTGTGAGATTTCCAGCGTTTCTGCACCGGGTGGAAACGGGCTTTAGTAAAGTTGGAACTCACGTATTTGAAGTTAATCGGCGCACGTAAAAAGCTTTTACGCATGCTGCGGCCTTCCGGCGTGTAGTAATTGCCGTCATCGTGCTGGATAGCAACAAAGCGCTCACCCTGGTTCACAAATTCAGCGGCAACAATATCGCCGTAACCCACGAACTCGCCGTCGATATAGTTTTCTTCATACACGATATTGAACAAATCGCCCTGACGGATACCCATAGCGAAGTCGATATCCCAGCCGAAAATGCCCGCAAGGTGCATGATCTGATTGTCGGTCAGACCGGCATCAACACCGGCATTCCAGAAGCTGGAGTCGATTTCACCCTGTGCAAAGCTGTAGCGGGTTTCGATTTCTTTCGCTTCCAGCTGGGCGGTGAGGCCATCGTCTTCAGCATTGCGCTTGATAAGCAACGCTTCTTTATAAGAAATGGCGTAACGCAGCCCGTCAAAACTGCCATCTTCACCGGCGCGCAACTGCAACTCGTCACCCGGAATCAGTGTAACCAGGGTTTTTGCCAGTTCGCCTGCCTGAGTCACGTCATAAGTATCGCGGGCAGAAAAACCTGCACGCTTGAATATTTTAGCCAGTGTGTCGCCACGACCCACTTTGAATGTTTCCCAGCTACCCTCGTCTTCTTCGACATAGATTTCCGGCGTTTCAATGACTGAAAGCGCAACAGGGTAACGCACACCTGCGTCTAAAATCAGGGATTCCTGATGACGACTTGCTTCGACCGGTTCAGAAGGAAGAAGAATAAGACCACCCAGTAAAAAACTGGCGATCACCAATCCGGTCCGGTGTGGTTTGGGAAGACTTTTGAATGTTTTCAGAACCACGGTAAATTTCAATCTCATATTACTGCCCAGCCTGAGAATATCGTGTTACAGCACGACTTTCCACCAAAGCACCTGTAATTTCATGATTAGATCGCACAGGAAGCCGATTTTTGACGGTCAAGTCTTTCAAAGGTTCACTGGGATGCGTAAAATGCCCCGATTAAATTTTCCCAGTAAATGTAATAAGTGTGGAACGAGCATGACCGATTGGCAAACCGCTTTAGCTGAAATTAAACGGGGTACGGATGAGATCCTGCCTGAAGAAGAGTTAATTGAAAAACTCAAGTCAGGCAAGACGCTGACCATCAAGGCTGGTTTCGATCCTACGGCACCAGACTTACATTTGGGTCACACCGTCCTGATTAATAAACTTCGCACCTTTCAGCAGTTAGGCCATAACGTTGTGTTCCTGATCGGTGATTTCACCGGTCTTATCGGTGATCCTACCGGTAAAAACGTGACACGCAAGCCTTTAAGCAAAGAACAGGTATTGGAAAACGCTAAAACGTATCAGGAACAGGTATTCAAAATCCTCGATAAAGAGAAAACGCAGATTCGTTTTAACTCTGAGTGGATGGATGCGCTGGGTGCGGCTGGTATGATCAAACTGGCCGCCAGCCAGACGGTAGCCCGTATGCTTGAGCGTGATGACTTCAAAAAGCGTTACAACGGTGGTCAGCCAATCGCTATTCACGAATTTCTGTACCCGCTGGTTCAGGGTTATGACTCCGTTGCACTGAAATCAGATGTTGAGCTGGGCGGTACTGATCAGCGCTTTAATCTGTTAATGGGCCGAGAGCTGCAAAAAGAAAACGGTCTGAGCCAGCAGGCGGTAGTGATGGTACCGCTGCTGGAAGGTTTAGACGGCGTGCAGAAAATGTCTAAATCGCTGAATAACTACATCGGTATTACTGATGCGCCGAACGATATGTTTGGTAAAGTGATGTCGATTTCTGATGATCTAATGTGGCGTTACTATGATCTGCTGAGCTTCCGTCCTCTTGAAGAAGTGGCAGAACTGAAAGCGAAGGTTGAAGCCGGTGCGAACCCCCGTGATATCAAAATCGAACTGGCAAAAGAGATCATCGCCCGTTTCCACGACGAAGCTGCAGCAGAAGGTGCGCACCAGGACTTTATTCAGCGTTTCCAGAAAAACGCCATCCCTGACGACATGCCGGAAGTGTCTGTTGCCATGGAAGTTGACGGCATTGCCATCGGTAACCTGCTGAAAGAAGCGGGACTGGTGGGTTCTACCTCTGATGCCATGCGTATGATTAAGCAGGGCGCTGTGAAGATTGACGGTGAAAAAGTCGAAGATACCCGTCTGGTGATCACAGAAGCCGGTGAGGCCGTGTATCAGGTGGGTAAACGTAAGTTTGCCAGAGTTACACTGACAGCATAACTTTCCGGTATCCGCCGCAGAAATAACAAAACCCGCATGATTGCGGGTTTTTTATTGGCTGTTTACGGAAATACAATCATCATTTCTGCCCCTTCGCACTCACAATAACCGGGACAAACAGGGCAATCATAGCCTTCATGAATGGAAGCATAACGCCATTTACCGGGGTGTGTGGCGATCAGTTTACCGCCGTTTTTACTGAAGTAACGAAAGGCACTGTTACCCGGACTACCCAGCCAGATATGGGCCAGGCCCGCCAGGGCACCCTGTTCCTTCGCTTTTTGTGTGGCGATTTCCAGCAACCGGCTGCCAATGCCACATCCCTGCAGACGATCGTCTACCGTATTACATTTGAAATAACACACACGTGACGGATCCACCGGCCATTCTGCCACAGAACACCATTCGTCAGGCTGCCATTGGGAGTGGGCAAAGGTCAGTCTGAATCCGGCGATTTCACCGTTATACAGAGCAACGTAGCTGGCATTAATATTGTCGTGCCAGCCCTTATGATACATTTCTTCCAGAGAGAAATGAGACAGATAACCGTCACCCTGAATGCGGTTGCCTAATAACAACACGCCTTCAAAGTGCTCCGGCGCAAGGGGGACGTAAGTAATATCGCTGGCTGATGGCTTATTGTTTTTCATTTTTTATTATCTTTTATGCCATCCAGATGGAAATCCAGTGCTTCAACAGAGATCAGGATTTCCCGCACAGACATCCACAATGAATACATCAGACACACCAGACTGGAGGCGAAAATCCAGTTTCCGGCCAGCTGATATGTCAGGTAAATGGCAAGCATGGATAAGACACACAGGAAAAAGCTGACAACACCGGCTATCTGCATGCGTTTTATGAATAAGATGCGCTGGCGCAGGTTACGGATTTGCGCCTGTGTGTTTTCGTCGCGGTTTTCACGGGCAAAGTTACGGATTATCGTTGCCAGTGTCAGGAAGCGGTTCGTGTAAGCCAGGAGCAACAGTGAAATCGCCGGAAACAACATGGCCGGCGTAGCAATATCTATCTGCATTAACGTATCTGCTTAAAATGAAAGCGCGGAATACTACCAGCTTAATCCGGTTTCTGCCATACAGGCAAGCAATCACATTCTCTCTACGGGCAAACCGGCTTCTGTCCAGCCCAGCATATCGCCTTCAAGGTGACTGATACCGGTGAACTGCTTCTGTTCCAGCATCTGCATTGCTATTTGCGCCCGACGCCCGGAGCGGCAGTAAATAATGATAGGTTTGTCTTTGGCATCATTCAGCTGTTCCACATAGTCGCCGATGGCTTCGTGAGGCATGTTGATGGCGCCGGGAATATGGCCGTCAGCGTATTCCTGCGGAGTACGCACGTCGATGAGTAACCACTCGTCGGCTTTCACTTTTTCCAGCATGAAAGGCGTTGCCTGAACTGAGCGGAATCCGTCGGCTTCGGCTTCTTTTGGCCAGTAAAAGGTTGTTGCAACAACGGCAACGATAATAAGAGCAGAAACAACAATGATTTTGCGCATGAGGTTATCCGTCACTATGTTCCGTATATCTGTTTTAACCTGTGTTTCCGGTGCAGTGTACACTATCTGAACAAGGCGTGCAGAACCCTTTTACACCCCGGGCAGTTTGCACAGTATTAAAAAGCATATAGTGCGTGCAGGGCAGAAAAGATCACAACAGTGATCCCCAGCAGCAGTAACACCGCTCTGGTAACAGCCTGACGACAATGTGTCATGTCTGAAAAGCGTACCTCGCGGTGGCCGCCGACCCGGCTGTACCGGATCATATTCCCTGAGTAAATGGCCGGGCCACCCAGCCGGATCCCTAGGCTCCCGCCACATAACGCTAGTAGCAGCGAGGTGCTGTCTCTGGATTTTGCCTGTGAGAGCGCTTTAAAGCCGGCAACAGGATGTGTTGACAGTGCCAGTAAAATTGCTCCGGTAAATGCAGGGACCAGCGAGAGCAGGCGGGTGACTCTGCGGACGGGCAGGGCAAACCAGTAGAAGCCGGGTTTTCGCCAGTGCCACTGCCAGCTGAATAAGAGCAGCAGACGATAAAGCAGTGCCGCCACCGGACCGGCAATCAGAAACCACAAAACTACACCGCAAAACTGGTAGCAGAACCTGAGCAGTAAACTTTCCATGGCTGCTTTAGCAATACCGATATCCGACAGACGATCACAGTCGCGGGCGACGAAGTGGGACACCATTTCTCTGGCAAGGACTTTCTTTTCTCTGCCAAGGGCGGTGACCACAGCATTGTAGTGCCATCTCACCTGAGCGAAGTCCATGACGCAAAGTAAAATGACTGCTTCGAAAAACAGCGGATATTCAGCCATGGTAACCAGCAAACCGGTAAGCACAGTGAAAGGCACGATAAGCACAATCGCACCCAGTGCGCCGGATATCCGGTGTTGGGAAGGGCTGTCAGTGGATTTGGGTTTTACTTTTGTCGCCATCCCGGCCGCCAGCAGGCGGAATACGGTTAACGGGTGGTATTTGGGAGGCCAGCGCCACAGGCTGTCGATGGCGATAACCACCAACAGCAGGGCGAGATTTTGTAATAAAGGGCTGTGGAGCAGGGCGTCCATGCTTAACACTATGCTCAGGCCAGACGGGCAATCATTCCCATAACCAGTTCAGCAGAGTGCTTCGCTGCGGTTTCCAGATACGCCTCGAAGGACACTGATGATGTTTTGCCGGCAATATCAGACAAAGAACGGATCACCAGAAACGGTGTTTCCAGCATAAAACAGGTTTGTCCTATGGCCGCGCCTTCCATTTCACAGGCCTTCATGGCCGGAAAGGTGTCTTTAATTTTCTGTGCCGCTTCATCTGAACCGACAAAGGAATCGCCGGTACAAATCATGCCAGTGGTGTTCTGAATATGGGTGATGTCCTGTGCCGCGGCGGTAGCAGCTTCAACAAGGCGGGGATCGCAGTCGTATTGTGGCGGCATACCGGCACATTGCCCGAGTTCATAACCAAAATGGGTAATATCCACATCGTGATATTTCACTGCACTGCCGACGACCACATCACCGATATTCAGCGCCGGATCGAACCCGCCCGCTGAGCCGGTATTAACAACATAATCAGGCGTGTACTGCTCGATAAGTGCTGTTGTGGCAAGGGCTGAAGCAACTTTACCAATACCGCATTTTACCAGCACGACTTCAGCGCCATGCAGGGTGCCGGTGTAAAAGGTCAGGTGTTTCCACTGTCGGGTTTCACAATCTGTCAGAGATGCCTGTAACAGTGCAATTTCCTGATCCATTGCGCCAAGAATACCGATTTTCATAAATATGTTCCGTCGCTGTACTGCCCGGCGAACTGGGTGTGCGCGGGCCCGTTAAGTCATGATTGTTAATGGTAATATGAAAGTGAAGAAACTGACAGAAATTAGGGGAAAATGGGTCGGTACCTTGGGGAGAATACCGACCCGGAGAGTAAAAGGTAAATTAAGCAGCCGCTGCCCGGCTTGAACGCACCGGACGTGTCGGGCGTTTATTCGGCGCCGGGTTAAGCGTCGGCGCCTGTGCAATGCGTTGCTGTTTGCGGCGGTAAGGCACAAGCTTGCTTTCGATACATTCGCGGATCTCTTCGGTGGTATAACCGGTTTTCACCTTAATGCGCACATGAGGCAACCCTGCTGCATCCAGCGCGCCACTGACAAAAAAGTCGCGCTGGGATTTGTATTTGTTTTTGCCATCGTTATAAACAAGGTCGATAGCCATAATGGGTGTCATGTCGTCGCGGTCACACAATACGTAATCCAGTTGCTTTGACGACGCCCGTGACATGGCGCTGGAGCCTTGTTTTTTACTGGCTTTAGCTCTTACTGCCAGTACATCGCTCAGGCGTACCCTGCAGACGATGCGGAATTCACGGCCCACCGCCTGCTCAATCAGTTTCAGAAAATTATGTTCTACCGGTGTGAACAGCTGAGGCTTACTGCGAAAAGGAAAGCTTACACCGCTGTCCGACAATTTCATGGCGCCCAGAGCCACCACAATCAGTAACATCATTAAAATTATAGCCAGTTCCATATTGATCCCCGCGAAAGCAAAATCACATACGTCAAAAAAGTGACGTTTTGTGTCGTGAATTAGTCAACAAGCTGGATTTTGCAAAGGGAGTGCCAGACCGCTAAAAATTTGCA
>NZ_CFHOXV010000001.1:0-126991 GCF_984505615.1 Alteromonas sp. | reverse complement strand
GAGCGTCCGGCACCGGATAGCTGGGAGGAGGCTGACAGGTCTCAGTTGGCCTTAACAATCATCATGTCTACCTGAGAGCCTTCGTGATCAGGGGAAATGATGACCCGCACACTGTCGTTCGCGGCAGTGAGTAACGTTCTGCCCTGTACTGTTGCTGCGACCTGCATACCGGGATACTGCGCCGTGTAATAGTCGATGAGTGTTTGCTGCGGTGTCGCGGAATAAAACACCAGTGTGGCAGGCAGTCCGCTGTCGAAAACCTGACATTGCTTTGCGTCATCCGGCATGGTCAGCGTGTGAAAGTCTGCCGGACAGGCTGATGTGTCAGGTGCTGCTGCCACAGATAAAGAAGCCGTACACAGCAGAGTCGCTGCAATCATACTGCACGTCTTTTTGTTCATTTTTACTCTCCCTTTATTAAGCGGAATGGATGCTTAACAGATGAGTAAAACTATAGGCAAGAACCCCTGAACCGGCAATAAAGCATAGGTATACCGGCACGCACTCAAGTATCGGCGGTTGATCTTCAGAAACGAAAAAAGCCACGGAATTCTCATCCCGTGGCTTTTGTTTTTTGCTTTGAGCCGTATTAAACGCCGAGGTAATCCATGATGCCGTCAGCCGCTTTACGGCCTTCGTCAATGGCGGTTACCACCAGATCGCTGCCCCGAACCATATCGCCACCGGCGAAGATTTTCGGGTTAGCAGTCTGATAAGCGTACTTACCACCGGCAGGGGCGATAACACGACCCTTTTCATCCAGGATAATACCGTAGTCAGCAAACCAGCTGGCAGGGCTTGGCTGGAAACCGAAGGCGATGATAACCGCATCCGCTTCAAGCACGTGCTCTGAACCTTCCACCTCAACAGGACGACGACGACCGTTGATGTCCGGCGGACCCATTTCAGTTTTAACCAGTTTAACACCGGCTGCAGTGCCTTCACCGGTCAGCGCGATATCCAGTGGTTGTACATTGAAGACGAATTCCACACCTTCTTCTTTCGCGTTCTGTACTTCCTTGCGTGAACCGGGCATGCTTTCTTCATCACGGCGATAAGCACAAATTACGCGTTTTGCGCCCTGACGGATAGACGTACGTACGCAGTCCATAGTGGTATCACCACCACCCAGCACAACAACGGTTTTGTCTTTCATGTCGACAAAGTCAGCAGGATCTTTTTCCAGCCCCATTACACGGTTAGTATTCGCAATCAGGAACGGAAGGGCATCAAAAACACCTTCAACGTGCTCATTGTCAAATCCGCCTTGCATGGACTTGTACGTCCCCATACCGAGGAACACGGAATCGTATTCATCAAGCAGCGTCTGGAAGTCGATATCTTTACCGATTTCAGTATTGAGTCTGAACTCCACACCCATTTCGGTGAAAATTTCACGACGACGTTTAATCACGTCTTTTTCCAGCTTGAACGAAGGAATACCGAAGGTTAACAGGCCGCCGATTTCTTCGTACTTGTCGAAAACAACCGGCTTCACACCGTTACGTACCAGAATGTCTGCACAGGCAAGACCTGCAGGACCTGCACCCACGATAGCGACTTTTTTATCTGTCCAGACTACGTCAGACATATCCGGACGCCAGCCCATTTCGAAAGCGGTGTCGGTGATGTATTTTTCAATACTACCGATAGTTACGGCACCGAACTCATCATTCAGCGTACAGGCACCTTCACATAAACGATCCTGTGGACACACGCGGCCGCAGACTTCCGGCAAGCTGTTCGTTTTATGAGAAAGTTCTGCCGCTTCAATAATACGACCTTCATTCGCAAGGCTCAGCCATTGCGGAATGTAGTTGTGAACCGGACACTTCCACTCGCAATAAGGGTTACCGCAGTCCAGGCAGCGGTCTGCCTGGCCTTCGGTTTGTGATTGCGTTAACGGTTGATAAATTTCAGCGAACTCACCCTTACGCACCATGATAGGTTTTTTCGGCGGGTCAATCCGTTCAACGTCAACAAATTGGTATACATTTTTAGCCATTACTTCACCTACCTCTCTTATTGCGCCTGGATCCGCAGCTCGTCACTCGAACGGCTGATGTGGCCCAACAGGTTTTTAACGTCACTGGTTTTCGGCTTAATTAACTTAAAGCGTTTTACCGACTCAGCGAAGTTCGTCAGCAATGACAATGAGTGTTCACTGCCTGTTTCTTCATAGTGCTGGTTAATCAGACCACGTAAGTGCTCTGACAGAATGGCCTTGTCGCCAATATCCATGATTTCAACCAGTTCAGGGTTAACGCGGTTATCAAGGTCACCGTTTTCGTCGTACAGGTAAGCGAAGCCACCTGTCATACCGGCACCAAAGTTAACGCCTACCGGGCCCAGTACAGCAACAATACCACCGGTCATGTATTCACAACCGTTGTCACCGATACCTTCGACCACGGCGGTTACGCCTGAGTTACGCACACCGAAACGTTCACCGGCACGGCCGGCAGCGAACAGTTTACCGCCGGTAGCACCATACAGACAGGTGTTACCCATGATCGCACTGTTATGTGCATCGAAACTGATGTTCTTAGGCGGATAGATAACCAGCTTACCGCCAGTCATACCTTTACCCACGTAATCGTTGGCATCACCTTCAATACGCATGTGCAGACCACCTGCGTTCCATACGCCGAAGCTCTGGCCCGCAGTACCGGTAAACTGTATTTCAACCGGCACATCTTCCATATCATGGTTTCCGTGATGTTTGGCGATTTCACCAGACAACATGGCACCCACTGAACGGTCAGTGTTGCGGATTGGGTAGCTTAGACGGATACCTTTGCCTTCACGCACAGCGTTTCGGGCATCGTCCAGAATCTTCGCATTCAGCTCACCTTTATCCAGCGGCTGGTTGGTGGTTTCTGAACAGAACAGACGGGTATGCTCGCCTTCAACCGGTGTTGCCAGTAGTGGTGACAGATCCAGTTTGTTTTGTTTCGCTGAAATGCCGTCGATAACTTTCAACAGATCAGTGCGGCCTACCAGTTCATCGAACTTACGTACGCCCATCGCGGCCATAATTTCCCGCACTTCCTGAGCAATGAACTTAAAGTAGTTCATTACCATCTCAGGCAAGCCGATGAAGTGTTCTTCACGCAGCTTTTGATCCTGAGTTGCAACACCTGTCGCACAGTTGTTCAGGTGACAAATTCGCAGGTATTTACAGCCTAACGCCACCATCGGGCCAGTACCGAAACCGAAGCTTTCAGCACCCATACAGGCTGCCTTGATAACGTCCAGACCGGTTTTCAGACCACCGTCGGTTTGTACACGTACTTTGTGACGCAAACCGTTTTCAATCAGTGCCTGTTGTGTTTCCGCCAGACCCAGCTCAAACGGGCTGCCGGCGTACTTAACAGACGTCAGCGGGCTTGCACCTGTACCACCGTCATAACCGGAAATGGTAATGAGGTCAGCATACGCTTTCGCTACACCGGTAGCGATAGTGCCTACGCCAGGCTCTGATACCAGTTTCACTGAAATCAGAGCGGTAGGGTTAACCTGCTTAAGGTCAAAGATAAGCTGAGCCAAATCTTCGATAGAGTAAATATCGTGATGAGGCGGTGGTGAAATCAGGGTTACACCTGGTACAGAGAAACGCAGTTGCGCAATGTACTTGTTAACCTTGTCACCCGGCAACTGACCACCTTCGCCCGGTTTTGCGCCCTGCGCTACTTTGATCTGGATAACATTTGCGTTAACCAGATAGTGCGGGGTTACACCGAAGCGGCCGGAAGCCACCTGCTTAATTTTAGAGTTCTTTTCTGTGCCGAAGCGGGAAGGGTGTTCGCCACCTTCACCTGAGTTCGACTGGCCACCTAAACGGTTCATTGCAATGGCCAGGGCTTCGTGGGCTTCAGGGCTCAATGCACCGATAGACATCGCCGCGGTATCGAAACGGGGGAACAGTTTTTCCGCCCCTTCGACTTCGCTGATATCAATGGCTTCATTGGGCGAATTCAGTTTCAGCAAGTCACGGAAGTGCGCTGGTGCGCGCTCATTGACGTGTTTTGCATAAACCTGGTAATCGCTGTATTCACCGGAAACCACTGCAGTTTGCAGTGATTTCACCACATCCGGGTTGTAGGCGTGATATTCGCCGCCGTGAACATATTTCAGCAGACCACCGTGAGACAGAGGCTTACGCTTCAGCCAGGCAATGCGGTTAAGGTTAATCGCATCCTGTTCGAAATCTTCAAAGCCGGCACCCTGAATACGGGAAGGTACGCCGTTAAAGCAAAGGTTAACCACATCTTTATTGATACCGATGGCTTCAAACAGCTTGGAGCAGCGGTAGCTGGCCACAGTGCTTATACCCATCTTAGACATGATTTTGTAAAGGCCCTTATTGATACCTTTACGGTAATTCAAAACGGCGTCTGTTACCGAGCAGGTCAGCTCGCCTTTTTCGCACAGTTGCTCGATGGTTTCATAAGCAAGGAACGGATAAACAGCCGTTGCACCCAGGCCAATGAGTACAGCAAAGTGATGCGGGTCACGGGCTGAAGCAGTTTCAACCACAACGTTTGCGTCGCAACGCAGTGCTTTTTCAACCAGACGGCGATGCACCGCACCGGTCGCCATAGCGGCAGGAATGGTCAGTCTGTCTTTCTTAATGTTGCGGTCTGACAGAATAACGAATGCAGCACGCTTCTGTTTAACCAGATATTCCACTTCGTTACAGATACGTTCGATGGCCTTACGTAAGCCTTCTTCCTGCTTATATTGCAGGTCAACTTTCTCTGAATAGTAGTTTTCAGGGTTAAATTCACGCAGCTGTTTTAAGTCGGTGTAAACCAGTACCGGAGATGAAAACAGTACGCGGTCAGCATAACCTGACGTTTCGCTGAATACGTTCTGCTCGCGGCCGATACAGGTAGCCAGTGACATTACGTGATTTTCACGTAACGGGTCGATTGGCGGGTTGGTTACCTGGGCAAACTGCTGACGGAAATAATCGTAAACAGTGCGGGTTTTGGAAGACAATACTGCCATTGGCGTATCATCACCCATTGAACCTACAGCTTCCTGACCATCTTTGGCCAGAACCTTCACGACTTGCTGAATTTCTTCGTAGCTGTAGTTGAACAGCTTGTGGTAAACCTCAATGGTGTCGTCATCGAAGACACGCTTACCTAATTCAGAAGAATCCATCTGCTCAATTGGCGTCAGGTGACGGATGTGTTTTTCCAGCCATTCTTTGTACGGGTGACGGTCTTTCAGCTCTGCGTCGATTTCGTTGGAACGCCAGATCTTTCCGTTGTAGGTATCAACGGCGAGCATTTCGCCCGGACCAACGCGGCCTTTTTCTACCACGTCAGCTTCGCTGTAATCCCAGATACCTACTTCTGAAGCCAGTGTGATGAAACCATTTTTGGTGATCACGTAGCGGGCAGGGCGCAGACCATTACGGTCAAGGTTACAGGCAACGTGGCGACCGTTTGTCAGTACGATACCGGCAGGACCGTCCCATGGTTCCATGTGCATTGAGTTAAACTCGTAGAATGCACGCAGGCTTTCGTCCATGGTTTTGTTATTTTGATACGCTGGTGGCACAAGCAGACGCATTGCACGGAATAAGTCCATGCCGCCCGCCAGGAATAATTCCAGCATGTTATCCAGAGAAGATGAGTCAGAACCTGTTGTATTTACATAAGGTGCAGCATCTTTCAGATCCGGAATCAAAGGCGTTGAGAACTTACCGGTACGGGCCATTGCCCAGTCACGGTTACCTTTGATCGTGTTAATTTCACCATTGTGCGCAAGAAAACGGAAAGGCTGCGCAAGAGGCCATTTAGGCAATGTGTTGGTGGAGAAGCGCTGGTGGAATACACAAATAGCACTTTTCAGACGTTCGTCAGCCAAATCTGCGTAGAAGGCAGGCAGATCTTTCGGCATCACCAGACCTTTATAGATGGTGACTAAGCCGGATAAACAGGCTACATAGAAGTCTTTGTCTTTTTCCAGACGTTTCTCGGCACGGCGGCGAACCATAAACAAACGACGTTCTACGTCGCGTTTACGCCAGCCCGCAGGAGCATTCACAAAAACCTGCTCGATCTGCGGTACACCGGTCAGAGCCAGTTCACCTAATACATCGTGGTTTACCGGCACTTTGCGCCAGCCCACAACATTCAGTGTTTCTTTTTCCAGCTCTTCGTTAAGAATGTCTCTGGCAGCTTGTGCCAGCGCGTCGTCCTGACTCAAAAAGATCATGCCTACGGCATATTTCTTACTCAGCTTCCAGCCGTTCTCTTCGGCGATAGCCTGAAAAAAGGCATCCGGTTTTTGCAGTAGCAATCCGCAGCCGTCACCGGTTTTACCGTCGGCAGCAATACCGCCACGGTGCTGCATTCTGTCCAGGCCCTGGATTGCAGTCGTTACCAGTTTATGGCTGGCTTCCCCGTGAGTGTGGGCAATAAGACCAAAGCCACAGTTATCCCGGGAATCATTGGGATTATATAAACTCATCTTAAAAACTCCTTCAACCTTCGACTGGACAAGGCATGTGTTGGATCGTGTTCCGCGCAGGACACGCATCGCAACATTAGTGTAGACGTCTATTTACGAGCCAGTTTTCACCATACTCTAAGCGCCTTTTTATGTCGTTAATTATTATTAGTAGGACGCCAGTCGTTAACCGCATTTTTATGCACTATTGCTTAGCGGGCCGTACAAAATACATACATTGGCATATAAAATCAAATGATAAAAATGTGAAGACCTTATGTATTTTGAATAAGTTACATAAAATCATTTTAAATCAATATCTTAATTTGAAATCGCCGCTGATTGGATTTTGAGCTGAACGCTCATTTTTTTATCAAATTAGTATGTTTATACTAAAGTTCAAAAAAGAATAAGAGGTTAATTGTGAATAATCATTCATAAAAATTGTTTATTTATATGGAAATGCAGGGTGTGGCTGAATGAATATCACTTTTACGGCAACCTGTCAGAACCCGCCAAGCCCGACCAGACAAAATCTAATATACCTCTGTGCCGGTGCATTAGCAAAGTCACCGGGCGTATCCATATAAATGAAGGGAATTATCGCTATGACGAATTTTGCCCGTCAGTGAATAGGTCAGGATAGTCACCGGAGTGTCACAAATTAGTATAACGTGCAGGCAGATTTGTGGGTTTTCCAACGCGACCGTGTTATAAGTGCTGTAAGTTTAGTTATTTAGAAATTGCAGTACGTTCGTTATGCATCAAGATTCTCCAAATGATTCGTGGGCGATAAAGTTTGCGCAGTTTATAAAGCGCTTTGGCACACTGAAACTAAGTTTGCTGTTTGTTGTTGTTACGCTGGTTTTCACCCTTGGCGGTTCATACGTCATTCGGGTGACCATGGGCAATGAGGTTCAACCTGACGATTTTATTATCGCTGTTGTGCTCACCATGATGTCAGCCCCCTGGGTACTTTACTTCTTAAGTGAACTGGTTAAACAACTGGAAACTTCCCGCACGAATTTAAAAGAAGTGGTCAGCCAGCTGGAACGTTTGCGTGAGGAAGATGTATTCCTTAACCGCGAACTGCAAAGCAATATCCGCCAGCTTAATCATGAGATGGAACAGCGCCGTAAAGCGCAGGACGACCGTGAAGCGGTGTTTAAAGATCTTGAAAAAGAGATTGAAGAGAAATCTTTTTCAGAACAGCAGGCACGACACTTATCTACACTGCTGCGTTCCATCATCGATGCTTCACCGGATCTGATTTACTACCGTAATGAAGAAGGGCGTTTTGCCGGCTGTAACCGCATTGCGGAAATGCTCACCGGTAAGTCCGAAGCAGAGCTGGTAGGTCTGACCTTACATGATGTGTTTGAAGAAGAACTGGCCCGCCAGATTGTTGCTTCTGATCATGAAGTGCTGGAAACCAATGCCAGCATGACTGAAGAGTTGTGGTTGCGCTTTGCTGACGGAAAACGCCGTTACTTCGAAATGAAGCGGGTACCGTTTTTTGATAACGAAGGCACACGTTTAGGTTTGCTGGCTTTTGGCCGGGATATGACAGAGCGCAAACAGGCCGAGAATGCTGCTGCGAAAGCCAGTACCGATAAGACCCGTTTCATTGCCACGATTTCTCACGAATTGCGAACGCCACTGAACGGCATTGTGGGTTTAAGCCGCATGCTGCGCGACACGGATTTGAGCGAAGAGCAGTTCAACTGGGTCAGTACTATTTATGCCAGCGCGATTACGCTGGGCAATATATTCAACGACATCATCGATCTGGATAAGCTGGACCGGGATAAACTTGAGCTCAGCCTGAAAACGGTATCGCTGCGTGATTTCACCCAGGAGTTGTCCAGCATTATCCGTCTGTTAGCGGCAGACAAATCGCTGGAACTGATAACCGATATTCAGGAACCCTTACCGCAACTGGTGGAGGTTGACGGTACCCGTCTGCGTCAGATCCTGTGGAACATTCTGTTTAATGCCGTGAAGTTTACGCAGAAAGGGAATGTGAAACTGAGTGTGTCGGCAACGCCGGCAAAAGATGATATGACGGTGGTGACCTACGTGGTAGAAGATACCGGTGTGGGGATCCCTGACAGCGAAATTGAGAAAATTTTCGCCATGTATTATCAGGTAGACCATCCGGATCATCAGTCTGCAACAGGTACCGGTATTGGTCTGGCTATCTGTAAGCA
This sequence comes from Alteromonas sp., assembly GCF_984505615.1. Taxonomy (NCBI): domain Bacteria; kingdom Pseudomonadati; phylum Pseudomonadota; class Gammaproteobacteria; order Alteromonadales; family Alteromonadaceae; genus Alteromonas; species Alteromonas sp. The sequence continues at coordinate 118,313 of NZ_CFHOXV010000001.1, read as the reverse complement.
AATGGTCGACTTGATGAACGGCGATATCCGCGTTACGTCAGAAGTCGGCAAGGGCACACGCTTTGAAATTGAGCTGCCGTTACAGATTTCTAACCGTCCTATGCAGGTTTCCAAACTGCTGGTGACCGATCTCAACATTCTGCTGGTGGAAGACATTGAGCTGAATGTGATGGTAGCAAAAGCGCTGCTTGAGAAATTAGGTCAGACAGTCGACGTGGCCATGACCGGTCAGGAAGCAATTGATAAAGCCCGTGAAAATCACTACGACCTTATCCTGCTGGATATCCAGTTGCCGGATATGACAGGGTTTGACGTGGCCAACACGCTGCGCGATGAAGATTTGGTTATGGGTACGCCGATGGTGGCATTAACGGCTAACGTGATTAAAAAGCGTGAAGAGTACCTGCAAAACGGTATGGATGACGTTATCGCCAAACCCATCAAGAAGAGCCGTGTGATTGAGGTGTTCAACAGTTTATTTGCTGAACCGGCCGCACCGCTGCATACTGAAGTGGAAAACAAGCCTAAGAAAACTGACAACAGCAAAGCGCTGTCTAATATTCTGGATATCGAATTGTTGCAAATGCTGGTGGATACCATTGGTGAAGATATGGTCCGTGCCAGCGTAAAAGTGTTCCAGGATAAAATGCCGGAGTACATGGAAATTCTTCAGTTGAGCCTGAGTGCTGACGAAAAGTCTGAAGTGTGCTCCCAGGCCCATAAAATAAAAGGTGCCGCCGGCTCTGTAGGGCTTTCCCGTGTGCAGCGCATTGCCAATCAGATCCAGCAGGGAGATCACCCTGCATGGTGGCAAAACGTGCATGACTGGGTTGAAGAGCTTCAGATGGCTGTTGCTCACGACATGAAAGCACTGCAAGAGTGGCTTAACTCACAAATGATTGAGGACTGATACAAAGCATGACCACGGAAGGTGAAGCCTTTTCAAATACGGTTGTCTCTGCAGACCAGCTGCCGTCTCTGGACACGCTGGTTTATGAGCCTTTGTCGCCGCGCTACAGAACACTGAATCTTGCTATCGCGGCGGCTATCTTCATCACCCTTCTGGTGGTCGTAAACTTCATCCGCTTTCAGCCTTTTGTCACATTACCGGAAGGTCTGCTGTTTGCCTGGCCTTTCGTAACGACAGGTCTTTTAGCCTTGTGGGGGCTGCTGAGTGTTTATCACTGGCTTGCTGATCCGTTGTTGCAGTTCTCACTCAGAGAGCAGGATTTATCTGTTCACAAGGGACTGATATTCCGCAGCATCACCTGCCAGCCGGTACTTCGTATACAGCACATAGAGCTCAAGCGCGGGCCGCTGGAAAGGCTGGCCGGACTGGCAACTTTGCAGGTCTTTTCTGCCGGTGGAGCAGGGCATACCTTTGAAATCCCGGGCCTGCCCGTGGCTCAGGCACAGAAAATTCGCCAGTTCATTCTTGATCACAAGGATGTGGGAGCGCGCTGATGCTGTCACAACAGGAAGCCGCTGTCTCCACCGGCGTTAACTGGCGCAGACTGGCACCGGTAGCGGTGATCTATTTCATTGTCTCCAATGTTCTCAGTTTTATCCGCCAGTTTATTGTGGTGCTTTCTGTACTTGCCTGGTCTGCCAGCAGCTTTGACTATCAGCAGTCGTTCTGGTTTATACCCGTCATGGTGGCCATCTTTCTGGCAACGATTGTCAGTGGCGTTGTGAGTTACTGGTTTTATCAGTACCGCATCCGCAACGAACACATTGAAATACGTAGCGGACTATTCAGGCGTCGCAATATTAATCTGCCGTTCTGGCGCATTCAGAATGTAAAAATTGAACAACCTTTTTACTACAGGCTTACCCATTACACCGTGGTGGTGCTGGATACAGCAGGTTCATCCGGAGAGGAAGCTAAAATTGTTGCCGTAGAACGGGATTATGCGCAGCAGCTCCGTCAGGCGGTGTTGATCTCCGGCAGACAGCATCAGGCCGGGACCACAGAGGATAAGACGCCAGAGGCAGTTGACACCGCGACGTCATCACTAGCGGATGATGAGAAGGTGATCAACCGCCGCAGCCTTTCCGATCTCATCATTCACGGACTGACCAATAACAGGGTGTGGATCCTGCTTGGTGCACTGACGCCTTTTTATGACGAGATATCCGGTTTTGTTTACGACTTTGTGGATGATCTCGGGTTATCCATGGATGCACTCTTCGCTGATCAGCAAGTACTCTGGTGGCAGGTAGGTTTATATGTCATTTCCACCATGCTGCTGATCCTCAGTGTGATGGCCATGGTGTCGGTAGCGGGGTCGGTGATCACGTATTATAACTACACGCTCACCCGCACATCGGACCGGTATATCCGTCGTTCAGGACTGTTCAGTTTGCAGGAAGTCAGTATGCGTGAGTCCCGTATACAAATGATTTCTGTCAGGCAGGACTGGCTGGATTATCTGCTCAAGCGTGCCAATTTCTTTTTTGAGCAGAATAAGACCGGTGACAAACAGGAGCAGGAATTACATGCGACTCATAAGATGCTGGTGCCGTCCGTCACCCTTGCTGAGGCACAGGCTCTGGCTACAGATGCAATGCCGGATAACAAGGTGTATCAAACAGGCTATAGCAGGATCAGCACCCGCTTTATCAGTCGCTGGATCCTGACGCTGGCTCTGCCTGCCTGTGCGCTGGTGTCGGCAATGGGCTATGCCCGTGAAGGCTGGCACATTTTCCTTATCACCATTCCGGCTTTTATGCTCGCCTGTGCAGGTATTTATTTGCGCTGGCGGCGATGGGGATTCGCCTGCGATGATACTTACTGTTATATCAGAAAAGGTATGGCAGGGATTGACCGCTACAGTTTTGCACTTTTTAAGGTTCAGCAGGTGGCACTGACTCAGAGTGTGCTGATGCAGCGCAGAGGGCTGGCCAATGTGCACTTTATTCTGGCAAGCGGCAGTATCACCATACCATACATTCCTTATGCGGTTGCCACAGCGCTGGCTGACAAAGCGCTGTGGCATGCCGAATCAGGCCGCCGCTCCTGGATGTAGCACCAGCTCTATTTCGTTTCCTCTTTTTCTGCCTGCTCTGCTTTCCACGCTTTAAAATCTTCATAGCGTTGTTCGTAACGCAGCACTTTACTGTGTGGATCGGCAATAACGGTATCTTTCGGATGCGCCGGTACACGACGGGTCTTTACCATATCGATAGTTATCACTTTTCCGTCGATGCTGACGTCGAGAGGCATAGGAAACGGTAAGTCATTTTCAGTCTTCCACGTAAAGGTGACGCCGTTGTCGTCGCGGGTAGTGATCAGCTCAGGAAGCGGGGCGTGATATAAATAAACATCAAAGAACCAGTCCATATTGGTGTCAGTTGCCGCATTGATATTGTCGATGAAGGTCTGTGTATCTGCAAATACCGGCTTGAAGTTCCCCGGAGCAGGATCAGGACGGCCATATACTGTGGTGGTAACTGCCCTGAAAAAAGCCTCGTCACCAATCAGATAACGCAGTGTATGCATAATCAGTGAGCCTTTCGCGTAAATGTCGCCGGCGGGCCCGCTTTCATAAACGTCTTCTTCCGACATCAGTTTGTTGTTTACGATGGGGTACTCATTAATGAGGCCTTTACGCTGGTTGTTCAGCAGCGCAAAATAAGACAGGTCACCATTGAGGTATTGGGCATACAGAGGTTGCATGTATGAACCTAACCCTTCGTGCAGCCACATGTGATCCCAGTTGTCATTGGTGAGCTGGTTGCCGAACCATTCGTGAGAAAACTCGTGCTGCATTAACCAATCGTAGCCGGTTTCATCTTTTTTGTAGTCATTACCATAAGCGTTAATGGTCTGGTGCTCCATGCCAAGATGAGGGGTTTGCACAATGCCGGCCTTTTCATCTGCAAACGGATAGGGACCAATCATCCGTTCGAAGAACGTGATCATGCCGGGAAGCTCATTAAATAATGCCCGCGCTTTATCGTCGTTGCCTTTTAAGTGGTAATACACCAGCGGAATAGTATTGCCATAGATACTGGTGAAATTGTCTTCGAGTATTTCGTAGGGAGCGATATTCAGTGCGATACCGTAGGTGTTATGCATCGACCTGGTATGCCAGTGCCAGGTTTTACTGTCACCGTTCTCTGTTGTGTCTGTCAGCACGCCATTGGCTGCAGCAACGAGATTGTCGGGCACGGTAATGAAAATATCTGCTGTAGCCGGTTCACCAAATGGCTGATCAATACAAGGCCAGAACAGATCACAGCCTTCACCCTGTACCGCTGTCGCTAACCATGGTTCGCCATCAGGTGTTTGTTCCCACATGACGCCGCCGTCCCAGGGGGCCCGTACCGGTGTACGGGGATGTCCCTGATACACAATCCGCAGCGTCGCGGGATAGGTGATAACCGTACTATTTTCAACGATCAGCTCACCTTGTTCGTTACGGTATGCGTCTGTGGTAAGTGGTTTTCCATTTAACCACACCGAAGTGATGGTGAAGCGGGTATCTAAATCCACAGAAAGATGTGTTTGCGGGTTGTCTGAGTTAAGCGTGAGTGTGGTATCACCAAATAACACTTCGTTCGTAAAGTCGAAGGAAAAATTGAGTCTGGCGTGGCTAACCGACAATCCCTTTTGATACGGGGCGATCTCACCGCCGCTTTTTAACGTGTAAGGTGTTGATTCAGTATTGTTTTGAGAAGAGGAAGTTGCAGCACAACCACTCAGCAGAGCGGCTGTCATTGCTATAGCAAGGGCATGTTTTTTCATTGTTCTTGTCCGGATATCTGTGTGGTTTCCATTCTTCACAGATATCCCGAAAGGTACAAACAGAACAGGACAAATGTCCTGTAATACAAGTTATATACAGGAAATCAATAGGTTGCCAGGTGATGTGCTGTTCAGACTGGCTAACTCACCTGATGCAATGCAACCGGAGAGGCAGGCTGGTTAACCAGCCATCGTTCTACCATTTGTATTAATGCGCTACTGGCTTGCGGAAATAGTGGTAAATGCCGGGCAAGCCACTGGCTAAACTCGGGCAACATGCCGGATTCAAACTCGGTAACCGTTTGTGCCAGCACAAACATGTCAGCGAGTGCCATAGTTTGTAAAAGGGCAGGAGCGGCCTGAATCGCCGGGAAATTCGTTTGTGCCAGGGTTTCGGGCGCGCCGCTGTCCGGCAAATTGAAACTGCGCATGGCAGATACCATGTCCGCAACCTTCTGACCAAAACACATCTCAACTTCATCACTGTCTGCGTAGTCGTCCTGCATGGAGCGTGTCAGCCAGGCCGCAGCCAGCATTTCCCGGTTATGGGGCAGCTTACTTAACAGCACCGCCAGTTCCCGCGGGTGGTGGATAAAGGTTGCGCCATTGTGGCGGCGTAAATGACCGGCTAATGCATACTTGCGTGCGGTAAACAGTGCAGCTGATGATACGTAATCATCTTCAACGAGTAATGCCTGCATAAGGACCTCTTACCTTCAATGTGTTATTGACAACGGACGCTCTGAACGGCGTCCTTTGAAGTCCCTATTACAAATAGTGTGCCTGTTTTTTCGCCGGTTTTTTGGCACTCAGGTTTTTAAACTGCCTTCAGGGTGTCAGAACGTCAGCGGGAACCCGCACCCATCCTTCCATCAGTACCCTTGCGCTGCGGCTCATTATTACCTTTTTTACCTGCCACTGGGCGTGATGATATTCAGCCTGTGCGCCGACTTTCAGTGTGCCGGAGGGATGGCCGAATACCACCTGACTACGTTCCCCGCCACCGGCTGCTTCATTCACCAGTGTGCCGGGAATACAGGCGGCAGTAGCAATGGACACTGCAGCAGTACCCATCATGGCATGATGTAACTTACCCATGGATAAGGCCCGGACATTCAGGTCAATATCCTGCTTCGCTATGTGCTTCCCGCTGGATGCCGTATAATCTGCAGGCGGGCTGACAAACGCGACTTTCGGCGTGTGCTGGCGCGTGGCCGCTTCATCAATATGACCGATGAGGCCCATTTTCATTGCGCCGTGAGCCCGGATAGTTTCGAACATTGCCAGCGCTTTTTCATCACTGTTAATGGCATCCTGTAACTCTGTGCCGCTGTAGCCGCAACTTTCTGCATCAATGAAAATGGTGGGAATACCGGCATTGATCATCGTTGCTCTGAGCGTGCCAACACCCGGGACGTGGAGATCATCAACCACATTACCGGTAGGAAACATCGCGCCATCATCATCCGCAGGGTCCACAAAAGCGATTTCTACTTCTGCCGCCGGAAAGGTTACGCCATCCAGTTCAAAGTCACCGGTTTCCTGTACCTCACCGTTGGTCACGGACACTTTTGCAATGATGCCTTTACCAATATTCACCTGCCAGATTTTCACGGTGACGATACCATTGTGTGGTATTGAGTCCTTATCAACCAACCCGTTGCTAATGGCAAATGCGCCCACCGCGGCGGTGAGGTTGCCGCAATTTCCTGACCAGTCCACAAAAGGCTTATCAATAGCCACTTGTCCGAACAGGTAGTCCACATCAAATCCTTCCCGTTCACTTTTAGACAGGATAACGGTCTTGCTGGTACTTGACGTTGCACCGCCCATGCCGTCCGTTTGTTTACCGTACGGGTCCGGGCTGCCAATGACCCGCAGCAATAACGCGTCTCTTACCGGGCCGGGTTGCTGTGCGGCTTCGGGCAAATCGGTGAGTTTGAAAAACACGCCTTTGCTGGTACCGCCGCGAATGTAGGTTGCCGGAATTTTAATTTGTGGGGCGAAAGTCATGGCTCTTTTCTCTTGTTAGATGATGCGGGGTGTTTGTCAGACTGGCTGGCACGCAGGCCAGTCTGAACCACTCTGGTCAGGTGTTTTCAGATTCCAGGAAATCCTGAGCAAAGCGCTGCAACACACCGCCAGCGGAATAAATGGACACTTCCTCAGCGGTGTCTAAACGGCATTTCACTTCTGCTTTGTCCGTTTCGCCGCCGGCGCGATGGATGATTAGCGTCAAAGTGGCGCCGGGTGAAATATCCCCCTCTACATCGAAGGTTTCAGTACCGTCGATATGCAGGGTTTTGCGTGTTGTGCCCGGCTGGAATTCCAGCGGTAATACACCCATACCAATCAGATTGGTGCGGTGTATGCGCTCAAAGCCTTCTGCCACAATCACTTCCACACCAGCAAGCCTGACGCCTTTTGCTGCCCAGTCACGGGATGATCCCTGACCGTAATCAGCACCCGCTACAATGATCAAAGGCTGCTTGCGGTTCATGTAGGTCTCAATGGCTTCCCACATGCGTACCACTTTACCTTCCGGTTCGATGCGCGCCAGTGAGCCCTGAACCACGTCACCGTTTTCCGTTACCATTTCATTAAACAACTTCGGGTTCGCCAACGTAGCCCGCTGGGCGGTTAAATGGTCACCCCGGTGGGTGGCGTAGGAATTGTAATCCTCTTCCGGTACGCCCATTTTCGACAAATATTCACCGGCGGCACTTGACGCCAGTATGGCGTTTGAAGGTGATAAATGGTCAGTGGTAATGTTATCGCCCAGCACGGCAAGGGGACGCATGCCTTTCATTGTACGCTCTGCTGCCAGCGCACCTTCCCAGTAGGGGGGGCGGCGAATATAGGTGCTCTTCGGACGCCATTTGTAAAGCGGATCCAAATCCTTGCCATAGTCGACTTTCAGATCGAACATGGGCTCGTACACTTGTCTGAACTGCTCTGGCTTAACCGCACTGGCGACAATGGCATCAATTTCTTCATCTGAAGGCCAGATATCTTTCAGCGTGACAGGGTTACCGTCACTGTCCGTACCCAGCACATCTTTTTCGATATCGAACCGCACTGTACCGGCGATGGCATAGGCCACAACCAGCGGCGGAGAGGCTAAAAAGGCCTGTTTGGCATAGGGGTGAATGCGGCCGTCAAAGTTCCGGTTTCCTGACAAGACAGCAGTGGAATATAAATCACGCTTAATAATTTCTTCCTGAATCTTCGGATCGAGGGCACCGCTCATGCCGTTACAGGTGGTACAGGCGAATGCGACAACACCAAAGCCCAACTGTTCCAGTTCAGATAAAAGGCCGGCTTCTTCCAGATAAAGCTTTACTGTTTTAGAGCCCGGCGCCAGCGAGCTTTTTACCCAGGGCTTTCTGATCAGTCCTCTGGCATTGGCATTGCGGGCCAGCAATCCGGCGGCAATAACATTGCGGGGGTTGCTGGTATTAGTACACGAAGTGATAGCCGCGATAATGACTGCGCCATCCGGCATTTTGCCATTTTCCTGTTCAACATGAGCGGCAATGCCTTTGCTTGCCAGGTCTGCCGTCGCCAGCCTTGCATGAGGATTAGACGGGCCGGCCATATTTCTGCCGACTCCGGACAAGTCAAAGGTCAGTACCCGCTCATATTCCGCTGTCATCAGGTCATCAGCCCAAAGGCCGGTGGCTTTCGCGTAAGACTCAACCAGTTCAACCTGTTTGTCTTCACGACCGGTCAGTTTCAGGTAGTCGATGGTTTGCTCATCAATATAAAACATGGCAGCTGTGGCGCCGTATTCCGGCGTCATGTTTGAAATCGTTGCGCGGTCGCCCACGGTCAGCGCCGACGCGCCTTCGCCGTAGAATTCAAGATAAGCAGATACAACACGCTCTTTACGCAGGAATTCAGTAAGCGCCAGAACGATATCGGTGGCGGTAATACCGGGCTGTGGTTTGCCGGTTAATTCTACGCCGACAATGTCAGGCAGGCGCATATAGGAAGCGCGGCCCAGCATGACACTTTCTGCTTCCAGACCGCCTACACCCACGGCTATCACCCCAAGTGCGTCAACATGCGGGGTGTGACTGTCTGTACCGACCAGGGTATCAGGAAAGGCAACGCCGTCTCTGGCGTGGATCACAGGAGACATTTTTTCCAGATTGATCTGGTGCATGATGCCGTTACCCGGGCCAATCACATCCACGTTTTTAAACGCCGTTTTGGTCCAGTTAATAAAGTGAAAGCGATCGTCGTTACGGCGGTCTTCTACTTCACGATTTTTTTCAAAGGCATCTGCTTCAAAGCCTGCGTGTTCTACAGCCAGTGAATGGTCGACAATCAGTTGAGTCGGTACGACGGGGTTCACTTTAGACGGATCGCCGCCTTTCTCTGCAATCGCGTCCCGCAATCCGGCTAAATCGACCAGTGCGGTCTGGCCCAGAATGTCGTGGCAAACTACGCGGGAGGGGAACCAGGGAAAGTCGAGGTCGCGCTTGCGATAAATTAACTGCTCCAGTGAAGCAGTGAGGTGTTCGGGCTGGCATTTTCTTACCAGGTTTTCCGCCAGCACTCTGGACGTGTACGGCAGCTTTTCATAAGCCCCTGCTTTTATGCTGTTTACAGCTTCACGGGTATCGTAAAAATCTAACCCGGTGTTTAAAAAGGGTTTGCGATAGTCCATATTCATAATCGGTCTTCTCCGGCAGGCAATGGCGGGCTGTGGCGGCCCGCCCGCAGCGCATCAGCGTTGTTCGATGGGGGTAACGGGACGTAATTCTTCGCCGGTATATTCGGCAGACGGACGGATGATGCGGTTATCCGCCCGCTGCTCCATCACGTGGGCAGCCCAGCCGGTGAGCCTGGACATAACGAAAATAGGGGTGAATAACTTCGTCGGGATCCCCATAAAGTTATAGGCAGAGGCATGGAAGAAATCGGCATTACAGAACAGTTTCTTTTCACGCCACATCACTTCTTCACAGCGCACAGACACCGGATAAAGCACTTTATCACCAACGTCTTCAGCCAGTTTTTCTGACCAGCCTTTGATGATTTCGTTGCGCGGATCGGATTCACGGTAAATGGCATGACCGAAGCCCATGATCTTCTCTTTGCGGGCAAGCTTACCCATCATCTGTTCTTCAGCATCGTCCGCCGAGGTGAAACCTTCGATCATCTCCATGGCTGCTTCATTTGCGCCGCCGTGAAGCGGGCCACGCAATGAACCGATTGCACCGGTAATACAAGAGTGCATGTCTGATAACGTGGATGCACACACTCTGGCGGTAAAGGTGGAAGCGTTGAATTCATGTTCGGCGTAAAGGATCAGGGAAACATGCATAACCTGTTCGTGAAGTTCACGGGGCTTTTCACCATGCAGCATGTGTAAGAAGTGAGCGCCGATGGAGTCATCATCAAGTTCGGTATCAATGCGTACGCCATCGTGACTGAAGCGGTACCAGTAACAAATGATACTTGGGAAACAAGCCAGCATGCGGTCGGTGACTGCATCCTGCTCAGAAAAATCCTGTTCCATTTCAAGGTTACCCAGTACCGAACAACCGGTGCGCAACACATCCATCGGATGGGCATCTTTCGGGATGCGTTCAAGGACTTCTTTAAGCGCTTGTGGCAACCCGCGCTGGCTTTTCAGTTTTGCTTTGTAAGCTGCCAGTTCGCCGGAGTCCGGTAATTTTCCTTTCAAAATAAGATGGGCGACTTCTTCAAACTGACAATGATTTGCCAGGTCTTTCACATCATATCCGCGATACGTCAGTCCTGAGCCTGACTGACCAACGGTGGAAAGTGCCGTTTTGCCTGCAACTTGTCCGCGAAGTCCGGCGCCGCTTAATTCTTTAGCCATGATCTTGTCTCCCGATTTTCATCGTGTGTAGGGTCAAATGTGGTGTGTTATTAATTTCGCCGTATTACGCCTTTGACTTTGAAAACAGCGCGTCGAGTTTTTGCTCGTAATCGTGATATCCCAGATAGTCGTACAGCTCCATGCGGGTTTGCATGGTATCGACAACTGCCTTCTGGTCGCCGTCGGTGAGAATGCTTTGATAAACCCGTTCAGCGGCTTTATTCATTGCCCGGAAAGCACTTAAAGGATACAGCACCATGTCTGCACCCCATTCTCCGAGCTGGGCTTTATTCCATAATTCGGTTTTGCCAAATTCGGTGATATTGGCAAGAATGGGCACATCCAGCGCCTCAGCAAACGCGCGGTAGTGGGCTTCGGTTTGAATGGCTTCTGCGAAAATACCGTCAGCACCTGCAGCAACATACGCTTTTGCCCGTTCAATGGCTTTTTCCAGCCCTTCCTGTGCGAAGGCATCTGTACGGGCCATAATGAAAAAGTCAGGATCGGTGCGGGCATCAACCGCCGATTTGATCCGGTCGACCATTTCCTCTGTGGACACGATTTCTTTGTTAGGGCGGTGACCACAACGTTTCTGCGCCACCTGGTCTTCCATATGCACCGCCGCTGCACCGGCCTTTTCCATATCGCGAATGGTTTTAGCAATATTAAAAGCGCCGCCCCAACCGGTGTCGATATCGACCATCAGGGGTAAATCGCAGGCTGAGGTAATGCGCTGCACATCAACGAGCACATCGTTTAACGACGTCATACCGAGATCCGGCAGGCCGTAAGAAGCATTGGCTACGCCGCCACCGGACAGATAAATTGCCTGATGACCAATTTGTTTTGCCATCATGGCGGTGTACGCGTTGATGGTACCGACAATTTGCAACGGCTTGTTGTCAGCTAACGCCTGACGGAATTTCTTGCCTGCACTGTGCATGAACTGTTCTCCGGTTAACTCTGTGATGTGATAAGTAACTTGCGTTCGATATTATTTTTCGAATACAAAATGTGTCTGCGCATGAGCATTTCAGCCAGCTCGCCGTCACGGTTGGCAATGGCCTGAACAACGTGACGATGTTCGTCGTAAGCGGTGGTGACGCGGGGACCGGCCATACCAAACTGCACGCGGTACATGCGCACCAGATGATAAATACCGTCAATTAAAACGGTAATAAGATGGGTGTTTTTGCTGCCCAGAACAATGCGGTAATGAAAGTCCACATCGCCGGCTTCCTGATAATAAGACTCGCCGCCTTTTACCTCGTCAAAATGATCGTTGAGCAGGCCTTGCAGCGCGTTAATGTCCTGATCTGACATATTCTGTGCTGCCAGCCGCGCCGCCATGCCTTCAAGTGCTTCGCGCACCTGATACAGCTCTATTAAACCTTGCGGAGTGAGAGTAACGACCCGTGCGCCGACATTGGCCTTGCGTTCTACGAGATGGCTGGCGGTAAGACGGTTTATTGCTTCACGGATAATGGCCCGGCTGACATCATATTTTGTCGACAATTCCGTTTCACTTAACTTGGAACCCGACGGAATGACTCCTTCAACAATGTCGTTGCGAAGCTTGATAAACGTGCGATCCGCCTGTGTAACGGGGCTTTCAAAAGCGAGTTCCATAAACCTGTCAGTCACAATAAATATGTCTAAAGTGTCGACAATGTAGGCGGTTTTGAAGAGATAGTCAACCAAAAGGCGGTAGATTGTCGACAATCTTATTGAGCAGACGTAACTCTGCAGATCCTGCGGTCAACGATATTTCTGAAGAAGAAGGGGAGCTATTTCAGTATGTTCAGCACAGTTTTGAAGGCGGGGTGATGACAGGTTTTCATTAACCTGAACACGATCATTTCAAAACTGGTGAGCCGGACGCCGGCGTTGTGCATATTATTGATGGCCAAATCACGATCTGCCTGCTTGCGTGATGACACACAATCGGTAACAAGGTGAATCTGATAGCCTGCAGCGGTCATATCCATTACCGTTTGATACACACAAACATGGGCTTCAATACCGGCAACCAGCCAGTTTTTCATTTTGCTTTTTGCCAGTTCAGACTTCAGAGCCGGTTCTGCAAAGCCGCTGAAGTGGTATTTCTCAATCAATGGAAAGGCATGAAGATGCTGCTTTAACTGAGGGATTGTTTCGCCGAGACCCTGCGGGTTCTGTTCCAGCACGATGACGGGCAGCGATAACGCTGTACAGCAGCGGATCAACTTTTCAGTCGTCGTTATGCACTGCTCACTGTCGTGGACCTGTCGGGCAAGCTTACCCTGTATGTCTACAATTAGCAGACCGCAATTATCTTCTGTCAGTTCATCGCTTTCTGTATTGAGCAGCATGTATTTCCTCTGATGTTGAGAAGCCGCACTTCCGCTTCATTGTTCATTCAAACGTTATGACACCTTTGCGGCCCGCTTATTTAAAATAGCATCACCTGCGTTAGCAGGTAGTTTTGCGCTGTCTATGAGCGCAAGTAAAGAGACTGCGGCCATCATGTAAAAGGTCAGGCTGAAATCAAATACCGACGGATTTTCCGTTGAGGAGCCGGTGATCACGGTGGCCAGTGCAAGGGCGAGGGCGCCGGTGGTGATACCCAGACCACGTGTCATCTGCATGAGTACAGCACCTAAGGTATTGGCATCCCGCATTTCATTCTGCGGAATATCCGCGAAGCTGATGGTATTCAGGACGGTGAGGTGCATTGAGCGGTTCATACCGCTGATAAACAGTACCAGCGCCATTAACCATGACGGAGTGGAAGCATCAAACAGTGCGATAGCGGCGAATCCGGCGGCAATAAATACAGTGTTGGCCAACAGTACAGTGCGGAATCCGAATGTATTCATGACCCAGGTTGTTGCCGGCTTGATGGCCAGGTTACCTGCAAACAACCAGAGCAGCAGCGTACCGGCTTCCACCGGTGTGAAACCCAGCGCCAGTTGGAGCATCAGGGGAATAAGAAACGGTGCGCTGGATAAGCCAATCCGGATTGCTGAACCGCCGATTACAGTTATTCTGAAGGTGGCTACAGACATCGCCTTCAGTGAAAACAGCGGGCCGGGTGAAACAGCCATGTGTCTGAAGGTGAGAATTAATAAAACGAGTCCGCAGGAGGTCAGAAGGCCGGGCACCAGCAGAGAGTCAGGCCGGCCGCTGAAAGATTCCAGTCCCGCCATAAACAGGCCGAAACCAATCCCGCTTAAAAGAAATCCCGTGACGTCGAAGCGCTGCGGCTCACTTTTATGATTTTCAATCAATACCATGCCTATGGTCAGGGCGATGATGCCAAGGGGGACATTCATTAAAAATATCCAGTGCCAGCTGAATGTCTGTGCTATCCATCCGCCCAGCACCGGGCCGATGAGGGGGGCAGCGAGGGCAGGCCAGGTAAGAATTGCCATACCTCTTACAATCTGATTTTTCGGTAACGCCCGTAATACAACAAGCCGGCCTACGGGCACCATCATGGCTCCGCCGAGTCCCTGCAAAATTCGGGCTCCGGTGAAAGTATACAGGTTTGTACTGATGGCACAGAGTACCGAAGCAATCACGAATACACAGATTGCCGCACAAAAAACCGTTTTGGGACCCAGCCGGTCAGCTGCCCAGCCGCTGATGGGAATGAAAACCGTCACGGCAACCAGATAGGCTGATATGCCCACGGATAAATGGGCGGCAGCAACATTGAAGTCGGCAGCAATGATGGGCAGTGCTGTACTGATCACCGTTGCGTCAAGAATTTCCATAAACAGTGTGGCGGCAACCAGTAATGCGGTTGCTGTTTTGCGGTCAAATTTACTCATTATTTCCGTTTAAATTTTCGGTCAGCCGTCGTTCTGACGACGCAATTGATAAGCATCTCTGTAGATACCACGGGCAGCTTCTTTCGTAAACTCTGCGACTTCAGGGACTGATGCCTGACTGAAAGTCACTGCCGGAGCCGTGATCCCCACTGCTGCCACGACAATACCGCGGTTGTCCCGCACCGGCACCGCCAGACAACGCACATTTTCATTCAGCTCCCGTTCGTCGACGGCGTAGCCGAGAGCCGTAATGCGCTGAAGTTCCGCTTCCAGGCTGGCTTTGTCTGTTATCGTGTAAGCGGTATGTCGTTCCAGCGGATGCTCTGCAATGTATAAATCCAGGTTTTCTCTGTACAAAAAGGCCAGAAACACCTTGCCGGTGGACGAACAGTGCATCTGAGCCTGTCCGCCGGGACGTTTCGATACCATCAGCGGGTTCGGGCTGTCGACGACTTCCACGATAAGCACTTTACCGTTATTGGGTACTGCAAGGTGTGCAGTATGACCACTTTTCAGTGCAAGCCGCTGAATGTGCGGGATTGCAAGCTGATGCATATGGTCTGCATTGATCATATGTAAACCAAGGCGTGTCAGTTCATTTCCGCAGCGGTAAATTTTTCCTTTTTTCTCCAGCATCTGCTCATGGCAAAGGGTACGCAGCAACCGGAACAGCGTCGTGCGCGGTAAATCGAGCTGCTGTTCAATGTCGTGCATGGTCATGCCCTGTGAAGAAGCTGCAAGTATGCGAAAGATCTGGCAGGCGTGAGTTACGCTGGGGATCAGGTATTTATCCATTATTCACCTTTTGTGCGTCTGCGGCCATGTCAATTTCGCTCTGGTGCAATGACATTCAAAAGAATGGCCCGGGAGGCGCTCTGAATCCGCAGAAACGCTATTGTACATGTTATTTCATAAGACGCCGACATTGCTGACAGGATGACCTTTGAGAGGATTTTTCCATATATGAAACGAAACGGCGAAACACACCGCCAGGCGTTTACTTTGGCGGGAATTATCGCCACCATTTCCGCCATAACTTTGTTTGGAGATTTTCCATGCGTATTGCATTAATGAATGAATTTAGTCAGGCGTCAAAAAACGCCGTTGTACTTGAACAACTTGAGTCTGTGGCTGCTGAGCAGGGTCACGAAGTGTTCAATGTGGGAATGAAAGATGATAACGACCACCGTCTGACTTATATCCATCTGGGTATTATTTCCGCTTTATTGCTGAACAGCAAAGCGGTTGATTTTGTTATTTCAGGCTGCGGTACAGGGCAGGGCGCGCTGATGTCACTGAACGCCTGGCCGGGTGTTGTTTGTGGCTATTGTATTGATCCTGCGGATGCCTATCTGTTTGCCCAGATTAATAACGGTAACGCGCTGGCATTGCCTTTTGCTAAAGGTTTTGGCTGGGGTGCAGAACTGAATGTGCGCTATATGTTTGAAAAAGCGTTTACCGGTGAAACGGGGCTGGGTTATCCACCGGAGCGTCGTGAATCACAGAATGCCAATGCCATTATTCTGAATGATGTGAAGGCGGCGACAAACAAGCCAATCCTTGAAGCTCTGGCAGCCTTACCTGAAGATTTACTGAAAACGGCAACCGGCGGTGCGCAGTTCCAGGAATGTTTCTTCAGTAACAGTCAGGACGAAGCGCTGAGTGCCTTTGTTAAGGAAGTGGTAAACAGTTAATCCGCGCAGCGGACAAAATAAGTTAAAAATTATCTGGCCCGGAAGCTAAAGCCGGAAATCAATAAACCGGATAATAAGTAACTTAATAAACGACTACTCATAAAAAATGCTGGCAGTGCCAGCATTTTTTATTTGTCTGTATCCGACCCGGATAAGCTGACGCTTACATGATCTCGAAGGCGCGGATGACCCGTGTAACACCATTCACGTTACGGGCAATGTCGACCGCATAGGTGCCTTCCTGATTAGTGACTCTGCCCATTAAAAACACTTCGCTGTTCTGAACAATCACTCTGACCTGCAAAGAAGGAACCCGCTCGTCGGCCACCAGCTTAGTTTTTACTTTTGATGCCAGCCAGATATCGTTGGCCTGTGTCGAGGCGTCAATGGGCATTGCCTGGCGGATTTGGTTGTGTACTTTTTTGACGTACTCTACTTTCTCCACACCGGCTATAGCTTCATCGATGAGGATCTGACTGGGAGCCTGTCCTGTGATGAGGGCGACACCGTTGTAAATATCGACCTGAAGATTTGCCCCTTTCTTCAGCGCTTCACTTTTGGACCACTGATAGGACACCTGACCTTCTGCGGTCTGGTCGTCCAACTGGGTACCGACTGTTCGCCGATCATTGGCGACTTTAGCTGTCAACGCGCCGGCTGCGCCGACGGCCACCACTGCGCAGCCCTGAACGCTGCTGAGCAGAGAAAATATAACCAGAGCGGATGCTGCCTTCCTTGTACTACACCACATTAATGTTCGTCTCCGTGATCTGCAGGGAATAATATATCATCTATACATTCACATAAATTGTGAATCACAAGTAGATGAACTTCCTGAATTCGCGCCGTTCTGTTAGACGGCACCCTGATTTCAACATCATGTTCACTGAGGAATCCGGCCATTTCACCGCCATCTTTTCCGGTCAGTGCGACGATAGTCATATCACGGGAAAGTGCGGCTTCCACGGCTGCAATGATGTTTCTTGAATTGCCACTGCTGCTGATGGCCAGCAGGATATCACCCGGTTGACCGAGTGCACGTACCTGACGGGCAAACACTTCATCATAACTGGCGTCATTAGCGATGGAGGTCATGGTTGAGGTATCGGTATTCAGTGCGATGGCCGGCAGGCTGGGACGATCCCTTTCAAACCGGTTAAGCATTTCCGATGAAAAGCGTTGTGCTTCGCTGGCCGAGCCGCCGTTGCCACAACTCAGAATTTTATTTCCTCTGATCAGCGCATCAACCATCATATACGCGGCTTTACCAATAGCTTCCGGTAATACCTCGATAGCAGAAATCTTGGTTTGAATACTCTCGGTAAAATTTTCTTTTATTTTTTCTATCATAGTATTTCACTGATCGTCCGCGGGCGTTCACGTTCTGCGAGCAACTCACGGTTTTCACACATTCTTAAGCCATTGTAACTTATCACCATCTAATGCTACCACATCCACTCTCGCGAGTGTGTGTATCGGGTTAAGACCACATGACAGTAAATAATGTTCAAAGGTGCGTTTGACTTTTCTGAGCTTTGAAGGCGTAACAAACTCTGCAGCGCTGCCGTAGCCGTCGTCATCACGATACTTTACTTCAATACAGACCAGGGTGTCATTTTCCCGCATCACCAGATCCAGTTCGCCGGTTTTCGCAGTGTAATTTGAGCACAAAAAAAGCAGGCCCTGTCCTTCGAGGTAGCTGCGGGCTGTTTGCTCAGCCCGTAAACCGGTATCTCTGGCGGTGGCCATAATATCAGCGTCCCGGTGCGGCAGCCTTTCCGGAGGAGAGCATTTGCACCGCTTCGTTGCTGATCACTGCCTGGGGCAGTGTACGTACAACATCGCCCTGACTGTTAATGCTGAGTGTACCGGTTAATCCGGACAATTGGGTTTGCGGTAAGGCCATCATGGATGGCATGTGAGGAAGCAGATTATAAGCGTCTACACCGAAGGCGAACAGCCTGGACATTTGCGTTGAACGCTGTGGCCAGAGGGTTTCTGAGCGGCTTTGCAAGGTTTGCCACTGATGCTGTGGCAACATCCAGGGCATGTCCAGGAAGCGTACATTCTGCAAATCACGCCACTGGTTTTTGGTGTCATCATACTCAATAGAACGGGAGGTGGCGAAAACCGGCACTGTCTGCCCGTTGAAAGGGCTCAGGCTGGCTTCTACCATGGGGTTCAGCAATTCAGTCTGCTCAGGCGATGCAAAAACAATGATGGCATCTACGTCCCGGCGGTTGCGGGGCACGTTGTACAGTTTTTCGTTAACCATGTACTCAATCTGCTTAATTCTGTCGTGACTTTGAGCCACGTCCAGCGACTGAGTAATGCCTTCACGCAGGCTATTGCTGTCGGTAAATTGCACGGTGGTTAATTTAACCTGTTTTCCCTGTGCTTTATTGCCATTTAATTCCTGCCAGCGGGTAGTGAACGCAGTCTCCATACGTTGATTGATGCTGTTCTGAGCAGAAACGACGATAGGCGTTTTAAATCCGTTCTGGTAAATATAATCAGCCAGCTGGGTTGCTTCATCTTCCGGCGCAAGGGCGAAGAAAGCTTGCTGAGAGGTGGCTGCGGGCTGAAGATTAAGGGCATTCCCGGCCTGTTCAGTGATGTCTGCCAGCGAAGGGACATCTGACGTCAACGTATTGCCTGTTAAACCTTGCAGGTTATCTCCGGCAGCTACCGCGTCGGCGCGGTTAAGGGCAAGCAGGTGGGTGCCGGCAGGGATACGGTGCATAATACCTTCGACATTTTCCTTCAATAGCGGCCCAATCACCCATTTGTAGCCATGTATTGCGCTAAGCAATTCATCCGCTGTTTTGTTCTGTGTATCAATAAAGTTCAGAGATACCGGCTGTTCACCTGCGCGCAGAGCACTGGCCTGGTCGTAATAAGCAGAAAGCAAACCTTCTTTAATTGTTGTGCCCGTTGCGCCAAGTTTACCGCTTAAAGGCAATAATACGGCTACTTCACGGGGGGGCTCTGTACGTAATTCCGCACCGGCAACGACACTGGCGGGCATATACTCACTGACCGGATGTCCGCGATAAACCTGATTGAACTGAACCAGTGCGCGGCTTAAGCCTGCCGGAGACAAACCTTCTGTTGCTGCCAGGTCATACAGAGCAAGGTAAGGCCGGAGTGTGGCTGAGGATGCCTGAGCCTGTTGTCGCTGAGACGGTGTGGCATGGTTAACCAGTGCCCAGATTTTCTCCACACTTTGTACAGAAGGTTCCAGTGATTCTGCATACGCTTCTGCCGCTCCTGTCCAGTCATGCTTGCGCTCAAGTATCGTTGCACGCAGCGCCTGCTGGCGGCGCTTCAGATCACCAATCGTAGCAAGAGGAGACAGCAGTGACAGTAATTCGTCGTCGCTGGCAGCGTCATCGCCGTTATACAAAGTTGCAATCAGGAAATTCAAACGAAGGCGGTTTTCTTCTGCTACGCCATCTTCTTTTAATAACAGCAGTATTGCCTGTGCTTTAGTGCTTTCATTTTCTTGCAGGTACAGGTCTGCGGCATCAAGCAGATAGCGGTTTCGCTGAATGGCATCATGGTTGTTCTCCCATGCAGACCGCGCTTTCTTAATCAGCGACTCCGGAGAGTCATCTATGTTCACTACAGATACCTGAGTGTTTGATTCAACCGGCGCGCGGGATTGCACGGTTTTAGGTGTACTGCCACAACCGGCGAGTACTAACGCGCTGGCAATGAGAGTGAGTTGTGAGAAGCGGAGGCAACCTGCAGACAAATTCACCGAAAATTCCTTCTGATGAGAAACCACGTCAGTGTAACGAAAACACACAGAAAATCTATGTTTGCAGCGATAAACTGTCCCTTCGTCATGCTACAATCCGGATACAACAGCTCCTGCCAGGCTGACCGGCGGGCTACGCATCCGCTGCGCCGGTTTCAGCGCTGCCGCTAATGTCAGTTACCTGCGCTTTTTATTTTGTATGAGATAACACTATGTCTGAACCTGCAACGCTCTATATTGTTCCCACTCCGATTGGCAACCTGGATGATATTTCACCCCGGGCATTAACCGTTTTGTCGGAAGTGGACTGGATTGCAGCAGAAGATACCCGGCATACTCATAAACTGTTACAGCACTTTTCCGTAAATACACGCACACTGTCTTTGCATGAGCATAATGAAGATAAACGCACTGCCCTGTTATGCCAGCGTTTAAAAGACGGGGAAGCTGTTGCTCTGGTCAGTGATGCCGGTACGCCTCTTATCAGTGACCCCGGGTTTATACTGGTTCGCCGTTGCCGTGAAGAGGGGATCCCTGTTGTGGCATTGCCCGGCCCGTGTGCCGCGATAACCGCGCTGAGTGCATCCGGTTTGCCCACCGATAAATTTATGTTCGAAGGCTTTTTGCCACCCAAAACCGGACCGCGTAAACAAGTACTGGAAGGGTTGAGCGAACGGACATTCACAACGGTGTATTACGAGGCGCCAAGACGGGTACTGGATACTGTACAGGATGTTTGTGAGACCCTTGGCGAACACCGTCATATTGTGCTGGCAAAGGAGTTGACCAAAACCTTTGAGACTTACGTTGATGGTGCAGCAAAGAAGGTGATTGAGTGGCTGCAGGAAGACCCGGTGCGTCAGAAAGGGGAATTTGTACTGATGATCAGCCCGGCGGCTGCTCAACAAAAAGCGTTGCCGCCGGAAGCATTATCACTACTGGCGTCACTTAAGCCGTTGTTGCCTTTGAAAAAAGCGGCAGCCATTGTTGCGGAACACTATAACCTTAAAAAGAATGCGCTGTATCAGGCTGGTCTGGAGATGGATGGGGAATAACCGGAAAACGGAGAAACACCCATCACGGATAAAGATTATTGATCCGCAGTTCATGCATGTGGATACAAATCTGCACAGTAAAAAAGGAAAACAGGAGCGACCATGATTGAAAAGACGTTGTCTATCGAAATCAACAAGGGAACATGGATGCTCGACGTAGTGGCCGAGCGTAATGATGACGGTGTTTATGATCTGATTTACCCGCATAAAGAAGCGAAGATCCATGTGCACGAAGAGCACATGTACGGGCTTGAGTACAGTATCAGTGCTCCGGAAGGGACGGAGTTTAAGATTCTGCTGGACGGAGAATTGCTGCTGGACGACCGCGTCAGCCACACCGGTATCTGCCGCGGTAGCTGTGTTATCTAACCTTCGTTCTTTTTCACCAGGGCGTCACGGATTTCCTGCTGTGAGCCCGCCGGCGGAGTTCAGCTTGCAGGCATAAAAAAAGACTGCTGATTTCTCAAGGCAGTCTTTTCGTTTATTACCGGCGCGTTTTAAGACAAACGGCCTTTAAAATCTTCGTAGCTGAACTGACGGATCAGATCAAAGGTTCCGTCTGACCGCAGAATACCAATCCCCGGATGCTCAACGCCGTTGAAGAAAGTGGTTTTCACCATGGTATAGTGGATCATGTCTTCAAACTGCAAACGGTCACCAATTCCCAGCGGTTTATCAAAGGAATAGGTGTCAATCACATCACCGGCCAGACAGGAGTTGCCGCCTAAACGGTAGTCGTGAGCTTTTTCGCCCGGCTCACCGGCACCCAAAATGGCAGGACGGTAAGGCATTTCAAGAACGTCCGGCATGTGTGCAGTGGCGGAAATATCAAGAATGGCAATTTTGCCTTCATTCTCAACAATATCGACTACTTCGGCGATCAATGGTCCGGTCTGCCAGGCAACGGCAGAACCCGGTTCCATAATCACATCGAGGTGAGGATAACGTGCTTTGAAGTCTTTCAGCGTTGCAATTAAATGCTCAACATCATAACCGGCACGGGTCATCAGGTGACCACCGCCCAGATTGAGCCATTTCAGTGATGGCAGCCATTTAGCGAACCGTGCTTCAATGGCCTTCAATGTGCGCTCAGTGGCGAAGGAATCACACTCACACAGGTTGTGACAATGAAAACCTTCAATACCTGTTAAATCCACACCTTCAAGCTCAGAAGCACGGATCCCCAGGCGGGAGCCGGGGGCAGCCGGGTCATATAACGGGGTATCAGCTTCCTGATGTTCAGGATTGATACGTAATCCCATGGATATGCCGCCCAGCGCTTCACGGTGGGTATGCCACTGATTGATGCTGTTAAACGAGATATGGTTGACCAGATTTTTCAGCTCAGCAATATCAGCCTGCTTGTAAGCCGGAGAGTATGCATGGACTTCTTTGCCCATCTCCGCGGCCAGTTTAGCTTCCCATACTGAGCTTGCTGTTGCACCGTGCAGGTAAGGTTTGATGATGTCAAAGCTGGACCACATGGAGAACCCTTTGAGCGCAAGAATAATACGCACGCCGGATTCATCCTGAACACGCTTCATCAACGTCACATTACGAATTAACTTTTCCTCTTCCAGCACATAACAGGGAGAAGGAATATCATTTCGCTGTGTTAAATCAGTCAACCTGTTGTCTCCAATTAACGTTTGAACGGACTTTCGTCACACTCAATAACATGCCACGGTAAACCGTGAATGTTCAGCTGCTCCATGAACGGATCCGGATCAAATTGCTCCATGTTCCATACGCCTGGTGCTTTCCACTTGTTTTGCAGCATCATCATTGCGCCAATCATTGCCGGTACACCAGTGGTGTAAGACACGGCCTGAGCGCCCACTTCTTCGTTACAGACTGCATGGTCACAGTTGTTGTAGATGAAGATAGTTTTCTCTTTGCCGTCTTTCACACCGGTAATGTAGGTACCGATACACGTTTGACCTGTATAGCCTTCAGCCAGTGAACCCGGGTTAGGTAATACGGCTTTCAGGAACTCCAGAGGGACAATTTTCTGACCCTGGAAATCAACAGGCTCAATGCTGGTCATGCCGATACCTTCAAGTACGCGCAGGTGGTTCAGGTAAGCATCACCGAACGTCATCCAGAAACGGGCACGTTTCAGGGTAGGGAAGTGCTTAACAATTGACTCCAGCTCTTCGTGGAACATGAGGTAAGATGCACGGACACCAATGTTCTGGTAATCCAGATCTTCACGTACGCTCAACGGATCGGTTTCTTTCCATTCGCCATTTTCCCAGAAACGGCCGCGCTGAGTGATTTCACGGATATTAATTTCAGGGTTAAAGTTAGTCGCGAATGCCTGACCGTGGTCGCCGCCGTTACAGTCAACAATATCCAGATAATGGATTTCGTCAAAGTAGTGTTTTGCAGCGTAAGCGGTGTATACGTTCGTTACGCCCGGATCAAATCCTGAGCCTAACAACGCCATAATGCCGGCATCTTTGAACTTATCCTGATAGGCCCATTGCCAGCTGTATTCGAATTTAGCTTCGTCTTTGGGTTCGTAGTTCGCAGTATCCAGGTAATCTGTCTTGGTTGCCAGACACGCGTCCATGATTGGCAGGTCCTGATACGGCAGTGCCAGATTGATCAGCAAGTCAGGCTTTACTTCGTTAATCAGTTTTTCAACTTCAGCAGCATTGTCTGCATCAACGGCATAAACCGCTTTTACGCGATCAGCTCCGACTTCTTTTTGCAGGGCTTCGCACTTGGATACAGTACGGCTGGCCAGATAAATTTCATCAAAATATTCTGGCAGGCGGGCACATTTTTTCACTGTTACAGCGGCAACACCGCCAGCACCAATAATTAAAAAGCGAGACATATTTTTATTTCCCGTGACGTTAGGTAAATTTGCGCTGAATGCTAGCAGACATCAACTTTTTGGCAAGCAAAGTTAGCCGGTAACCAGCAATTTTTCAGCCCGGAATTGGCGGGGATACTACAATCTTTTTCCCGACCCGGAAGTAGGGATACAGTAGCATAGTTTCATCGCCGTTTGGATGACCGGCATTGATGGCAATGGCGTTGAGTTGTTTGTGTCTGTCTGTGGTAACGGTAGCGGCATATACCAGCACACTGTAGCTGTCGGTGTCAGTGGTGGTATCGATGATTCGCCATTGAAGCTGTTCGATAAGGTAACTTTCATTTTCGCCGTGGCAACGGTCGTCTGCAAACAGGCAGCCGACGCGGCCATCTTCATAAATTGCAGCAAAAGGATACAACGCGCTGCAGTGAGGAAGCATAAGTTCACAGAGATGAAGTGAGCGGTTAACCAGCAATTGCAGTGGTTCGGGCAATTGTTGCGGATTATTAATCAATCTGGTTCTCCTGATAAAACATGTTGATTTTTAAGTATAAAAATTCAACGAAAAAGATAACCCTGCACAAAGTCTTTTAAATGACAGAATATGTGCATTGAAACGGGGAAAATGCCCGTTCAGATCACATCACCGTGCGCCCTGAAGACCTCCAGTATGCACTAATAACACAGCAGAACCAGAGGAAAATTGACCGTTGGCAATCATATCTTTAACGGCAGCAAACATTTTCCCTGAATAGACCGGCTCAACAGGTATGTTGTAGCTGCGCTGCATATCATTACAAAACGCTTTCAGTTCTTCCGGCGCTTTGCCGTAACCACCGCAATGATACTGATGATGAATCTGCCATGCTGGCATTACGGTGTCCGGCGGAAGCAGGTTTTCTACCAGAGATTCAAGGTACGCTTCACCTTTCAGCACTGCAATGCCTGTTGCGCTCTGTGGTTTTTTTAGTGCGGTAATTAACCCTGCCAGGGTTGCGCCGCTGCCCACGGGGACGATGACATGGTCAAATTCCACATCACATTCTTCAACAATTTCTGCCACCCCTTTCAGCGCGAGATGCTGACTGCCACCTTCCGGAATGATTACTGAACCGGGATAACGTTGAGATAAAGCCGAGAGCCAGTCAGGATCATCCCGCAGTTTGTAGGTTTTTTTATCAACGAAGCGGATGTCCGCCTGCCAGCGATACAAATCTTCCAGCATGGGAGTAAGGCTCGTTGAGTAATCTCCCCGCACAATCGCCGTGAATGGCAAACCAGACAATGCACATAAAAAGCCGCAGGCATGAAGATGATTAGAAAAGCCGCCACCAAAACTGATGATGCGTTCACAACCGGCGGGCAGAGCATTGAAGGTATATTTCAGCTTCCGCCATTTATTACCGGATATGACCGGGTGGATGAGGTCATCCCGTTTTATAAACAGATTCAGTTTATCCGCACCCGGCCAGTCAGGGTGGAATGATTGCAACGGTGAAGGCAGCAATAGCTCTCCGGTATCGTGCAGAGAAATTGGTGAGGTCATTAATACAAATTGTTCTGAACAGCTACAATAACAGATGTTAATGAATGATCAGGCCGGGTGCAAAGCTTGTAATCACTATTAGTTACCTGTTCCGGATAACGGAGGTTTCCCATGTTTACGAAAACGGCCGGTGCGCTGGCTTTATCTGTATTTGTGTATTCTGCCGCCGCAGAACCAGTTTCTGAGCCAGAGGGAGACTTCTGGCCGGACAAAGCAAAACTGGCCGGAGAATCACGGCTCAGCTATCTGTTCTGGGATGTATACGACATCAGGTTGTTTACCGCTGACGGTAGTTGGCAAGACAAGCGCCCGTTCGCCCTTGAACTCACCTACCTGCGCGATTTTAACGGCAAAGACATTGCAGAGCGGTCGGTGAAAGAGATGAAGGGGCAGGGGATCTCTGATAAAGCCGTTCTTGAACGTTGGGAAAAGGAAATGAAAGCGCTGCTTCCCGATGTTGAAGAGGGTGACCGCCTGACGGGTGTGGCTGACAGTCAGGGAAATACACAGTTTTATTATAACGACGAACCGCTGGGCAAAGTTGAGGAAGAGGCGTTTACTGACGCATTTTTTGCTATCTGGCTGGCGGAAAACACCTCAGAGCCTGCAGTTCGCAAAGCTCTGACCGGAGAGAGAAAATGAAATCAGTCTTACGTATTTTACTTGCTGTTACTTTTGCTACAGGACTGGCAGGTTGCGCCGGCGCGCCTGAAGGCGATACCTACCGTCAGCAAACGCCCGCATTCGATTTGTATCAGTTTTTCAGTGGTGACGTTAAAGCCTGGGGCATTGTGCAGGACCGTTCAGGTGAAGTGGTGCAGCGCTTCATTGTCGACATAAACGCCCGTCAGGAAGGCGATACACTTATTCTTGAAGAGGCCTTCACTTATCAGCTCGGTGACGGCGTGAAAAAGCGCACCTGGCGCATTACTCCGCAGGGAAATGGCCGGTACGCCGGTGAAGCGGGCGATATTCTGGGAACCGCAAAGGGCACCAGTTACGGCAATGCCTTCAACTTTACCTACAGCATGGATTTGCCTGTTGACGACACCACCTACGAAGTTGCCTTTGATGACTGGTTTTTTGGCATGTCTGAAGACACCATGATGAATCGTTCTTATATAAAGAAATTTGGCATCACCATGGCGGAAGTGACTATTTTTATGCAGAAACAATAGAGCTTTATAACTGCAAATTTCTGCATGCTGTTCTTTACCTGTTCTATACCGGTAAGTGGCGACTGAAATTTCAGTCGCCACCTGACTGCGCTTTAATGTGAAAGAATAGTGGCACTTACTACAGTTCCGGTGGTAGCGTTCTATCAGTTCAAATTAACCCCCGCAAAAGTACAAAATGAAACTGAATGAATACGGACAGCCTGTTGGCGATGCTTTGCCAGACTGGCAACCTGTGGAGCCGCCTGCAGCATTGCGCATTGATGGCAAGTTTTGCTGTCTGGAACGCCTCGACGCACAACGTCATGCTGAAAGCCTGTATCATGCTTTTCAGCAAAATGAAGATGGACGAAGCTGGACCTATTTACCTTACGGGCCGTTTGAGTCATTGCGGGAATACCGCGACTTCCTGCTCGGCATAGAGGCTAAAAAAGATCCTTATCACTTTGCCGTTATCGACAAAGTATCAGGTCATGCAGCCGGTACCGTTTCTCTGATGAGAATCGATGTGACAAATGGCGTAATCGAAACCGGCCATCTGATTTATTCACCTTTGATGCAGCGCACGGCGATTTCTACAGAAGTGATGTCGTTGCTGCTTGAATATGTGTTTATTACACTCGGATACCGCCGGCTGGAATGGAAATGCGATGCATTAAATGCCCCGTCCAGAGCAGCAGCGGAGCGTTTCGGCTTTACCTTTGAAGGCATTTTCCGACAGATGCTGGTCACACAGGGGCGAAACCGCGATACCGCATGGTATGCAATCCTGGATTACGAGTATGCAAAAATGCGGGCCGGATATGCAGCCTGGCTTGCGTCTGATAACTTCGATGCAGCAGGGCGACAAAAGCAAAAGTTAGCTGAATTTCTTCAAAACTAAAGGCTTGTGCCTGATGGCTGTTTAAGTTCCTCCGTGTGCCGGGTTTATCCCGTAAAAACAGAGACCGGTACATAAACTGGCAAAAGCTTTCCCTCACCGGCAGGCGGAGAAGGGAAGCTTTTGAGATTAGGGCAATACCCCCTTACTAAACAGCTATCACAGCTGCCCCGGTGTACTACCTGCACCGGAAGCATTGCGGGCGATGTTATCGGGCAAGGCATAAGCTATGACATAGTCACCCACCGGCGTTTCCATAAAATGGTGGCCGCCGGCCATGATCACCAGATACTCTTTGCCGTCCTGTTCATACACCATCGGATTGGCCTGAGCGCTGGTGGGAAGTTCATCCTGCCATACCGTGCTTCCGGTATTTATGTCGATAGCACGGATAAGCCCGTCAGTGGCTGCTGCAATGAAAATCAAATCACCGGCTGTCACCACCGCGCCACCGTTGTTTGGTGTGCCGATATTGATTGGCAGGTGAGAGGCAATGCCGAACGGACCATTATTACGGGCGGTACCAAGAGGTCTGTCCCACAGGGTTTTGCCGGTGGCGATATCAATGGCACGGATCCCGCCGTAGGGCGGTTCTTTACACAGTAGGCCGGTAAATGGCAGACGCCAGCCAGCATTCACATCAATACCGTAGGGCGTGCCTACCTGAGGATCGCCTGCACCTTCAGCGCCGCCTGCCGGACCACCGAACTTTTCATTCTCTTCTGCACGGGTCAGCCAGCCTTCTTTATCAACTATGTCGCGGGGAACGAGTTTGTTATACATGGGCATATCATTGTAATTGGCAATCATAACGCCGCGCTCAGGGTCGATAGCTATGCTTCCCCAGTCAGAGCCGCCGTTGTAGCTGGGATACTGGATCCAGCGTTGATTGACAGTGGGAGGCGTATACATACCGTCATAAGCGGCTTCCTGAAACTGGATGCGGCATGCCAGTTGATCAAATGGCGTGATCCCCCA
This sequence comes from Alteromonas sp., assembly GCF_984505615.1. NCBI lineage: Bacteria > Pseudomonadati > Pseudomonadota > Gammaproteobacteria > Alteromonadales > Alteromonadaceae > Alteromonas > Alteromonas sp. The sequence continues at coordinate 89,973 of NZ_CFHOXV010000001.1, read as the reverse complement.
CATATCCTGAGCTGTCAGCGGTGGTTTGCGCAGAGCGTGATATTCACTTACCGGCTGCGTGGCTGAGCGCTCTTCCGGCTCAACACCACCCTGAGCCACTGGTTTTTCAGTCACCCCGGTGAGAGGCTTGCCTGTTCTGCGGTCAAGCACATACAAATCGCCCTGTTTGGATGGCAGCATCAACGCAGGCACCGTACCGTTTTCAACAGGGAAGTCGAGCAGAGTGACCTGAGAACCTAAATCATAATCCCACACATCGGCATGCACGGTCTGAAAATGCCAGACGGGCTTACCGGTGTTTACATCAATAGCGACCAGTGAGCTTGAATATTCATGCTCTTCTTTGCGGCGCATGGAGCTGTAGTAATCAGCAGTTGAGTTACCCATAGGCAAATAAACCAGACCAAGTTCGTTGTCGCCCGTACCTGTAGTCCACATGTTCGGTGTACCTCGGGTATAGGTTTCACCCTCAGGAGGAATGGTGTCTATGTCCGGGCGAACCATATCCCATGCCCATTTCAGTTCGCCGGTCACTGCATCATAGGCCTTAATGACGCCGGACGGTTCGTAGCGGGCTTGTCCGTCGATAACCTGATGGCCGGTAACAATCACTCCCTGAACAATGTTAGGTACGCCGGTAATGGCTACATAACCGTCGGGAGTTTCCCCCATATGCTCCTTGATGCTTACCTGGCCGTGGTCGCCAAAATCTTCGCAAGGTTTGCCGGTATCTGCATCCACTTCGATAATACGGCCGTCCAGGGTGCCTTCGACAATGCGGGCTTTACAGGTTGTCTGTCCTTCTGTCATCGCACTGGCCGGTGTGTCGTAGTAAGCCACTCCGCGGCAGGCGGCAGTGTAAGGAATATCTTTTTGATCCAGTCCGGCATCGTACTTCCAGATTTGCTTACCGGTTTTACTATCCAGTGCAAACATATTGTTCAGGCCTGAGCACAGATAAAGCCGGTCGTTCACTTTGATAGGCGTGGTTTCCGCTCCCCAGCTTTTTACGTCCATCTCGCCGGTTCTGAACTCCCAGGCACGGGTGAGTCCGGACACGTTACCTGTATTAATTTGTGTGAGGGGAGAGTACCGGGTAGCAGCATTATCGCGTCCGTAGGCCGGCCAGTCTCCGCTGGCAGGTTGATCCGCTTTATCAAGCTGACCGGTGTAAGTTGAAAATGAGGTTTTTGCTGTAGCGGGAACGGCATCATATTGATTAAAGCCGTAGGGAACAAAAGCGAGGGCAAAGGCTACAACAAAAATTGCCACAGATGCGCCGGCATACGTGTAAGACAACGTCTTACTGAATGGTTGTTTTAACCGGGGCATGGTTAAGGCGACCAGGAGCGCCAGCACCATCACCACATCAAGCCTGGGTACCCAGCGCCAGTAGTCCAGCCCCGATTCCCATGCGGACCATAAACCAGTGCCCAGCACAACCAGGCCATACATCCACACACCGGCACGTGATTGTCTGGCCAGAAGAAATGCAGATATCAGCATGCCAATACCCGCAAGAAGATAGTACCAGCTGCCACCTGCGGCAGCGAGCCAGCCACCGCCAACAAGCAATGGCAGACCGCATAAAACCAGCAGGGCAGACACAAATAATGTGTACTTGCTGGCAGAAGTCTGACTGGAAGTCGTCACAGTAAAATCCTTCTTAAAAATTGTAAGAAAAGGCCTCTGATGCAGAGGTCTGAAACAGTGCGCGCACAGAACGACGCGACGGGAAGCGGGCATGCACTCAGATGTTGCGGTTGCCCGTTACAATTTTCGTTACGGCACGGTGGTGTTTTGGTTCAGCGGGCAGGTCAGAGATAGATGATCAGTACAGTTATTACGCTTAACAGCATCTATACGACTAATAGCTTATATCTTGGTGTTATCAAAATGTTAACTAAAGGTTCTCATTGTTACTTCTTTGCTGTGCTTTGTTAACGCAGGTTTCCCCGTTGCTTATTGTCTGGCGACGACCATTTATGTCCTTGAATGTTTATTTTGTGTTTATTTCTTCAAGTTATATTAACAATTGACGGGTGGTGTTTGCTCTAGGATGGCTTTTTTCTTAAGCCAGACATGCGGAGAAAGTATGGGATCAGGTAGCGGGTTTACAAACCCATCTTCAAATCATCAACAGCCTTCAACTTCAGATTACGCAGAACAACACAAGCCTTCTTCAGAGTTTTCAAGTCGGGATGAATACCTTGAGCATGAGTTACAAATCATGTCTCCAAAAAGGTGGCGGCCGAATTTGCCGTTCAGGGATTATCGCTTTGAGTGGGAAGACACGATTCCGGCACTCGCCGGCACCATTGGTAAGGTGGTGATGGTAGGTGCCATTGCTGCCACGTTTGCCGGTCAGTTGGGGCTTGGCGATGCATTTATCCTGGAGAACGTGCGTTACGAGCTGGTGATTGTGGCGTTCTTCATTTTACTGTTTTCCGGCTTTTTACTGCCCACCGCAAACCTTGCCGGTACTCACGGTCCGCTTATCCCGCTCATCCCTATAGTGGTTGCTGCCGGCGGACATCCCATGGCATTCGGACTGCTCATCGGGATCTTCGGTATGCTGCTGGCGATCAGTAAAGGCGGCAGTTTGCTGGCTAACCTGACCAGTAAAGGGGTGTGCGGGGGACTTCTGCTGTACCTGGGGTTTATCGGTACAACGTCTCAGGTGAAAAAGCTGTTTGCATGGGCGCAGGGTATAGATATGGCGCACATTGCCTTTGTGGTAATACTCAGCACAATTGTACTCTATGCTTTACTTGAACACTGGAAGAAGCGCTGGCTGGCAGTGCCGCTCAGTTGTCTGCTTGGCGGCGGGCTGGCCTTTTTGCTGGGCGCACCGTTTGAGTTTCATACCTCTCCGGGGTTGCCTAATATGAATCCGGCATACTGGTGGGGAGAAAACACCGGCTGGATGCTGGGCTTGCCGGGTATTGAGCAGTTCATCGTGGTGCTGCCTTTCGCGGTGCTGGCTGTGGCAATGTGGTCACCGGACTTTCTGGGACATCAGGTGTTTCAGAAAATCAGTTATCCGGCAAAAACTGAAAAAGTACAGATGAACATTGATGACACCATGGTGAGTGCAGCCACCCGCCAGGTGGCCGGTTCACTCATGGGAGGTGCTAACTTCACCTCTTCCTGGGGGACGTACATTGTTCCTGCTGCTATTGCCAAGCGTCCTATTCCCGCCGGCGCTATCTTAACGGCGCTGTTCTGTGTTGCTGCAGGTCTGCTGGGTTATCCCATGGATCTTGCTATCTGGGAGCCGGTGCTGTGTGTTGCACTGATTGTGGGCGTGTTTGTACCGTTACTTGAAGCGGGCATGGAAATGACCAGAGAGGGTAAAACCACCCAGTCGGCAGCCATCGTGGTATTTGCCTCATCACTGGTAAACCCTGCATTCGGATGGTCACTTACCATGCTACTGGATAATCTGGGCTTAATCGGATGTAAAGAACGTAGCGCGGAACTGTCAAAAATGAACCGCTGGATCATTCCCGGCATCATGTTCGTTGTTCTGACCAGTGTAATGGCGCTCGTCGGTTTGCTACCCGGCATTCCGGCTATTTTGAATCACGGCTGATTAATCTGCTGACGGTCGTTTTGCCTTTGTCTGCCGCAGGGGCAAACTCATCACAACACCGAACCCGCTGTGAGTACACAGCGGGTTATCGACAAACCAGAGCTTGCCGTAGTGAAGGGATGTGACAGCACTGACCATGGATAAGCCCAGACCATTGCCGGGCGTTGTACGGCTTTGTTCTGCACGGTAAAAGCGCCGGTCGAGGTTTTCAAATTCGCGGGGAGGAAGGCCTTTCCCGGAATCAAAAACAGCGATGATGATCCGGTGTGAGGTTTTCATCAGGTTAACTTCAATACGGCAGTTATTTTTGGCGTGTTTCAGGCTGTTATCCAGTAAATTGCTCAATGCCTGAAACAGCAGGTGCATATCACCTTCAATGTCAACGGGCTCGATATTGCAGGTCAGAGATACCTGCTGCTCTTCCACCAGAGGTTCGTATAAATCCACCACATCGGCAACAACAGTATGCAGGGCCACATTGTCGAATCCGGCACGCTGCCGCTCACTTTCCACGTCGGCAATACGCAGCAGGCCGTTAAAAATAGCCAGAAGGTTGTCGGCTTCAGCCAGCGCCTCGTCCCGTAACTCCCCTTCATCCATGCGTTCCAGTTTGCTGCGTAAGCGGGAAAGCGGGGTGCGTAAATCGTGGGCGATATTGTCTGAAACCTGTTTGATATTTTTTACCGAGTTTTCAATCTTATCCAGCGTTTTGTTAAACACGATAGCCAGTTTGCTTAAATCATCCCAGTTGCTGTCGATTTCCATGCGGGCACTGAGATCGCCGGTATCCATGATGTCGCTGGCCGTGTGAGACATGCGGTTGATTCTGTTCACCACATACAGGGCAACACCGAAGCTGAGTGCTGCAATCATCACCAGCATGACGGCGAAGATCCAGCCAAGAGCACGGCCAATTTTTTGTTTGCTGTACAGCGCTTCAACGTTGCGGGCTATAAAGATCTTATGATTGCCCAGAGTCACTACATCGTACAACAGGTTGCTGGCGTCCGGATTTTCTGTGCGCAGAGACATGTCTTCACGGAGATAATCAGGTAGCGACACCGGTACTATGGCCGGCATGGTGTCTGTGGTCAGTGGGGGAAGTTTCGACAGGTTTCCGGCCAGAATGGTGTTGTCCGGTCCGAGCAATGCAAGGAGTGAGTCGTTGTCAGAACTGGCGGCGCGGCCTTCAAGGCTGGAGGTGAGGGCGCTAAGTCCGCCCTGTGCATAAATTTCACCGAATGCAAAACGCTCTGCGGACAGGGCCGCGCGGGCTTCTGTAAGCAGTTTGTCGTCGTCAGACAACGACCAGAAATAAAGAATAAATAAAATGCCCGCAGAAGACAGGGCGGTAAATAATGCGCCTACCCTGAAGCTGGAACTGCGGGTAAACGCACCAATTGCTATCAAGCGATACCCTCTGAAATGCGGTAACCGGTACCGCGAACAGTTTCGATGAGGGGTATATTAAACGTTTTATCTACTTTTTGTCGTAACCGGCTGATATGAACGTCAATTAAATTGGTTTGCGGATCGAAGTGATAATTCCACACCCGCTCCAGCAGCATGCTGCGGGTCACCACTTTTCCGCGGTTTCTCAGCAAACATTCAAGCAGCTGGAACTCTTTGGCCTGCAAATCAATTTCCGTGTCGCCACGGGTTACTTTCCGGCGCAGCAAATCCAGGGTCAGGTCGCCCACCGATAATTCCGTTTCTTTCGCGCTGGTGGCAGTGCGGCCGGTTAAGCCTTCAGCCCGCGCAAGCAGCTCTTCAATGGCAAAGGGTTTGGTGAGGTAATCATTTGCGCCTGAGCGCAAGCCCCGCACCTTATCATCAACCTGACTCTTGGCACTTAAAAGCAGTACCGGTAAACCGGAAGACGAGGAACGGATGTTGTCCAACACCGTAAAGCCGTCCATCTCAGGTAACATGATATCTAAAATGACCAGATCGAATTGCTCATCAAGGGCACGGTTCAGTCCGCTTTTACCGTCACTTTGATGAAAGCATTCATGTCCGGCCGACTCAAGACCATTGCGGATGTGATCTGCAACGGTGTGATCATCTTCAATTATTAATGCTCTCATACGTGTGGTTCTACCATCAGAAATGTCAGTAACTAATACGCCATAAACGTACTTGCCTGATCACCAGAATAATCGATTTCCAGTTAAATTTAGTCTTTATGACAATCTTTTAATGATAGCAGACTGTGAGAAACTGATGATTCAGGTGCGCCGGTTACTGAAGCGCATGGCCGGATTGTACGGCGTAAAATTCTGAACTTCACCGCGGGCCGTAATTGCCTGCACACTTTGCCAGTATTCGGGCGTCATCAGATCGCCGTGATATTCTTTGAGGATGTCCTTGAATTGCTTTTTCCCCACAATAAAGTGTTCGAACTGTTCGGGGAATACATCATCGGGTGCCACGGAAAGGGTATCCAGAGCGTAAGGATCGTCGGACTTGGGCAGTGTTCTGAAGTTACGATCTTTCATCAGACAAATTTCATCGTAATCATAGAATATTACCCGGCCGCCTTTGGTGATGCCGAAGTTCTTGTGCAGCATATCGCCCGGGAATATATTCGCCAGCGCAATTTGTTTTATGCACAAACCCAGTTCGTAGATGGCGTGACGCAGTTTGTCTTCATCGGTTTCCTGAAGGAGATACAGATTAAGCGGGGTCATCTTCCGTTCAATGTACAGGTGACGGATGATAAGTTCGTCACCGGTAAATTCCAGGCTGGATGCGCAAGTGTCTTTCAGTTCCTGAATCAGGTCCGGATGCATGCGTGAAAGGGGGAAGCGGAAATTCACGTATTCATGGGTATCGGCCATTCTGCCCACACGGTCCGACATTTTTACCATCTTGTAGCAGTCTTTCACGTGCTGACGGGTAATTTTTTTGCTTTCTGCAAATTCATCTTTGATGATTTTGAACACCACGCCGTATGACGGCAGGTGGAACACCATCATCACCAGACCGCGGGTTCCCGGTGCCCGCTCAAAAATGTCGTCGCTGTTCTCCAGATGCTGCAGGTAATTGCGGTAAAACACGGTTTTACCGTGTTTGTGATGGCCCAGCGACATATACAATTCAAAATGCTTCTTGTGCGGCAGCAGCTCCTGCAAAAAGGCGGCGATTTCAGCGGGATACTGGGTATCCACCATAAAGTAGCTGCGGGCAAACCCGAAGATAACACTCAGATCCTGACGGTCGGTGAGCAGGGCGTCCACGTAAATTTCCTGATTGTCATTGGTATGCATGGAGATGACAAAGGGCAGGGTTTCGCCGGGCATGCAGATACGACCGATAAGGTAAGCCGATTTGCCACGATAAAATACCGGTTTAAGGATTTCCACCAGTTCCACGCTGGCCAGTCGTTCCTTATTCAGACGCTTGCGCAGCGCTGTTTCAAGGTGAGCCATATCACGTGGATAATCTTCGAAGGCAAGATTGAAGCGGTAAAGTTTATAAATAGATTCATACATTTGCGCCACGGTTGTCGTGGTGTCGAGGCTGTTAATCACCTGCGCCCTGTCGCGGCCGGGAAGAAAGCACCTGCTGGGCAGTACAAACATCACGTCATTATCGAAGCTCTGGTGACGGAACAGACGGCCGATGATGGAATTATAAAATGTTTCAGCCAGCTCAAACTGGGGATGGGTTTCAAGGTGGCGGGTGAATGACTCCTTTAATTCCTGCCAGAAGCTGCGATCCCGCTGGTGGACTTCCACCAGGTGATAGATATCAGCTACCGCGTCGGAAACACTTTTTTCATAAATGTTCAGTCTGTCTCTGGACGCGGTTTGGGTGGCAGACCACTCGCCATTTTCAAAGCGCTCTTTTGCGCCACGGGTTATACGGGTGAACCACCGGTAACTTTTATCAAAGTGGGTAAGAATTTGAAATGCGATTTTTTTCGCCAGGCGGGTATCTGTCATGGCCGGTGCTCATTAAACTTTTACACCATAACCCTAGCACATGGCGTGTCAGGGCAGTAACACTCTGGTGAATAGTAATTATAAGTCTGTCAGCAATCAGACAGACTTATATTACTACCTGTGACACTCAGTTAGCCGGCATTAGATAGATTTCCCGTACACTATTGCGCGGATCTGCATTGATGGCAAAAGCAACAGCATCTGCTACATCTTCAGGTTGAAGTTTATCTTCTTTGGGTTCGTCAAAGAACGGCGTATTGACCATGCCGGGGCATATTGTGGTACACCGGCCCTGCCATTCTTTCATTTCTTCGGCAAGGTTCATGCCGAAGCCATAGGCAAACCACTTAGTCGCTCCGTACACTGACCCTTTAATTGACACTTTACCGGCCGCAGAACTGGTGAGCAGGAAATGGCCCTTTGTTTCTTTCAGATGTGGAAGCGTTAGCTTAGCTGTCCAGAGCAGCGCCTTAATATTGATATCAACCATGGTATCCCATTCCTCAGGATCACCATTTTGAGTGCCAGCGGCGTTCACACCCTTGCCGGCATTAGCGAAAACGGCATCCAGGCGTCCGAAATGGTCAACACCAGTTTTTACTACCTGTGAAAGTGCCTCAAAATCCGTGGCATCAGCAGCCACAGCAAGGACGTTTTGAGAGCCAAGCTCATCGGTCAACTTTTCAAGTTTATCGCTACTTCGTGCAGTGATAATCAATCTATGGCCACCGGCAACTAACTTTCTGGCTGTTGCTTCACCAATGCCACTGGATGCGCCGGTTATCAGTACCACTTTACTCATCGTCAACTCCTTCCTTTCGGGTGAATTTTTTCAAGTTAATGTTGGTACTTATGGGAGAGAAAGTTTGATCATGACTCAACTGACAGGGCAGCAGCATGCCCATTTTTTATTGCGAACCTGCTCTTAGTAATGATAGTTTGGTATCAAATAAGAAATACCTTGCCTTAATCATGAATGTCATTCACTGGCGGGGATTTTTGTGTCTGAAAATAATAAAGAAAGTTCTGTATTCTTCCGTTTGGCAGTAAGTAAAAACACGCAAGCGCGCGGTTTAAAATCTGCCTTTCTCTTATCAAAATTCATTTCGAAAGTATCAGCTATGTATCGCAGGGGAAGCACAGCCGCTTTCCTCCGCACATACAGAACTCAGGGGCAGACACCTGCCATGAAACTTTTAATTAAATTCTGGCTGGTTACCGCCAGCTGCTATCTCCTCGGGTGCTCTCCTGCACCGGAGGAAACCACCTCTGTTGAGCAACCTGCTGAATCAACCGGCACCGAAATCCGCTGGGATGGTTACGGTGTTCCGCATATCTATGGTGACAGTGCGGAATCGGTTTTCTACGGCTTTGGCTGGGCGCAGGCAGAAAGTCAGGGAGATATCATTCTCCGGCTTTATGGCCAGGCGCGCGCGAAAGGCGCGGAATATTGGGGCGCAGACTATGAGTCCACAGATAAATGGCTGATTGCCAACGGCGTGCCTGAACGGGGCGAAAAGTGGTATCAGGCTCAGGAGCCGGATTTCAAAGCCGTTCTGGATGCGTTTGCACAAGGTATCAACGATTACGCTGAGGCACATCCGGAAAATCTGGATCAGGACGTGCTGAAAGTGCTTCCCTTAACCGGTGCTGATGTGGTGACTCACGCCCACAGGCTGATGAATTTCATCTATGTCGCTAACGAGAGCAAAATCATCGGTGACCGTGCGCCGCCGGTGAAAAACGGCTCCAATACTTATGCGGTGATGCCGTCGAAGTCAAAGAGCGGTAATACCCTGTTGCTGCAGAACCCGCATCTGCCATGGGCATCCGGTTTCTTCACGTATTATGAGTCCCACCTGACCGGACCAGACTTTGAAATGTACGGTGCTACTCAGGTAGGTCTGCCGGTTATCCGCTTTGCCTTCAACCAGAATATGGGCATTTCCAATACAGTGAACAGCATGCTGGGAGCAACCTCTTACTTGCTGACACTGAAAGACGACGGTTACGTGTATGACGGCGAAACGCTGCCGTTTGAAGCAGAAACTAAGCACTATAAGGTGCTGCAGGAAGATGGCTCCTTTGAGGATAAAACCCTTGAGCTGAGACAGTCCGTGCATGGTCCTGTGTTTGTTCGGGATGACGGTGTAACCATCGCTCTGCGCGTTGCCGGTCTTGACCGTCCTTTCATGCTGCAGCAGTACTACGACATGCTTCAGGCAAAGAACTTTGATGAGTTTCAGTCCATCATGAAGCGCCTGCAAATTCCTACCTTCAACATCACCTACGCGGATAAAGCTGGCAACATCGAGTATCTGGATAACGGTATTCTGCCGAAACGCAAACAGGGAGATTTAGATTTCTGGCAGGGGTTGGTACCCGGCGACAGTTCTGAGTATCTCTGGACCGAAGTGCACACCTATGAAGAACTGCCAAAAGTGATTAACCCTGACAGCGGGTTCGTGCAGAACGCTAACGATCCACCTTGGCTTGCGACCTATCCTGTAGTGTACAAACCTGAAGATTTCCCAGCTTATGTCGCTCCTAAAGGCCCGATGTCATACCGGGCACAGGGCGCGGTTAAGCGTATGGCGGAGTCCGGTAAGCTGTCTTTTGCTGAGTTTGAGGTAATGAAAACCTCCACATACTCATTGATGGCAGAACGTCTGATGGATGAGCTTCTTACTGAAGCCAGAAATAGTGACGATCCGGAAATTCAGCAGGCGGTTACCCTGTTTGAGAACTGGGACAAAACTTTCAGCGAAGACAGCCGTGCCGGATATCTGTTCGAGGAGTGGGCAGCACAGTTTGCCGGTCCCCGTCCGCGATTCAGCAGCGAAGCGAATTATGTTGAGGGCTGGAGTATGGACAAGCCGCTGTCTACGCCTTACGGCATCAAGGATCCGGCTCAGGCTGTCGTGATGCTGAAAACGGCTATTGAGAATACCAAAGCTAAATATGGCAGAATGGATCCGGTATTCGGGGAAATTTCACGCTTCCGCATTCTCGATAAAGACGTTGCCGGTCACGGTGGCTACGGAAACCTGGGGGCGTTTAACGTAATCACCTGGGTCGATCCTGATGAGGATGGTATCCGCGAGCCCTATCACGGTGAAACCTGGATTTCGATGATTGAGTTCTCTACGCCGGTCAAAGCTAAAGGCCTTATGGCCTACGGTAACTCTCGCCAGAAAGGCTCTGAGCATTATTCTGACCAGCTAGAACTGCTGAAAAATGAGCAGTACCGGCCGTTCCTGTTGCTACGGGATGAAATTGAAAAGAATACTGTTAACACAGAGCATATCGACGGTAATTTCGATAAAAATTAGCAACCAGAGTTTCATGTTATGACTACTGACGCGGTCCGTCAGCGATTTTGATTAATTTACCATTGTGAAAATCGAGCAGGCGCAGAAATTTACCGTTACCTATGTCATAAATGTAGCGGGTTACCTTGACGTAATCGTCCCGCTTGCGAATAAAACCGAGATCTTCCTGCGAATCCGGCTGGCCACACTTCTGAATGACGTCATAGGTACTTTCTCCTTCCAGTACCAGCTTTGTTCCGCACCGCAAACCATTAGCGCTGGTCGCGCTTGAAAGCAGTAGGGTAGCGGCCAGAAGTTGGCTCTTTCTTATGCGCATGGTAGCTCCTTGCTGACAGTTTTTTGAAAAAACACGCCTCCACTATAGCGCACCGGCAACTGTTTCCGAAGACCACTCGCCATTTTCAAAGCGCTCTCTCTCGCATTGCACGGGTTTCTGATTTGATTAATGCACTTATTCTGATTAAATTATGATTAGAATAGGCTCGTCAATCGAATCAGAGAGCAATTATGTGGATATGGCAACAACCAGAATGGCCTGATTTTACGTGGAATGCAGATGTCATTGAGCCGCTCCTCCGGAAAGTCAGATTAAATCTGGGAATTCTCATCGGAAAAATGTTGAGCCAGCCTGTCGAAGAAAAACAGCGAATGCTGGACACTTTTCTGGCAAATATTGTCCATTCGAGTGCTATCGAGGGAGAGAATATTAATGCATTTTCAGTAAGATCGTCACTGGCCGCAAAACTGGGACTTAATGAAAAAACGCCTTATCCTACTACAGCGCAGACAGACGGGTTGGCGGAAATCATAGTTGATGCGATTGAGGAGTATGAAAAGCCGTTAACCCTTGAGAGGATTTTACGGTGGCACAGCCTGTTGTTTTCGGGAGAGGATAATTTTCTTCATCGTATTGAGGGGGGAGTGCTCAGAGGAAGTAGTCCCATGCAAGTCGTTTCAGGCAGGCTGGAAAAACCTGTTGTAAATTTTGAAGCCCCCGCGCGAATACATTTAGAGCCGGAACTTTCCGGGTTCATTTCCTGGTTCAATGAGTCCCGTGATGCGTCTTTTCCTGACCCCATAATTCGTGCGGCAATTACCCATTTCTGGTTTGTAACAATCCACCCGTTTGAAGATGGTAACGGTCGCATTACCCGCTTACTGACAGATCTTGCATTAGCGCAGGCTGAAAACCAGTCTGTACGATTTTACGCGATGTCTGTAAGTATACTGAAACGGCGTGCCAGTTATTACGACACACTTGAAAGAAGCCAGAAGGGAACCATGGACATAACTGACTGGGTGAAATGGTTTCTCGAAACACTTGATGACACGTTTAGTCAAGTAATGTGTGATATTGAACAACTCATATTCAAAAGCAGGTACTGGCGATCTGTTGATCAGTCTGTGTTGAATCCTGCACAAGTAAAGGTGTTGAACAAGATGCTGGATGGTGACTTTGCAGACGGGATTAACACTACTCAATATCATCGTGTCGCGAAAGTAAGTAAACCAACCGCTACCCGTCATCTGGCTTTCCTCGTAGAACAAGGCTGTCTGGTTAAGGCTGGTGGCGGCAGAAGTACCCGATACAAATTGAGTGATAAGTTTAGCTAATTGAACATCCACTATAGCGCACCGGCTACAGCAATGCCTGCCATTCCTCCGGATCGCACAATCGGTTACCATTGCAGCATGATTGATTACAGGACATCAGTAGTATGAGTGCAGAAATTAAGTTTGAAGACGTGGTGACAGGAGAAGGGCGTGAAGCGAAGAAAGGCGCGTTAATTACCGCCCACTATCGCGGACAGCTGGCAGACGGCACTGAGTTTGACTCCTCTTATGAAAAGGGGCGTCCGTTTCAAACCGTGTTATCTAAAAATAAAATTATTCAGGGCTGGTTTTTGGGTATTCAGGGAATGAAAGAGGGAGGTAAACGCAAACTCTGGGTACCAGCGGAACTGGGCTACGGCGACCGGCAAGTCGGCAAAATTCCCGCCGGCAGCGATTTGTATTTTGAAATTGAATTGATTGAAGCGCTTAACCGGGATGATTAATCGTATCAATTCGAAGGCGCTTGAGTTTGCTAAAGCAGCATGCTTCCGCTGAATTCATCAGCGGAAGTGCGATACACAGGAAGATAGTTAAATAAGTCCTTTCAGACGCGCCAACCCCAGCGCATTGCAGGTGGTGGCATCAAGGATTTCACCTTTTTTAATCATCTCATCCAGATCGGATAAAGCAATGCGGTGGCAGGTCAGGCCTTCTTCTTCAGGGTCGAGGTTCTGCTCGGTCATGGTAAAATCTGTGGCAATCCAGATATGATACCCCTGATTACAAAAACCGTAAGCTAAATACTGATAACCCACGTGAGTCCAGTTTTTTGCCAGCAGACCCGTTTCTTCCTGTAGTTCGCCGGCAGCTAGTTCTGCCGGATCGGCCTGGCCATTCTCTTCCCAGGTGCCCTGGGGAAATTCCAGCTGACGCTTTTCAACCGGGTAACGGTATTGTTCTACCATGTACACGTATCCGTCCTGCACGGGGATAACAACGGTGAAGTCCGGTTTTTCCATCACGCTGTAAATGCCTTGCTGGCCACTCGGGCGCTCGATGGCATCTTCTCTCACCCGCATCCACTTATTTTCATACACCACTTTGCTCGACAGGGTTTTGATTTCTGCTGACATCGGTTTTAGCTCCTGAGTTGTTTCTATGTATTTGAACATCTTAGTTCCCGGGCTCCACAGAGATTCATCGGTTATTTTTGTTTATCTGCCGAGGAATAAATTAATATTTCAAACTCCGGCTTCAGTTAACTCATTATTTATGATTTACTCCGCCCGCAGCACTACTGACCAGTTGTTCAGGTTTTAACCTGATCGTTCTTCATGCTGCCATGCATATAATTCTAAGAGTCTCATCAAGGCTCATCAAAGGGCTTTCGGGCCGTACCCTGACTTCAGAAACGGATGCCATGACATCCCGCTTATCAATTCCGATAAGGCGTATTTTCGATTCAATAATAAATTCTTAGGGAACACTTTTTATGTTACAGGACAAATCCCGGTCGTCTGCATTTCGACTATCTCTTCTTTCTGCCGCAATCATCGGATTACCGTTAGCCGTTTCTTCTCAGGCCGTCGCTCAAGAGCAAACTGATCCGGCTGCAGATGCCAGTCTGGAAAAAATTCAGGTAGTGGGTTCACGCCGCGTGGGACGCACAGTGAATGATTCACCGGTGCCTATCGATATCATTGATGCGTCCGCTATTGCTGCGACAGGTTTAACTGAAACCAACATGATTCTGAATAACCTGCTGCCCAGCTTTAACTTTCCGCAACCTTCTATGACCGATGGTACTGACCACGTACGTCCTGCACAGCTGCGCGGTCTGGCTCCTGACCACACTCTCGTTTTAGTTAACGGTAAGCGCAGGCATACCAGCGCACTGTTAAACCTGAACGGTTCTGTTGGCCGGGGTTCTTCTGCGGTGGATTTAAATGCGATTCCGGCTAACGCCATTAAGCGTATTGAAGTATTGCGTGACGGTGCGGCTGCCCAGTATGGCTCTGATGCTATCGCAGGTGTGATTAATATCGTACTGAAAGATGCCAGCGAAGGCGGCGAAGTGTCTGCCACCTACGGTGCCAACGTGACTACAATGGACGGTGTGCCGGAGTTAACCGGAGTCAGTGTCGGTGATAATGGTGATCTTGCTTTCCAGACCGGCTCAGACCGCTCTTTAACGGATGGTCAGACAGCCACTCTGCGCGGCAACATCGGCTTCGAATGGGGCAATGATGGTTTTGTGAATGTGTCTGCTGAATACCGCGACCGGGGCCAGGCCAACCGTGCCGATTACGATCCCCGTGAAAACTATGCCCGCGACGAAGAAGGTAATCTTGATCCCCGTGAGTTAACGGTGGACCGTTACAATCATGTATTCGGCAATGGTGACGTGGAAGACTATGCGCTGTTTGTGAATGCCGGAAAAGCGATTAACGATAAGGTTGAGTTTTACGGAACAGCCGGCGCCAGTAAGCGTAATTCTGTCAGCGGCGGCTTCTACCGCAGAGCACAGGATTCACGGAACATTACATCCATTTATCCTGACGGTTTCCTGCCGCAAATTACCACTGATATCAAAGATTCGTCTGTACTGGCCGGTATCAAAGGTTATGACGAAGTCTGGAATTACGATTTATCTGTCACTCATGGTGAAAACGAGCTGGAATACGGTGTCGCCAATTCTCTGAATACGTCTTTGGGCCCTGACAGCCAGACAAGTTTTGACGCCGGCTCTTTAGAGTATCAAACCACTGTGGTGAATGCAGATGCGTCACGCCTGGTTGATACCGGTGTATTCTACAGCGAAATGAACTTCGCCATGGGCGCAGAGTACCGTCATGAAAGCTATGAAATTACCGCAGGTGAGGAAAGCTCTTACATTCAGGGGACGTTCGGTCCCGGCGGTGCGGTTTCTGCAGATGGCTCTTTGGGTGCGGCAGGTTCCCAGGTATTTCCGGGTTTCACACCGGAATCGGCGGGCAAGAACAGCCGCCACAACTACAGCTTGTATGTCGATTTGGAAGCAGATGTACTTGAGCAGTGGAACGTTGCTGTTGCGGGCCGTTTTGAAGACTATTCCGATTTTGGCAGCACCTTTAACTGGAAGTTGTCTAACCGGGTAACAGTGACGGATGAATTTGCTTTGCGCGCATCGGTATCTACCGGTTTCCGCGCTCCGTCATTACAGCAACAACATTTCACTGCCATTTCTACCGTTTTTGTAGACAGTGTTCCGGTAGAAACAGGTACCTTTGCACCGTCCAGTGATGTTGCGCAGGCGCTGGGCAGTCCCGGTCTGGATGCAGAAGAGTCAGTTAACTACAGCGCAGGCTTTACCTGGTCACCGTCTGCAGATTTTAACCTGACAGTCGATTTCTACCGCATCGATATTGACGACCGCATTGTGTTGTCAAACAACCTGTCCGGCGATGCAATCGAGGCGCTACTTGAAGGCACCGGCGCGACCAGCGCGCGTTTCTTCTTAAATGCGATTGACTCCCGTACGCAGGGTGTCGATATTGTGTCAACGTATACGCTGGACACAGCAGAGTGGGGCGCATTTAACTTCAATGCCGGCATAAACTTTAACGACAACGAAGTCACCCGCGTTATCGATGCGCCGGATGTGCTGCAGGGCGCCGGTTTTGACCAGAGTAACTTATTCTCTGATGTCGAGTTGCGCCGGTTCGAAACGGCTTCGCCTGAAAGTAAAGTTAATTTAGGCGTCACCTGGTCGTTTGACCGCTACACCACAACGTTAAGAACAACCCGTTACGGTGAAGTGGAAGATCCGTCCTCCACGGCTGAACTGAATGAAATCATTCCGGCAGAGTGGGTAACCGATTTGGACATTAATGTAGCGTTAACGGAAGGGTTGTCTGTGTCTGTGGGCGCAAACAACGTATTTGATGTGTATCCTGAGGCAAGCCGCTACACGGTTGAAGCGCCGACCACCTTTACTTACATCATGCCTTATTCAGGCTTTTCGCCTTACGGCTTTACCGGCCGCTATGTATACGGAAAAATCACTTACCGTTTCTGATGATGTGAACTGGTAATTACCAGCCTGATATACGCGGTGCACACAATGCACCGCGTTTTTCGTTCCGGCCTCAGCTGCCGGAAAATATCATCGCACTGTAAGCCGTAAGATGGATAAGGTTGTCGTTCAGTTGCACATCGTTTGTTGTAATGCCGTCCTGCCAGGCAAACAGGCAGGCTGCATCCGGCGGCATGCCATTTAACCGGTATCCTTCCACATCAGCGCCTGAAAAATTAATCATGACATAGACGTGTTTGTCATCGAGGCCATTGCTTCGTTTGTAGATCAGCACTTTGTTGTCATCGTC
Organism: Alteromonas sp.; assembly: GCF_984505615.1. Classification (NCBI taxonomy): domain Bacteria; kingdom Pseudomonadati; phylum Pseudomonadota; class Gammaproteobacteria; order Alteromonadales; family Alteromonadaceae; genus Alteromonas; species Alteromonas sp. The sequence goes on along the minus strand of NZ_CFHOXV010000001.1, from coordinate 73,181 downwards.
CTTATGCACAATTTCTGTGGCACCGCCGGTTAATGCTGCACTGTTGCCGTTTTTGTTGGTACGTAAACCGACCAGTTGCGTAAATGCTTCTGCATACTCAGCAAAGCGGGTTTTGCGTTCCCAGTCGATATCACTGGTATCATCGAACCAGCCGGACTCTTTGAAATCCTGCCCCTGAAACAGCATAGGAATACCCGCGGTTGTGAGGGTAAGGACGCCGGCTAAAATGCCTTTCTGACGGGCAAAGTAGTTGTCATCCACACCGCCCGGCGCTACTTCCTCAACCAGTCTGGCCTGACCGTTAGCGACTTCATCATGGGATTCGCTATAGACCACTCTGGCAAACGGGTTTCCGCTGACCACTCTGGTAATCGCGTTAACCACCGTGCTCAAATCGACATAACTGTCTTCTGTTTTTGTCAGCGTATCGCGGACAGGATGAACGAAACCTGCTGCCCACTGTGCTGTATAGCCGCAACCGCCTTTGTCTAAAGGATCGGTAATGTACTCATGACTGTGAAGATCTTCAGCAATGGTCATTTTACCCGGGCAGGACGTCTGAATACGGTGATTGATGGTTTTAATCAGATCGTAGGCTTCCGGGATATCGTCATCGCCGGTATCGGCACCGGAAACACTGCGCATATAAGGCACCATATCCATCCGCAATCCGTCAGCTTTGAATTCGTTCAGCCACATCAGTGCATTGTCGGTGAGATAGTCCCGCACCTCCTGACGGCCATAGTCTGGTCGTGTATCTCCCCATGGCGTGGCGCTGCGGTAATCATTGTAGAAATAAATGCCGCCTTTATCGTTCTCGTGCCAGCCGTCAAACTGCCAGATATCCAGGTCGCTCGGGCCTAAATGGTTGTAAACCACATCAAGGATCACACCGATCCCCATGCCGTGAGCTGAATCGATAAAGGCTTTCAGTCCGTCAGGACCACCGTAGGCTTCTTCTACTGCAAAGGGATAGGCAGGGTTATAGCCCCAGCTTATATCCCCGGCGAATTCATTCACAGGCATGAGTTCAACCATCGTCACGCCCAGCGCTTTCAACTCAGGCAGCTTTTCTATGGCCGATGCAAATGTGCCGTGGCCATCTTCGGGTTTATTAAACGTGCCAATATGCATTTCATAAATGACGCGCTCATGAAGGGGGGCGGATTTAAATTGTGTGTGTTGCCACTGATATTCATCATCGTAAATAACACTGTTTCCCACACTGTTTGTGACCTTTCGGGCACGGGGATCGTTTTTTAATAACAGCTCATCCTGCAAGGTGGTAATAGCAAACTTGTATTCATCACCGTTTTTCGCGTTGTCGGCAAAACCAACCCAGATTCCGCCTTCACGGGATTCCAGAGGATTTGCAGTCTCATCCCATTCATTAAATGTTCCGGTTACACATACAGATTTGGCGTTCGGCGCCCACACTGCAAACTGATAACCTGACTCTGCCTGGCTGACGCCTAAAACTCCGTTAAACGCTGACATAAGGACTTTCTCCGGGAAAAATAAAATCTGATAGGCATGTGTAAGCTGAGATAGCAAAGACAGTGCCGCAACGCGCCGGACGTTGTACCGGAGAGTACGGCCCTTTTTTATGCACTAATGATATGAAAAATATAAAGTTATTCCCGCGCAGAATTCCATTGCCCTGGCCTGAACGGGGTGCCCATTGGGCTCCGGAAGAAAAAATTACGGAATGCTCCGGCAAAATGTACGCAATGAAATTCCCGTTTTTCCTGTCAAAATATGATGAATCGCAATATGAAAAGGCAGAAAAAGGCTCTCTTTAGGAGTAAATTGTCTGTTCTGACGGTGTTTTACGCAGAAAAAGCAAAATCGCGGTTGACAGATAGACGTCTATACGGCAAATTGTCCGTATGAAAACAATGATTAGCACCACCGGCACGATGATTATTACCACCTCTTTGAGGGCGGTCGCTGGCTAGTGCGCAACATTGCAACCAGACATCGAAAGCCCGCCCTCACCAGGAGCGGGTTTTTTTTTACGCAATTGAGCGTTGATGTAGCAAAATAAAACCGAAAGGAGCATTACATGAAAGTCTTAAAGTTTGGTGGATCTTCTCTGGCCGACGCACCCCGATACCTGCGTGTGACCGGGATTTGTATGACCACCCACCAAACCGATGGCGCAGCAGTAGTGCTTTCTGCGCCAAAGGGCGTGACCAACGCGCTTTCTTCTCTTTGTGAACAGGCTGCCGCAGGGGATGACTTCCAGCCTCTGTTCGAAAAGTTGGAGCAAACTGTTCAGGGTATTGCTGACGAATTAAACACCACCTTAGATAACTTCGCCCACGACCACGTTTCTTCATTTATCTCAGAGCGCTTGTCTGCGCTTAAGCAACAACTGGAAGGCATTAAGTTGCTTGGTTGTGCTCCGGATTCTGTGGCTGCCGGCATCTTAAGTATCGGCGAATACATCAGTGTGACGCTGTTCAGTGCGATTTTGCAGAGTAAAGGTGTGGTTAACAGTATCATCGACCCGGTCGAATACGTGCTGGCACACGGCGAATATCTCGACAGCATTGCTGATGTGGCAATGAGTAAAGCTCGTTTCAGTGACGTAAAGAACGACGGTTCAGTACTACTGGTTATGCCCGGCTTTGTTGCAGTTAATGAAGAGGGTGAAAAAGTCACGCTCGGCCGTAACGGTTCTGATTACTCTGCTGCCATCCTTGCGGCCTGTATCGACGCAGACTGCTGTGAAATCTGGACGGATGTAGACGGTGTTTATAACGCTGACCCGAATCAGGTTGAAGGGGCAGTATTACTTGATAAGCTGACTTATCAGGAAGCCATGGAGCTGTCTTACTTCGGTGCCAAAGTACTGCACCCGAAAACCATAGGTCCTATCGCTCAGCATCACATTCCCTGCCTGATCAAAAACACCCTGAATCCTTCTGCGCCCGGCACGCTAATCAGTAACGAAGCCAGCGAGAAATGGACGTCAGTGAAAGGTATTTCGCAGCTCGATAACATCACGATGTTTAATGTTGCCGGACCTGGCCTCAAAGGCATGGTAGGCATGGCAAGCCGTGTATTTGAGGTGATGAGTAATGCCAATATCTCCATCAGCCTGATCACCCAGTCCAGCTCGGAATACAGCATCAGCTTCTGTATACAGGAAAAAGATGCGGCCCGTGCACAGCAACTGCTGGAAGATGCCTTTGCTCTGGAACTGCAAAACCAGTTGCTTGATCAAATTGAAGTGCGTCACGACTTAGCCATTGTTACTCTGGTCGGTGATGGAATGCGTCACACAAAAGGCCTGGCAGCCCGGTTCTTTGCTGCACTGGCGCAAGCCCGTGTGAACAACGTAGCCATTGCTCAGGGATCTTCAGAGCGTTCCATCTCTACGGTTATCGAAGCGAAAAAGGCGAAGAAGGCGGTACGGGTTATTCACCAGAACTTCTTCTCCGATCGCCACACCATTGACGTATTCCTGGTTGGCTGCGGTAACGTAGGTACAGAATTGCTGGGTCAGATTGCCCGTCAGCAACCTGCACTGTTAAAGCGCAATATTCAGTTACGTGTATATGGTATTGCCAACAGCCGCAAACTGCTGCTTAACGCGCAGGGCATTGATGTGTCAGGCGACTGGCAGTCTGCACTGGCAGCTTCTGAGGAGTCGTTAAGTGTTGAGCGTTTACACCAGTTTGTTAACAGCAACAGTCTGGTAAATCCGGTGATTGTTGATTGTACCAGTCACGAAGCGGTAGCTTCACAGTACGTGGATATGATGGAGCAGGGCTTCCACGTAGTGACACCTAACAAAAAAGCCAACACCGACACCATGGCGTATTACCGTCAGCTGCGCAGAACCGCGCAGAATACAAATCGCCAGTATTTATATGAAACTACCGTCGGTGCGGGCTTGCCGGTTATCGATAACCTGCAGAAATTGTTTGCTGCCGGCGACGTGCTGCATCAGTTTGAAGGCATTTTATCCGGTAGCTTATCCTATGTATTCGGTAAGCTTGAAGAAGGTATGAGCTTGTCACAGGCTACCAGTGCAGCAAAAGTAAATGGCTATACCGAGCCGGATCCACGTGATGACTTAAGCGGCATGGACGTGGCCCGTAAACTGCTGATCATGGCACGTGAAGCCGGCCTGGTGCTTGAACTGTCTGATATTCAGATTGAATCTGTGTTACCGGAAGGTTTTGCAGAAGGTGCATCAATTGATGAGTTTATGCAGCAGTTACCTGAGCTGGATGCCGCATTTGGTCAGCGCGTGGAAGAGGCCAAAGCCAACGACAGTGTGTTGCGTTATATCGGCAGTATCGATGGTGACAAGTGTAAGGTAACCATTCAGGCGGTGCCGCTTTCGCATCCTCTTGCTGCGGTGAAAGACGGTGAGAACGCGCTGGCAATCAGCAGTGACTATTACCAGCCAATTCCTTACGTTATCCGCGGCTACGGAGCGGGTGGTACGGTAACCGCTGCCGGTGTGTTTGCTGATATTCTGCGTACCATGCCGTGGAAACAAATGGCGCTGTAATTGAAGGATGAGTAGTATGAAAACCACCCGCGCTTATGCGCCAGCCTCCATCGGCAATGTAAGTTTAGGTTTTGATGTGTTGGGTGCCGCACTGGCACCCGTCGACGGCACTGAGTTAGGCGATGTTGTTGAAGTAAAAGATGCAGATGCATTTTCTTTGACCGCCACCGGCCCGTTTGCCCATAAGTTACCGGCAGGTGCCGATAACAACATTGTTACCTTATGCTATGCCCATTTTTTTGAAGAAATGGTAAAAGCCGGCAAACCCCCCCGTCATGTTGAACTGATTTTGCATAAGAACCTGCCCATTGGCAGCGGCCTTGGCTCCAGTGCCAGTTCTATCGTTGCAGCCTTTCATGCACTGAATGCACACTTTGAATATCCCTTTGATGAGAATGCGCTTCTGTTAATGATGGGCGAGCTGGAAGGGCAGATTAGCGGCAGCATTCATTATGACAATGTTGCCCCCTGTTATCTTGGCGGATTAACCCTTATGACCGGCAATGATGCCGAAGTGACGGTGAAATTACCGGTTATCGGCAGCTGGTACTGGGTTGTGTGCTACTCTGGAATAAGTGTTTCCACATCGGCGGCCCGGAATATTTTGCCGAAAGAAGTGGCGATGGCAAATACGCTGACTTTTGGCCGTCAACTGGGCGTGTTCGTGCATGCACTGCACGCGCAGAACGCGGGCCTGGCAGCCAGTGTGATGCAGGATGTAATAGCTGAACCTTACCGCAAGTCATTATTGCCCGGCTTTGACGAGGCCAGAGCGTTCAGTATGGAAAATGGTGGATTAGCATTCGGGATCTCCGGTTCTGGTCCGACAGTATTTGCTGTCTGTGACGATGCTGAAAAAGCCGAAGCGATTCGTGAATGGCTGCAGGCCAATTACGTACAAAATGAAGATGGCTTTAGCCACGTTTGCCGGATCCCTGATAAGGGTGCGGTAGAGCAGCAAGTGTAAAGATTAAAGGTATCCCAGGTGGAATTAGTAAATTTAAAAGTAGCATCAGACACCGCTTCCTTTTCAGAAGCAGTAAAGCGCGGTTTAGGTCAGGAGCAGGGCTTATATTTCCCTACTGACATTCCGAAATTAGACGACATCGATGGCTTGCTCAAAAAGCCTTTCGTTGAGCGCAGCACAGAAGTGCTTACCGCCTTAATCGGTGACGAGCTGGGCGAAGGCACCATTGGCAGTATTGTTGAAGAGGCGTTTACCTTTCCGGCTCCTGTGGTCAGTGTCAATGACAAAGTCGCCACACTGGAGTTGTTTCACGGTCCTACGCTGGCCTTTAAAGATTTCGGCGGCCGTTTTATGGCGCAGGTGCTTTCCCGCATCGGCAATGGCGAACCCATTACCATCCTTACCGCCACGTCCGGTGACACCGGTGCCGCTGTTGCCCATGCGTTCCACGGTATCCCGAACATCAATGTGGTGATTTTATTCCCGAAAGGAAAAATCAGTCAGCTGCAGGAAAAGCTGTTTACCACTTTGGGTGATAACATTCATACCGTTGCTATCGAGAGTGATTTCGACGCCTGTCAGGCGATGGTTAAAAATGCGTTTGACGATCCGGATGTGCGTGAAGGTTTGCATCTGAATTCAGCAAACTCTATCAACATCAGCCGTTTGCTGGCGCAGGTTTGTTACTACTTTGAAGCGGTTAGCCAGCTTACGCCGGAACAGCGTGAAGAGCTGGTTATCTCGGTGCCGAGCGGTAACTTCGGTAATCTGACAGCAGGTATGATTGCCAAGTCTATGGGCTTGCCCATTAAGCGTTTTGTTGCGGCAACGAACCTGAACGATACTGTTCCCCGTTACCTGAAAACCGGCGAGTGGGCGCCCAATCCGACGGTTGCAACCATGTCTAATGCAATGGATGTCAGCCAGCCAAACAACTGGCCCCGCATCGAAGCGCTGATTGAGCGTGGTTACCTGGATAAGTCGTGCCTGCGTGGTGAATGTGTAGATGAAGAATATACACAAATCGCCATGCGTCAGCTTGCGCAACAGGGATATACCAGCGAACCTCATGCTGCCATCGCTTACCGTGCGGTAAGTCACGATTTGGCGGACAATGAGTATGGTCTGTTCCTTGGTACTGCACATCCGGCTAAATTCCGCGAAACCGTTGAGAATGTACTCGGACAGCCTCTGAGCCTGCCTCAGGCACTGGTAGAGTGTTCGAGTAAAGAAAGCCAGGCCGTGCCACTGCCAGCTGACTACGAAGCGCTAAAAGCGCACATGTTCTCTATATTGAAATGACAACATGGCAAGATGTGCTGGGACCTGAAAAGTCCCGGCCTTATTTTAAATCACTAATGGCCAGGGTTGATGAGGCCAGGGCTGCATCAGTGGTGTTTCCTCCTGAACCGGATGTATTCAATGCATTCGCTCTCACCCCCCTGAATAAAGTGCGGGTTGTGATCCTGGGACAGGATCCCTACCACGGGCCGGGACAGGCGCACGGATTATCTTTTTCCGTAAAGAAAGGCGTAAAGCTGCCACCATCGCTGAAGAATATCTGCAAAGAACTGGAAACGGATATCGAAGGGTTTTCTATGCCTTCTGACGGCGATCTCACGTCGTGGGCTGAGCAGGGTGTATTGTTGTTAAATACTGTACTGACGGTAGAGCAGGGGAAGGCACACAGCCATGCAAAGTTTGGCTGGGAACCGTTTACCGACCACGTCATAGCCGCCATTAATGAACACACCAGCAATGTGGTGTTCCTGTTGTGGGGCAGTCACGCGCAAAAGAAAGGCGCAAATATCGACAAACAGCGACATCTGGTACTGGAAGCACCACATCCGTCTCCGTTGTCGGCCTACAAAGGTTTTTTCGGGTGTCAGCATTTCAGTCAGACAAATGCCTGGCTGCGCAAACACGGGCAACCTGCCATTAACTGGCAGATATAAAAACCTGCAGGGTGATATAACGAAAAACGGCCACCTGATATCAGGTGGCCGTTTTCATTTTATCTTTCCATCGATTCCAGTTCGTACTCAAAACCGTAGTCGATTTCTGCCAGTTCTTTTTCCAGTTTGAACCTGTCTTGTAAGGCTTCGATCTCTCTCCACTTTCTTTTCTTGCTTTTAGTTTTAGCCGGAGTTTCTTCAATATTTAACATCGCAAACAGATCTGACTTATCCACTAGGATCTCCTTTTGTTTACCACTAACATCAGTGTCAGAGTTGAATGTTTTTTCATCCTTCTGACTACTTTTGTATCACAGTCGACACGATAATAAAATGATTAAATTTACCTTTTATTAACAAAATATGACGATTGCATGACAGCGTGTGGTTTGCCCAATGAAAACGGCCAGTAAAAACCGGCCGTTTGTCAGATGCACTTATTTGGCGTAAACCAAATTAACTTTCCTTAAGTTGGTGCATTGGCGTTTCTGAAGCGATTAATGAGTTGTTGGGTAGAAGCATCAAACGCATCGCTTTCTGCCTTACCCTGAATGCCGTCAAGAACCTGATTACCAAGTACTTTTCCTAACTCGACACCCCATTGATCAAAGGAGTTCACCTGCCAGATAACGCCCTGGACAAATACCTTATGTTCATACATTGCAACCAGCGCGCCAAGTGTTTGCGGATCCAGTTTATCGAACAAAATTGTATTGCTGGGTTTATTACCGGGCATGGTTTTGTGCTGAGCCAGTGCTTTGCGTTCACTTTCATCAGACACCTTACCTTCAAGATCAGCGTAGCATTCTTCGAAGGTTTTTCCCTGCATAAGTGCCTGAGTCTGACCAAAGCAATTCGATGCCAGCATGGCATGATGCGTGTCGTTCTGATTAGGCACATTCAGCGGCAGCATAAAGTCTGCGGGGATGACAGAGGTACCCTGGTGGATTAACTGATGGAAGCTGTGCTGACCATTGGTGCCTTCACTTCCCCAGATAACCGGGCCGGTTTCCCACTCAACCACATCGCCGTTCTGTGTGACCTGCTTACCGTTACTTTCCATATCAAGTTGCTGCACATAAGCGGGCAGTCCACGAAGATAATGATAGTAAGGCAACATGACGTGAGACTGTGCATCAAAGAAATTGCGGTACCAGACGCCGAGAACTGCAAGAATAACGGGCAGGTTGCTTTCAAATGGTGCATCACAGAAATGTTTGTCCATTTCATGGGCGCCTTCGAGCAAGCCTTTGTAGTTTTCAAAACCCAGTGCCAGTGCGATGGGTAAGCCTATCGCAGACCACAACGAGTAGCGTCCGCCAACCCAGTCCCACATGGGGAAAATGTTTTCTTCCGCAATTCCGAACTCAGTGGCTGCTTTAACGTTTGAGGATACGGCAACAAAGTGTTTTGCAATATCTTCCTGAGTGCCGCCCTGTTCCAGGAACCAGGCTTTCGCAGTTAAGGTATTCTGCAACGTTTCCTGAGTGGAAAACGACTTGGAAGACATAACGATTAACGTTTCTTCGTGATCCAGAGACGTCAGCACATCATGAATATGACAGCCGTCTACGTTTGCTACAAAGTGCACTTTAACGGCATCATGGGTGTACGGCTTCAGCGCCTCAGTCATGATTTTAGGGCCCAGGAATGAACCGCCGATACCAATGCTGACTACGTGTTTAACTGGCTTGCCGGTATAACCTTTGTGCTCACCGGAATGCACTGAAGCCGTAAAGGCTTCAATTTTGTCCAGCGTAGCCAGCACTTCCGGCATCACATCTTCACCGTCAACCATAACGGGCTTACCACTGAAATTACGCAGCGCTGTATGCAGTACAGCACGTTTTTCAGTGTTGTTGATGGTGTCACCGTCAAACATGGCTTTACGATGCGTGTCCACGCCCTGTGCTTTCGCCAGTGCAAACAATTGTGCAAGCGCTTCTTCGTTAACACGGTTTTTTGAATAATCAATAAACAAACCACAAGCCTGCGCCTGCATGGTGTCTGCACGCTCAGGCTGCGCGTCAAACCAGTCACGCATGTGAGTCTTTTTGATGTCTTCTGCCAGCTTCGACAAATTAGCGAAAGCTGGCTGTTGGGTAAAATTTGTCATTGTCTGAATGTTTCCTGATACCAGCGAAGTTTATTGACCCAGTTTTTCTTTCAGCATGGTTTCCAGTTTTTCCTGGTCAGCTGCAAAGTTGCGGATCCCTTCTGCCAGCTTTTGTGTCGCCATGGCATCTTCGTTCATGTCCCAGCGGAAACCTTTTTCGTCCAGTTTCGCGCCCGGTGTTGCTGTGGCGCCTTCGTCTTTCAGTTTCACAGGCAGCGCTTCAGTACTGTTTTTGAGTTCTTCCAGCAGATTCGGGCTGATGGTCAGACGGTCGCAACCGGCCAGCGCCTGAATTTCACCAATGTTACGGAAGCTCGCGCCCATGACTACCGTGCTGTAACCATGCTCTTTGTAGTAGTTATAGATGCGGGTTACTGAAACCACACCCGGATCTTCTTCTGCGGTGTACTCTTTCTTGTCAGTGTTGGCTTTATACCAGTCAAGAATACGGCCCACGAAAGGAGAAATAAGATAGACACCGGCTTCCGCGCAGGCACGTGCCTGTGCAAAGCTGAATAACAGTGTCAGGTTACACTGGATCCCTTCCTGTTCCAGAATTTCAGCAGCCTTGATGCCTTCCCAGGTGGAAGCGATTTTGATCAGAATACGTGATTTATCGATACCTTCATCGTTGTACAGTTCAACCAGACGTTTTGCTTTAGCAATAGTCGCGTCGGTGTCGAATGATAAACGGGCATCTACTTCTGTAGAAATACGACCCGGGATTACGCCGGAAATTTCTTTACCGATAGTAACGGCAAGCTTGTCAGAGGCATCTGTTAACTGCTGAGCCGGATCCTGTGACTGTAATTTAGCCCATGCCACTGCATCGTCAATGTAACCCGCATATTCAGGAATACCTGCGGCTTTAAGTAAAAGAGACGGATTCGTCGTAGCGTCTACAGGCTCGTACTTTTTGATCGCTTCGATATCGCCGGTATCGGCAACGACGGTAGTGATTTCGCGCAACGCGTCTAATTGATTGCTCATCGTTTCTCTCTGAATGTGTGACCTAAATAAATGAACAGCCCGCCACCGGAAGGGGGCAGACTGATTGAATATGTTGGTTGTAAACAGCTGAATCAACCACTATGTAGGGTTTGTATGTCCGGACGGTTAAACCAGATCGAATTTAGTAAATTTATAACAGACTGGCGGGTTAAATAACACAGCAAAGCGCTAAATTATCCCGCTATAGCGTATAAACATAACGGTTTAATCCCAATCCGGCGGGTAAAAGGGCAAAAACGCGGGGCAGACCGTGATATTCTTTGCGCCGGAGTTTGATAAGCCCGATGAATATGTTACTGCGGTGTCTGATAGTAAAGAGGAAGTTGAATTATGTTAGTTGTTGTTTCACCGGCTAAGAACCTGGATTTTGAAACGCCGGTGCCGGTAGCGTCGTTTACGAAGCCTGCCATGTTGTCATCTGCTGAAGTACTGGTAGAAACCTGCCGGAAACTGACGCCGGCAGACCTGTCTTCTTTGATGAAGATCAGCGATAAACTGGCGACACTGAACGCCAACCGTTTTGACTCTTTCACTACCCCGTTTACCAAAGACAATGCACGTCAGGCGCTGTACGCCTTTAACGGCGACGTGTATACGGGCCTGGATGCTTATTCATTGTCTGAGCAGGACGTGGAATATGCACAGCAACATTTAAGAATGCTTTCCGGCCTTTACGGTCTGTTACGTCCGCTGGACTTAATGCAGCCTTACCGTCTGGAAATGGGGACCCGTCTTGAAAATCCTAAGGGTAAAAATCTCTATGAATTCTGGGGAACAGATATCACCCTTGCGCTGAATAAGGCGCTGGAAGAGCAGGGCGATAATGTACTGATTAATCTGGCTTCAAATGAGTACTTCAAGTCAGTCAAGGCGAAGTCACTGGACGGCATGATCATTACGCCACACTTTAAAGACAAGAAAAACGGTCAGTACAAGGTGATTAGTTTCTTTGCTAAAAAGGCGCGGGGATTAATGGCCAGATATGTGATTCAGAATCGCATTGAAGACGTAGCGGGTTTAAAGGCGTTCAGCGAAGCGGGTTATGTCTTTTCGCCGGAACAGAGCACTGAGACGGATTTGGTATTTTTACGGGATGAGGCTGAATAAGCCTCACCCCGCCACAGGCACTTAAGCCAGTACTTTATTTAATGCAGCTACACAGGCATCGGTTTCTTCCGGTGTACCCACGCTGATGCGTGACCAGGAATCATAGCCTGGCCACGTACGGCCAACTACTTTGATACCCTCATCTTTCATCTTCGCAGCAAACTGGTCGTGGGGCATGCCGGTATCCACGTAGATGAAGTTGCCCTGAGGATTTTTCGCGTAAGGACGACCCAGTTCTTCAGCAACCTTAGTCAGTTTAGTACGTTCGGTTTTGATGCGGTCGCGCATGGTGTTCAGGTTCGCATGATCGTCCATACTCGCCATTCCGGCCACCAGTGCCAGATAGTTAACACCACCCATACGCAGTTTTCCGCCCAGAGATTTAGCCTGATCTGCCGGCATAATGGCATAACCTAAACGTTGTCCTGCCATAGCATGAATTTTTGAAAACGTACGGCAGATAACCACGTTATGCCCTTCGGCAACCAGCTTAGACTGCACGTTTGCCGGATAGGCATCAGACATTTCAATGTAGGCTTCGTCGATGAACACCTGCGCTTTTTTCGATACCCGTTTGGCAAACGCTGTCAGTTTGGCAGGGTCGACCATGCAGCCGGTGGGGTTGTTAGGGTTACATACGTACACAGCCGTGGTTTCGTCAGTAACTGCAGCTTCAATGGCATCTAAGTCGAAACCCATTTCTGCATCCAGAGGCACGTAGGTGACATTGGCACCCATGAACTCGGCGCCGCGGGGAATACCTTCATAAGTGGCCATCGAGGTAACGAGGTTATTACCGTTTTCAGTTATCCACTCTGCATAACCGAATAAAATAGGTGATGAACCATTCGTAACAACGATTTGGTCTTCAGAGACACCTTCCTGCGCGGCAATTTTCTTTTTCAGCACATCGACAGTAGCATCTGTGTAACGGGCGAGATTAAAAAGTTCACCCTGCATCGCTTCAACGGCCTTCTGTGAAGGACCAAAAGCATTTTCATTCGAAGACAGACGAACCAGACCGTCATTAACATTTGGCGTTGCAGACGGGAAATGTTCAGTTTTCATTCCCGCTGCCTGCAGCTCTTTTACACCGGTATCGAAACAACCCGTAAGGGCAACTGCACCCGCACCTAAACTAAATGTTTTTAACCATTTACGGCGCGAAGCACCTTCAGCAGAAATGTTCCCGGTTAATTCTTCAGACATGAGTTCCCTCTTATTTTGGGTAGTGGTAGTTGAATGCCAGTGTTTTCTTATTGTTATCACCTGGGTGTACGTACTCATGTAATGCAACAGATATTCCAGAAACCTGTGAGGCATGCCGGTGGGCTGCTAATGGAGGATAAAGCGCCGTTTAATAGCGGTGAAGTGCGGGTTTCAGCACAAAATCAGTGGCAGACGTGGGCCGGCAATGCAGGAAATGTTCTAATCTGATGCGGCACTTGAACCAAAATGGTGAAAGGCTTATCAGTAAAGATAATAACGCCGGCTGTCTTTATATGAAGATGAAAAGTGCGGACAGTAAAGCCACATAAGTGGCTGTATCAGCTCAGGACATCTCATCGATTAGCTTAAGCCTGGCGGGTAATCTCTTTTTCAAAATGGCATACCGCACCCAAACCGCTGCCACAATCGCGCCGTTTACAGCAAGCTGGGTTAACCACATCGTCCAGGTGGCGTACAGAACAATATTGATAACGGCGATGATAAGTAAGGCGCCGAAAAGACCTGCACATGCCAGTGCACTGTACCACCAGTAGGTGACCTGTCGCTGATACTGATGGCGTTTAAACGCAAGCATGCTGCTCACATCTGTAGTTTCCATGCGCCATTGTTTCTGCCTGAAGGAAAAACTCCAGATACCGAAAAGCAATGCAACAGGCGACAGCGAGCCAATGCCCCACATCTCCCAATTGGATGCGGTCAGGAAAAGTGCCGTGTAAGCAGCATAAATGGATACAGCGACAGCCATAAGCAGATCGATATACGCTTTTACTTTCATACTGCGCTGCGCCCGTGTCACCTGCTTTATCAGCTTTTCTGCATCGACGTCGGGTGTCGCCGCTTTAAAGGCCTTTTGCCATTGTTCAAACTGCGGGTCCATGGTTAATTCCTGTTCATTATTTGTTCTAGTTGCTTTCTTGCACGGTGTGAGCGCTGTGCAATGGCATCCTCTTTAAGTCCCAGTACATTGCCAATTTCTGCAAAACTGAAACCTTCCAGTTGCAATGCAATCACCTGGCGGTAGGGCAAAGGAAGCTGGTGTAGTGCTGTCATGAGATCAATGGCATTTTCCTGATGCGCATTTTTCTCCTGTAATTTATGGTCAAACAACATTTCGTCTGATGAAGGACTCTCATGCCGTCGCAGCTCTTTGAGAACATGGTCAACCGCGCGATTGTGGGCGATCCGTGTAATGTACGTTTTAACACTGGCTTCGCCGCGAAATGCAGATGTTCCGCTTTCACTGCTGTCGAGTGCACGCCAGATTGCAACAGACATATCCTGAATCAAGTCTTCCTGTAAGGCTGTGTCTGCTTCATGGGTGGCAGCAATCCGCGCCAGTAAGGGCGTGAACTGCTGCAATAGATGAGTGATTTGCGATGCATCCAAACTGGCAATCCCTGCTTAATGTTCTGAAAGATAGCGCTGATATACGCAGTACCATGTACAAGCCAAAACCGGTCCTGATAATACGACTGAAAGCAGAATGGTATAGGGCGCCAGTGCCAGCAACAAGCCCTGTATGATTGCAATAACGCAACATGGTTTCCACATTCTGACGACAGCGCTGATGCTATCCTGTACCGCACGCAACGGGTTCCGGCTTGCAAAGAAAATTCTGGCAGGGGCAAAAATGAGCAGGGTCATCAGGGGAACGGCTGACGCGAAAATCAGGCTAAGATGCCAAACTTTAATACCAGTCCCGCTCATATGGAAAAACATGGCCACTGCGTCATCACCTGCAAGTGCATAAGCCACACCAAATTGTTGAGCGGCCACAATGACACCGGTCACACTGTATACCGCTACAGATAACCAGTTTTTTGCGGCAAAGACAGACTTCACGGAAAAGGCACTGTGATGGTGAAGATAGCTGAGAACCGGCCAGACTGAGGCGACAACAATTGCCCCTGCCCATTTCGACAGGACCATTCCGGCGGGGCCCGGAATAACTTGAATACAGCCTGAGATAATCATTGGCAGAAGGCAGAATAAAAAAAGCTTAACAGGGGCCGTTTTGAACAGAGCCCATCCTTCAGCCAGCCAGATGTAAGCTTCCGGGAAAGAATATGAAGTTTTTAAAGATGCCGGTATTCCGTTGCCGGGTATGGAGCTGGTATTCATTGTCACGGTATTTTCCTCTTTTTGTCAGATGACTGAAGTGGTTCAGTTAATTCCATAGACGAGGAGAATCCGGAGATCCTGACAAAACTTTTTTAATTTTTTAAATTAAACCGTGAAATGTATAGAGAAAGCCGCAGGAAAATGCAGTCCTCCGGCCTTCTCTAAAAGATTAATAATCAAAGTTTTACAATCATTTTCCCTGTGTTCTTGCCGTCGAACAACATGTTCAGGCCGCTCTGTGCATTTTCCAGCCCTTCAATAATATGTGCACGGTATTTAATTTTACCCTGCTGCACATAAGGTGTGAGCTTTTCGAGTAATTGCGGGATCTCGCCCCAGTGATCAGGCATAGCAAACCCCTGAATGGAGACTCGTTTTTTGATAAGCGGGATCCAGTTGGGGCCGGGGGAAGGGGTGTCGGACTGGTAATCTGCAATCATTCCGCAAACGACAATGCGCCCGTGCTCGTTCATCCGGTTAACGATAAGCTGTTGTACAGGGCCGCCGGTGTTTTCAAAAAATACGTCAATACGGTTGGGGGTGAGGGCATCCAGCTGCGCCTTCAGGTTATCCGTCTTGTAATTAATGGCGCCGTCGAAACCTAACTCATTGACAATCCAGTCTGCTTTCTCATCGCTGCCCACAACGCCGATTACCCGTAAACCGTCAGCTTTAGCTAGCTGACCAACGATGGAGCCCACAGAACCTGCAGCGCCGGTTACAATCAGAGTTTCACCGGCCTCAGGTTTGCCGAACTTATATAACCCCGTGGTGGCTGTCAGACCGGGTAAGGCAAATACACACAGGGCCATCTCTTCGCTGATGCCGGGTTGTAACTTGTTGAAGCCCTTACCATCACTGACAAGGTATTCCCGCCAGCCTGTCATACCCATCACTTTGTCGCCTTCAGAAAAATCGGGATGGTTAGACTTTATGACTTCACCCACACCGCTGGAGCGCATTACCTCACCGAGCTCCACGGGCGGGATGTAACTTTCTCTGTCTTCACTCATCCAGCCCAGCATGGCGGGATCCAGCGACATATGCGTTTGTCTGATCAGTATTTCACCCTCTCCGGGCATGGGAACCTGCTTTTGCTCTGTGCTGAACAGGGATGCGTCGATCTGACCTTTCACCGGACGTTTAACGAGTTTGATTTCTTTATATTCAGACATAATGCCTCCTTTAACCGAATAGAAAGAGTGTAGGGATGAAGTTTGCGCTTGCAATAGTCACATGGGATAACGGAACAAATTGATGCGCTGAAGCCGGTGATTTGTGTATAGTTTCAAACAATCAAAATCACCGGAAAGGAGAGGGGATGTATACATTATACGGATTTGCAAAAACGCGTTCAGTGCGTGTGGCATGGGCACTGGAAGAGTTAGGCCTGCCTTATGACTACACGTTTATTAACTTACGTAAGGGAGAGCATAAATCAGCAGATTTTCTCGCGCTTAATCCGGCGGGTAAAATTCCTGCACTGATGACAGATTGCGGGCCAATGAGCGAATCTGCTGCCATCGTGACCTGGCTGATGGATAAGCATGGTTACGAAGAATTTATGCCGGTATTGGGTAGCAAGGCGCGCATGCTGTACGAACAGGCAATGGCATTTGTGATAACAGAGCTGGAGCAACCGTTATGGAACATGGCAAAGCATGACTTTGCATTACCGGAGGCACAGCGTCTTGAAGGCATGAAAGATGTCAGTATTTACGAATTCGGTGTGGCGCTGAAAGGGTTTTCTGCGTTGCTCGGAGAACAGGATTTCCTTACCGGACACATGTTCAGCGGAGTAGATATCGTCGCCGGACATGTATTGTCATGGGCGAAAGGGTCTGGTATGGATTTGACGTTTGATAATGTGAAACAGTATGCAGATCGGGTACTTTCCAGGCCCGCCTATGAGAAGGCATGGCGAAACGAAAAAGCGCATATGCCCGCATCGCTGTAACATCCCACTGACAGTTTGAAGCAGGAGATTACTCGACGAACATCTCCTGCTGGAACTTAAGTGTCTGAACTTCATTGCCCCGCTGAATATCGACGTTGAAGCGAAAGGTTTCTCTGTCATTAAAGGAAAGCGGGGCAAGATAGTAAATCGCTTCGCCTTCTTTTACCCGTTTGAAATTCAGTGTTTTGCTGTTACCTAAAAGGTTTCTCGCCTGACCCTTAACGGACACGACTTGAGCTTCTCCTGTTGTGCTGTCGAGCACCGAAATATTCACCAGTGCATTATATTTACTGCGCACAATGCCGTAATTTTGCGCGGTTTCCGGGGTGAAAAACGTGGTGTTCACTACGATGTAATGTACATCCCATTTTCCCAGCGTTTGTTTTTGTTCGGCTAATGCCGCAGGTACGGTAAACAGTAAAGATAAAAGCAGGCAGAGGGCCGGCAGACGGGCAAGGTAGTTCACAGTGTCTTCACCAAATTCAACTAATCACACAAAATCAGTACATAAACAAAAAAGGGTAGCGAAACCGCTACCCTTTTAAAACTTAGTATAAACCAAACGTATTTTGCAAAAGGATTTGCAGGAACTGTAATCCGATGATGGCTATCAGTACCGATAAATCCAGGCCACCAATGGGCGGAATAATACGGCGGATAGGAGACAGAAATGGTTCTGTCAGTTGATACATCACGTACTCAATAGGATTTTGTCCCTGCGATACCCAGCTGAGGATCGCGCGGATAATCAGGATCCAGAACATCAGCGAGAGGGTTTCTTTCACTACGGTTAAAAACGCCAGCAGGATAATAGATGCCGGATTGATGTTTCCACTGCCAAACAGCATGACCAGCGTCACAAACTTCAGTGCCGCGACAAGCAGGGCAAGCACGAACGTTGCCGTATCAAAGTTACCGACAGACGGGATGATACGGCGAAGAGGCCCCACTATGGGGTGTGTTGCTTTAACGATAAACTGGCTGGCCGGGTTATAAAAATCTGCCCTGACCAGTTGTAACCACAATCGTAATATCACCACCATCAGATACAAATCAAACAAGGTACTGATAAGAAAGACCGACGCGTTGCTCATTAACTGTTTTTCCTGTGAAGCTTAAACTTAAAGTTGTTTCGCCATTTCTTCGGCTCTGTCGACTGCGGCACGCATGGCTGCGCTAACCGTGTCCTGCAAGCCTTTATCGATAAATGTATTGATAGCAGCAGCGGTTGTGCCGCCCTTAGAAGTAACCTGAGCTCTTAACTCGCTTAATTCAATATCCGGATTGTGACAAACCATTTCAGCCGCACCCAGCATAGCTTGCTGAACCATGTTTCTGGCGGTCTGCGCATCAAAACCCATTTTCATGGATTCTTCCTGCATGGCCTGCAGAAACAGGAAGAAGTACGCAGGGCTGCTGCCTGCGGCGGCGATGACGCCGTTAATGCCGTCTTCTTCCTTCACCCAAACCGTTTCACCCACTGCGCCCATGACGTCGTCAGCGTACTGGCGGTCTGCGCTGCTTACTGTGTCGTCAGCGTACAAGCCCGTCATACCTTTGCCGATAAGGCTTGGAGTATTGGGCATAATGCGCACCACCGGATAATCGCCGCCCAGCATTTCCTGCAGGCGTGATACCGGCAAACCGGCTGCAATGGATAAAAACAGTTTACCGGACAGGTCGTTTTTTTCCTGCAAGGCGGCAAGCATGTCGCCCATCATTTGTGGCTTTACCGCCAGCACAATAGCATCGGCAAACTCACAGGCTTCATCATTCGACTGCGTGATCCGGATGCCAAACTCTTCCTGTAGTTTTTCCAGCTTGGGTGTTGAGGGATTACTGGCAAGAATATTGTCTTTGTCGTAGCCTGACTGGATAAGTCCGCTGATGATGCTGCGACTCATGTTACCTGCGCCGATAAATGCCAATTTTTTCTGTTGCATGAAAACCCTTATGTATTGCGTTTAAAACTCGTGAATAGCGAACCGGTCAATCAGCTACGCGCACCAAAAATAGCGCTGCCTACTCTGACCATGGTAGAGCCGTGTTCAATGGCGGCTTCGAGATCGCTGCTCATTCCTACGGACAGGGTATCAAAATCGCTCAGCTTTTGTTGATATTCCGCGAATAATTCAGCCAGCGTGGTCAGTGTTTGCGCCTGTTCTTCCTCGTCCGGAGAGGCTTTTGGTATCGCCATCAGCCCCCGCAATTTCAGGTTGGGCAACCCGATGATAGTATCAATCAGGGCTGGCAGTGCATTGATCTGAATGCCTGATTTACTGTCTTCATCATCGATATTAAGCTGTATGCACACATTCAGTGGCGGCATGTCAGAAGGTCGCTGGTCGTTCAGCCGGCGGGCAATCTTTTCTCTGTCCACTGACTGCACCCAGTCAAAATGCTCTGCAACGACTTTGGTTTTATTCGATTGCAGCGGGCCAATCATATGCCATTCAATATCAGTGAGCGCAGACAGATGCTGAATCTTTTCAACGCCTTCCTGTACGTAATTCTCACCAAACAAACGTTGTCCCGCTTCATACGCCAGGTTGATATCAGATACCGGTTTAGTCTTGCTGACCGCTAGTAATTGCACGGATTTTGGAGGACGATGCGCATTGGCAGTAGCTTGTTCGATTCGCGATTGGGCGGATTTCAGTCGTTCTGCTATTGTTTGCATTAATCATCTGGTGTTTGGAGACGTGGTTGTGGATATTACCGAACTTTTGGCTTTCAGTGTTAAAAATAAAGCTTCCGATTTGCACTTGTCGGCAGGACTGCCGCCGATTATTCGTGTCGACGGGGAAATGCGCAGACTGAATATCCCTGAGCTTGATCACAAGCAGGTACATTCGCTCATTTATGAAATCATGAATGACAAGCAGCGCAAGGAATATGAAGAGAATCTGGAAGTTGACTTTTCCTTTGAAGTAAAGGATTTATCCCGTTTCCGTGTTAACGCCTTTGTACAGAATCGTGGTGCTGCTGCGGTGCTTCGTACCATCCCCAGTAAAGTATTATCACTGGATGATATTGCTGCCCCGCCCATTTTCCGTGACCTGATTGACCAGCCTACCGGCCTTGTTCTGGTGACCGGTGCGACAGGTTCGGGTAAAAGTACCACGCTGGCAGCCATGATTGATCACATCAATAACACCAAGCGGGACCACATTCTTACCATTGAAGATCCCATTGAATTTGTTCATGAAAACAAGATGAGTGTTCTGAACCAGCGTGAAGTGCACCGCGATACACACAGCTTTTCCAACGCGTTACGTTCGGCGCTTCGTGAAGATCCCGACGTGGTGCTGGTGGGTGAGTTACGGGACCTGGAAACCATCCGTCTTGCGATGACCGCAGCGGAAACCGGTCACCTGGTATTCGGTACGTTGCACACCAACTCAGCGCCGAAAACCATCGACCGTATTATTGACGTTTTCCCGGCGGAAGAAAAAGCAATGATCCGCTCCATGTTGTCAGAATCATTACGGGCAGTTATTTCGCAAACCCTGATGAAAAAAGTCGGCGGTGGCCGGGTAGCGGCACATGAGATCATGGTGGGCATACCGGCAATCCGTAACCTAATCCGTGAAGACAAAGTGCCTCAGATGTACTCGGTTATCCAGACCGGTCAGGCGCATGGTATGCAAACCATGGATCAGGCACTGCAAAAACTGGTTGCATTAGGCGTCGTGAGCCATCAGGATGCAGCGGCGAAATCCACCGATAAAAATAAAATGATGTAGGAGATAAAGGGTGAAACTGCAGGGGTATTTTGAGAAAGCGACAGAACTCGGGGCTTCGGATATTTTTATTACCGTAGGTTTCCCTGTCAGTGCCAAAATAGACGGGCAGCTGACCCCGTTAGGTGATGAGCCGTTATCTCAGTTTCAGGCCAAGGAACTGGTTCAGAGTGTGATGGAAGAACGTTACATCCGCGAACTGAATGAACTGAAAGAAAGTAACTTTGCAGTTGGTATTACTAATGTAGGACGTTTTCGTTGCAGCGCATTCTGGCAACGGGACTCCATAGGTATGGTCGCCCGCCGGATTGTCACAGAAATTCCTAAAGTGGATGAACTGGGACTGCCTGCGGTGCTTAAAGACATTATCATGAGCAAGCGTGGTCTGGTGCTGATGGTGGGAGCTACCGGTACCGGTAAGTCTACCTCGCTGGCGGCACTGATTGACCACCGCAATCACAATTCCAAAGGGCATATTCTTACTATTGAAGATCCCATCGAGTTTATTCACCGGCACGGTTCCTGTGTGGTTACCCAACGTGAAGTGGGCATTGATACCATGAGCTTTGATGACGCATTGAAAAGCTCTCTACGTCAGGCACCCGATGTGATCCTGCTGGGCGAAATCCGCTCCATGGAAACCATGGAATATGCCATGTCCTTTGCTGATACCGGCCACCTGTGCGTCGCGACTCTGCACGCCAATAACGCTAACCAGGCGATAGAGCGCATCATGCACCTTGCACCTAAAGAAATGCATAACAAGCTGCTGTTCGATCTGAGTTTGAACCTCAGGGCCATCGTTGCCCAGCAACTGGTGCCGAAAAAAGACGGCAAAGGCCGGGTAGCTGCTATTGAGATTCTGCTTAATTCCCCGTTTGTGGCTGATCTTATTCAGACAAACCGTACCGGTGAGTTGAAAGATGCCATGAAGAAAGGCAAAGAAATGGGCATGCAGACATTTGATATGGCGCTGTATGAATTGTTTAAAGAAGACCGGATTACCTATGACCAGGCCATTCACCATGCCGATTCACCGAATGATTTACGTCTGATGATCAAACTGGACAGCAGTGAAGGCAATGAGCTGGGTTCTTTGTCCGGCGTGTCCATCGATATGGATGACTGATTCTTCCGATGCTGAAGTTATTTGGTCATGACGACCGTTTTCTGGTTCAGCAGGTTCGCTCTGAACTGGATGTCGCCCGTATTCCTTACCTGGTAAAAAATGAGTATGCCGGTGGTGCGGTGGGCGAACTTCCCTGGCAGGAAACACAAATGGAATTGTGGTTGCTTGATGAGCAGTGGTTCGGCAAAGCGAAGGGAATCGTTGATGCGCTTACCCCGGATAGTAACAAAGGGGAGAACTGGCAGTGTACCCATTGCGGGGAAGAGAACGAAGGGCACTTTTCATTGTGCTGGCAATGTCAGGCTGTGAAAGCAGAGCCGGCTTTCTGACCGGCTTTCTCAGTACTGATTTTCTGCCCAACTGGTAAAAATCACGCAGGCTGAAACGCTGTCGACTTTATCTTTAGTCAGTTTCTTATACCCACCTAATTCAAATAACATGGCTTTGGCATCCGCCGTAGACAACCTTTCATCCCAGGTCTCCACTTTTACATTAAAGCGGCCGTGAAGGCGGTTGGCGAAGCGTTTTGCCAGTTGCGTCACCGGTTGTTCTGTACCGTCCATATTCAACGGCAGCCCGACAATGACGAGATCCGGTTGCCATTCATCATAGATCCTTTTTACCTTTTCCCAGTCCGGTACACCATCCTGTGCTTTCAGGGCGGCAAGAGGGGAGGCTGTACCGGTTATCTCCTGACCAACAGCTACACCAATACTTTTTGTGCCAAAATCAAAGCTTAATACAGTCCGGCTCATATCAGGCGTGGCCAACCTGCGGCGTAAGCTGCCATACATCCACGCCCAGTTTCTTCACGGCAGACTGCCACTTCTTATGAACGGGCGTATTGAACAGAATGTCTGTGTCGGCTTCCACCGTCAGCCAGGCATTTTCCTGCATTTCCTTCTCAAGCTGCCCGGCTTCCCATCCCGCATAGCCCAGCGCGATGATCGCATGCTCAGGGCCCTCGCTGTGACCGATGGCAGAGAGAATATCCTTTGAGGTGGTCACAACGACACCCGGTGCCATTTTCAAACTGGAACTCCAGTCGCCGTCATCAGAGTGGAGCACGAAACCGCGCTCCTGACTGACCGGACCACCGGCCAGCACAATATGCTCTGACGTACTGTCAGCAAATTCCGTGTCTTTATCAGTTTGCTCAAGCAGTTCTTTCAGATTCATGTTCGATGGCTGATTGATCACAATACCCATTGCGCCTTCACTGTTATGTTCGCAAATGTATGTGATAGACCGCGAAAAGTAAGGGTCTTCCAGTGACGGCATTGCGATCAGAAAGTGATTTTGCAAGGACTTCAGTTCTGTCATTCAACGTTACCTCAAAGCTGCCAGTTTAGTTTCTATGGCATCAAACAATTTACCCATAATACTGAAATCGAAATGGGCCTCAATTTCACGGACACAGGTGGGGCTGGTGATATTTATCTCTGTAATACGATCGCCAATCACATCCAGACCAACAAACAAAATACGGTGCTCTTTCAGCACCGGCGCAATCGCATTTGCCAGTGCTTTATCAGACTCACTGACTGCCTGTGGACGGCCGGTACCGCCGGCTGCCAGATTACCCCGGGTTTCTCCCTTCGTGGGTAAGCGCGCCAGACAATAGGGCATCACTTCACCATCTACGATCAGAACCCGTTTGTCACCCTCTTTAATGGCCGGCAGATATTCCTGCACCATCATCTGTTGGGTCCCGTTTTTGGTCAGGGTCTCAATGATGACGCCGAGGTTATTACCATCGGGTTTTACCCTGAATATCGATGCGCCGCCCATGCCGTCCAGCGGCTTGCAAATAATATCCTGATGTTCTGCGTGGAAATCTCTTACCAACTGAGGATTACGGGTTACCCGCGTGGCCGGAATTAAATCCGGGAACCAGGAGGTAAATAACTTTTCATTGTAATCCCGCAGCGCCTGAGGATTGTTGACTACCAGCGTGCCTCCGGCTTCCGCTAAAGACAGCATTTGCGTGGCATACAGAAACTCACTGTCAAAGGGCGGATCTTTTCTCATCATCAGCACATTGATCTCTGCCATTGCCATGGTCTCCCGTGGCGACAATGAATAGAAATCCTGAGCCTGGTCCCGCACAGTAACTTTACGCACGGAGGCCATTGGCTTGCCGTTATCCAGATAAAGATCGCTCATTTCCATATACAACAGGGTTGCGCCGCGTTTCTGCGCTTCCAGCATCATGGCAAAGCTGGTGTCTTTATGGGGTTTGACAGACGAGATAGGGTCCATCACAAAGCCGACTGAATAGCTCATCGGGTGATTCTCTTTTATGTAAACGGGGTAATACCTCTACTATGGCGTTGATATTGCTAAAATCAACACCTTTTCGCAGGTAATCATCGTGCTACATCGCGTTAGCCGGCGGTTTGTTCCGGAAAAGTGAAGATTATTTTATTGCCGCCCGACTGGCGCTGCACAATTTGCATGGTTCCGCCGAGACCCGAGGTAATTTGCTGATAGCACAATGCCAGACCACCCGGTGCCGAATGCCGTCTGAGCAGAGTGGCTGCTGCCGGCCGCATGGCATTGTGAATCGTAGTGCGCGGAATGGCCTGTCCTTCATCTTCAACAATGTACCTGATCATCGGGTAAGTACCGTTGCTTGTTTTAGATGCGGAAAGCCAGATTTTTCCTTCGTTACGGTTGGGGTAGCTGTGGTGGCACACGTTTAAAATCAGTTCGTTGAGTATTTGTGTAAACGTGCCGGCAGCAATGGTGGAAGTACAATCCGGGTCTACGTCGATACAGGCTTTAATATCGATATGCTTTGCTGTGCTGGCTATGACAGAAAGCATGGTGCCGGTGGCTTTCGCCAGTGAAATCTGCTTTACCGGATTGTGAGTGATAAGGCTGATGTAACCGGATAATTCATCCAGTCTGCGAACCGCTTCGCCAAGCATGTCTGAACCGGCTCCGGTTGAGCGGTTTAATGCATTATAAAATTGATTCAGTTCTTTACGGGAGAGCTGTTTTAAACTCACATTTCTTTTGTTCTGAGCGGTAATCACTTTTTGGAAGGAAAATGTGGTCTTTACCACGGCCAGTAACGCTTCTGTTTCTTTGATTAAACCCGATGCCATGGGGCGGAAGGTTTTAGGGAGCGGACAACTGGCAAGAATATGCTCAGCCTCTGCCATTTTCAGGGCCAGTTTTTCAGCGGTTTCTTTTAAATGCTTATTTTCTTCCTGCTGCTGAGAAACCTGCTTTTGTAAGATCCAGTTGGCGCTGTTTTTTCCTTGCTGATAATCACAGTAAGAAAAAATTTTGCTCAGGTTTACCGCCACGGCCTGATAGTGGGCAATGGTGTGGGGATCCGGAGTTTGCTTCTGACCACCGGTGACCGCCAGCGTCCCGATACATTTATTTTCACGGATCAGCGGGAATGACCAGCAACTGGTGATCCCGACTTCTGCCATTTCCGGTGAAAAGTCCTTCCAGTTCGGATGGGCTGCAATATTATCGATGAAAAAGGGCTGGCCTGTTACGGCCGCCGGCCCGCAAGCGCCTTCCTTTTCACACAGTTTCATTTCGTGAATGGCGCGAATAAAATGCTCAGGCAGAGAAGGGGCGGCTAACAGGGATAAGCTGCCGGTTTGCGGTACAACCTGCATGACTGCAAAACGGAAACTGGTGGTGTGCTGTTCCAGGAATTGCAAGTAGAAGGTCACCACCTTCGCCAGAGGCTGACCGTCTAGAATACGTTCAAGGCAGGCACTGTAGACCTGATCTAAATTCAACCTGCCGGAGGCGATGGCCGGATTACCGGCGGAATGTACGAGATACATAAGCTTTTTATTGTTTTTCTGGCTTAGTTATTTTTTAACCTGTTTTAGCATACAAAACAAGTATGACGTTTATAAGTCTCCATGCTGGGACTGTAGAATAGTAATGGCAGCAAGGGCTGCTGTTTCTGTTCTTAATATGCGCGGTCCCAGACTGACAGAGGTATAGCCGCTTTCATTTGCCTGATGGATTTCCTGCTCAGACAAACCACCTTCCGGTCCGATAAGCAAACGATAGCCTTTTGATGAATAGGGCGTTTTTACCAGCGGTGAATCTGCGCCCGGGGCTAATGTTAAACGAACAGCCTGAGTCGGACTCGCCAGCCATTGATTCAGTGTTACCGGCGCATTGAGTACCGGAACCACATTACGTCCGCATTGCTCACAAGCACCGGTGATAATTTTTTGCCATTGCTGAATTTTCTTTTCCCAGCGCTTTTCATCCAGCTTCACTGCACATCGTTGTGTCAGTACCGGTGTGATTTCAGTAACACCCAGCTCGACACTTTTCTGTAAAACAGTATCCATGCGGTCGCCTTTCGACACACCCTGACCCAGATGAATGGGAAGAGGTGACTCTTTACCGATAGTCAGGCAGGCGTCAGCTTCAATGATAACCTGTTTGCGGTTCACTGCGATAATCTGGGCACTGTACTCATTACCATCGCCGTTAAATAGCACGACGGGATGGTTCGCTTTGAGTCGCAGCACAGTGGCTACGTGGTGTGCAGCGTCATCATTAAGCAGGAACTCTTCGTCCAGAGGAATATTACCGGGGTGGTACAGGCGCGGGATTCGCATGGTGATATCACTATAACTTCAGTTTTATAAGCGTTATATGATAGCGAGTTTGCGGGTGCAGACGCAATGTCTGCACCGCAGTAAGCGGGGGAATTTAGTTAACCTGAACGCTGTTCGGACGGGTTTCTTTGGAAATGTTACTTAAATCCGTCGCAGCACCGCTCTTTCGGGCATGAACAGTATTTTTACCTTTGTCAGAGGTGAGGGCAAAACCCAGAATGAAGAGAACAATCACAAAAAGAACAGATAGAAATAACATTTTAAAATCCCTTAGTTTAGCAAACCGGTACTTGGCGATAGCTAAATAACCAGATACGTCAATACGTCTTACATCCAACATCGGATCCTGATGTTGTTAAATCCATACGAAAGAAGTCACTTTCTTCCGGTATTCTGGTTCGTATTTCCTGCCACTGAACGACTTGTAAGCCGAAAAGTGATGACTGAATATAGACTAAAATCCGCGAATTTCCAGCCTTTCCCGATGCCGGATTTATTCAATTTTGTTATTAGCACTAAAATCAGTTGGTTAAAGAAACACGTTGTCGAGCATTCATCGCGCTGTTTTTTCACGCACTGCAAACTTTACGTTGATGCGATGACAGAAATATTATCGTCAGCTTATAAGTGTTTCATCATCTGAATTTATACCATTGTATAACGCACAAAGCAGACCAGTGGCATTGCGTGATCTACCGCTATATTGCTATCGTATCCCCGCACTGTGCAACGATTCGCGCATTAACTAAGGAAACAGAAATGGAAGAAACTTTATCAATGTTTACTGCTTCAGATATTGAACGGTATATTAATACATACGCTATTCCCTGGGCGATCAATATCGCTATGGCAATTGCGATCTTCGTTATTGGACGAATCATTGTCGGTATACTGCTGTCTGTATTCCGCCGTGTGATGGCAAAATCTAAATATGACGAAATGCTTATCAATTTTGTAGAGTCGATTGTCTCTGCAATACTGATGTTGTTCGTTATTGTGGCATCACTCGACCAACTGGGCGTGGATACCACCTCTCTTGTTGCTATCGTGGGTGCAGCCGGTTTAGCTATCGGTTTATCTCTGCAGGATTCTCTGAAGAATTTCGCAGCCGGTGTTATGTTGCTGGTATTCAAGCCTTTCAAACAAGGCAACTATGTTGAAGCCGCGGGTACTGCCGGTATCGTTCAGAAGATTGGTATTTTCCACACTGTGATGACGTCTCTGGATAACAAAGAAATCACTATTCCGAACGGTAAGATTTACAGCGACAACATCACTAACTACTCTGCAAAAGACACCCGTCGTTGTGATATGACGTTCGGTATCGGTTACGATGATGATCTGCTGAAAGCCAAGCGCATTTTGCAGGAGCTGGTAGATGAAGAAACCCGTATTCTGAAAGAACCTGCCTGCTTAATCGGCGTGGCTGAATTAGGTGACAGCTCCGTTAACTTTACTGTTCGCCCGTGGGTGGCTGCTTCGGACAACCTGGCTGTGCGCCTGGCATTCACTGAAGCGGTGAAACTGCGTTTTGACGCGGAAGGTATTTCTATTCCTTATCCGCAAATGGATGTGCACTTTTTCAAAGAAGCTGACAAAACAGTATCTGCGAAAGAATCAGCATAATTCGGTTTAGTATTTTGAGTACTTAACACTGATACTAAAAACCCCCTTTTTCGAAAGGGGGTTTTTTATTGGTGCCCGTCGGGTCAGCTCCTGACACCTTCACTTTGGTTGACAGCTACTTACAGGAAGGGCGTTTAGCTGTTCCCTGATAATCCGTCATGGCAGCCTGCATATTGGCCTGCAAGTTTTCAATACGGCTTTGCGGGGCAGGGTGAGTGGAAAGAATTTCTACCGGACGCTGACCGTTGCTGGCGGCATCCATGTTCTTCCATAACTCTACTGACTCTCTGGGATCGAAGCCTGCCTGCGCCATCAGTGCCAGGCCGATAAGATCGGCTTCAGACTCGTGGGCACGGGAGAAGGGCAGCGTAATCGCAACCTGTGAACCCATGCCAATAGCCGCCATAATCGCACCGCTGTATGCCACCTGGTTTGCTTCAATTGCCGTTGCTACGGCTTGCGTACCCAGGTTTGTCAGTGTGGAAGTCGACATGCGCTCGTTACCATGATGGGCAATAACATGGCCGATTTCGTGTCCGATAACGGCTGCTAACTGGGACTGGGTTTTCGCCACATTGAGCAAGCCGGTATAAACACCGATTTTACCACCGGGCAATGCAAAGGCGTTGACCTGGTCATCCTGAAAAACCACCACTTCCCATTCGCCGCTAAACACCGAGTCCGGTACCAGTGGCGTCAGCGATTTTGCTACACACTGAACATAGGTATTCTCTACCTGTTTACTGGAAACCTTCAGTTCCTCTTTCATACTTGAAAACGCCTGACCGCCCATTTCGGCCATTTGTGTTTCAGAGTACAACAACACCTGGTTGCGCCCGGTCGGGGATGTAGCACATGCGCTCAGCACACTTGCCAGTCCCGCCACTGCGAGCACCTTCATCCGTTGTTTCATTTGTGTCCCTCTTCTGCGTTTTTTCATTGCTTAATACTAATTAAGTGCCTGTTAAAAAGCCACTGGCAAAGGTTAACTACGAAGCGGTAACCAAAAGAGTTTTTATTGTTAAGCAGCGGTTCAGCTCCGTTGTGGGGAAGTGCTAAGATAACAAAAGAGGGGGAGGATAAATTGACACAAACTCGTCATCTCCCTGACTTATTGCTGTCACACCGTTTCCTTAGGTTATTGAAATTTTGTTGTATGCACACTCAGCCGCATGCGACGTATTTCTATAATAACTTCTAAAGGAAACAGCATGTTGATGCAAAATAAATTCAAACTGGGATTACTGGCGTTGGTGGTATCTGCCGCTCTGACAGGGTGTAGTTTAGATGGCGATGACGGTGCCGATGGTGCTCAGGGCCCTCAGGGTGAACAGGGCGAAACCGGGAGTGATGGTCAGGACGCCACAACAGGCGTCGCACTGGAAGTTGTTGGCCGTGCAGTTGTCGGCGGGGCCGGTGCTGCTGAAATTGTGCAGTATCATGCGGGTACACAAACCGTTTATGCGACCAACGGTGAGTCAGATACCATTTCAGTGATCAGCATTGCAGAACTCACCGGAGATGCCCTGGAAGCGCCGGTTACCTCTACCAACCTCACAAACACATCAATCGAGCTACCTGTTGAAGCAAACGGCACAGCGCTGGCCGGCCTTACCAGCATTGCCGTTTCCGGCGACTTGCTGGCTGTCGCTATTCCCGCAGATGAAAAAGCTGAAAACGGCTTTGTTCTTTTCTACAACGGCCTTGATGCCGGCGAGCCGGTTTTCCTATCTGCTGTTGAAGTTGGCAATCTGCCTGATAATGTTGTTTTCACTCCGGATGGTACAAAGGTACTCACTGCGAACGAGGGCGAACCGTCAGATGATTACACCATTGACCCTGAAGGTTCTGTAAGTGTTATCACTGTCACAGACGGTGTCCCGGCAGACACTGCAACAACCCTTACATTTGAAAGCTTCAACGGCCAGCAGGCAGAGCTTGAAGCCATGGGCATGCAGTTCCCTAATCCGTCCGGCCGTACGATAAATGGTGTTGCCATCAACACCACAGTCGCTATGGATTTAGAGCCTGAGTACATCACAGCCACCGATTCTGTTGCTTACGTGACCTTGCAGGAAAATAACGGTGTCGCCGTGGTTGATCTGGAAGCCATGACTATCAGCATTATCGGACTGGGCGTAAAAGACTGGAGTCAGTACCAAATTGACGTGCAGGAAAATGGTGAAGTCAGCTTTGGTCAGTACGAAGGTCTGTATGGCGTTTATATGCCGGACACAATCACCAGAACCACGTGGAAGGGGGCAACTTTCCTGCTGACTGCAAACGAAGGTGATGCCCGTGAGTACATTTTCAGTGCAGATGATGAAGCATCCTGTCTGGCTGCCGGCGGTCTGGAGTTTGATGACGGCGACTGTCTGGCTTACACCGATGAAGTGAAAGTCGAAGATCTCACTGCCGCAACAAATTCAGAGCTGGCCATGTTGCAGGCAAACGGTGAAGCTGATGATCTGCGGGTGACGCTGGGTATGGGCGATGCCGACGGTGACGGTGAATATGATGCAGCGTATACGTATGGCGCACGTTCTTTCACTATCTGGGATCAGAACGGTCAGGTTGTATTTGATTCAGGCGACGATTTTGAACGCATTACCGCCTCTGTACACGGTGAAGCGTTTAATAACGGTGATGATGAAAATGAAGGCGACAGCCGCTCCGAAAATAAAGGGCCTGAGCCGGAAGCCATTACCACAGGTACAGTGGGCGATCGCACTTATGCCTTTATCGGTACTGAGCGTATGGGAGGCATTTTTGTTTACGACATCACGAACCCTTACGATGTCAGCTTCTCTGAATACGTGATAAACCGTGATTTGACGGAAGGGCTGACGGCTGATGACAGTATCGGTGATCTGGCGCCGGAAAGTCTGGTATTTATCAGCCCGGAAGACAGCCCTACCGGTGAAGCTTTACTTGTAGTGGGTAACGAAGTCAGTGGCTCAGTATCACTGTGGCAGGTAACTGCTAAATAAAACATCTGCCTCTTTATACCTCTTCAGAAAGCCTGAATGCATTAGCATTCAGGCTTTTTTGTTTGACAGAAGTCCGATGACTTTTGGGTCTCAAACGGCTAAGCTACGAAAAAACGAGAGAGTTATTCATGACTAAAAAAGTTGTTATCAGTGGTGTCGGCCTGTGGACACCGGAACACGTAATCACTAACGAAGAACTCGTCGCCAGCTACAACGCCTACGCAGACAAGTTTAATGCAGAAAACGCGGCACAAATTGATGCCGGCACCGTTGCTGCCAAGCCTCACTCCAGCGCGGAGTTCATTGAAAAAGCGTCCGGTATAAAACAACGCTATATCTACCGTAAAGAAGGCGCGCTGGATGTTGAACGTATGCGCCCGGTCATTCCTGAGCGGCAGGACGAAGAGTTGTCCCATCAGGGAGAAATCGCCCTGGAGGCTGCGAAGAAGGCGCTGGCAGCGGCGAATAAATCACCGGAAGACATCGATGCGGTGATCGTATCCTGTGCTTATACACAACGGGCTTATCCTGCCATTGCCATTGAAGTGCAAAACCAGCTGGGTATTAAAGGTTTCGGTTTTGATATGCTGGTTGCCTGCTCGGCGGCCACGTTCGGCATGCACCGCGCATGGGAAATGGTGGCATCAGGTAATGCCCGGGCCGTGCTGGTTATCAATCCTGAACTGGTGTCACCTCAGGTGAATTACACCGACCGTGACAGTCACTTTATTTTTGGTGATGTGGCAACGGCCACGGTGGTAGAAAGCGAAGACACCGCGAATAGCGACCACGTATTTTCGGTGCTGAGCACAAAAGCGGTGACGTCGTTTTCAAATAACATCCGTTCGAACTTTGGCTACATCAGCCGCGCACACGATGTTGATCCATACGGTGAAGACAAATTATTTCACCAGGCCGGCCGTAAAGTATTTAAAGAAGTATGCCCGATGGCTGCTGACCATATTGAGGCACACCTTGCCAGTCACAGTTTTACGCCGGCAGATGTACGCCGCTGGTGGTTGCACCAGGCCAATATCAATATGAACCTGCTAATTGCTAAGCGTCTGTTAGGGCGGGATGCTACGGCAGATGAAGCGCCAATCGTACTCGACCGTTACGCGAATACGGCATCAGCAGGCTCAGTCATCGCATTTGCACTGCATCATCAGGATCTTCAGTCCGGTGATGTGGGCGTGCTGTGTTCTTTCGGTGCCGGATACTCCATCGGAAGTTTAGTTATCCAAAAGCAATAAGTTGCCGGAAATAGGGAAGTTATGATTTCAGATATTGGTTACGGCCTGAATGCAGCAGGCTATCTGGTTCTGCTGCTGTTGTTATTCACAGTCCGTAAATCTGGTCTGGCGAAGCACTTGCTTGTGCTCGCCACGATGGCAACCATGGTGTGGTCACTCAGTTTCGTAACCAGGCTTACCGGTCCGGTTTCCGGCCCGCATTTGCTCATAGCAGACACTCTCAAGCAAATGGTGTGGTTGTTATTCATTGCCGGCTGTCTGCAGGATAACTTCAATAATCTCTGGCAGGTGCTGCGCAGGCCGGCGACGATGGTGATCCTCACGCCGCCGGTGCTGGCGTTATTTCTTCCCTTTATTTCTACAATTCCTCACTCCTGGCAGTTTCTCTTTCTTACCGTGCTATCACTGGAAGTGCTTATTCTGCTTGAAGTTTTATTCAGGCAGGCAGGTGAAAATCAGTGGGCGTATAAACCGCTGGTGCTCTACCTTGGCGCCATGCACCTGTTCGAATTTGTGATGTACGCCAATGCCACTATGGTCACAAAAATCGAGTTGGTCTACGTGGTATCAAGAGGATATATCTATTTATTGATGATGCCGCTGCTGGTGGTAGCTATCCGCCGTATCAAGCATTGGGGCGTCGATATCTTTATCTCCCGTGAAGTGGTACTGCACAGCTCCCTGCTGCTGGTGGCCGGTATCTATTTGCTGGTAATGGCACTGGCCGGGTATGTGGTGAATTACATCGGCGGTAACTGGAGTTCCACGATTCAGACTGTGTTGGTGGTACTGTCTCTGGCACTGCTCATCACAATGGTCCTGTCGAACAGTTTCCGGACGCGGATAAAAGTATTTATCACCAAGCACTTCTTTGCCAACCAGTTTGATTACCGGGTTGAATGGGTGAAGCTGACTCAGGCTCTGTCTTCGTCAGAAGCTGATGCAGCGCCGGATGTTTATGGCAATGCATTGCGGGGTGTGCTGGGTGCCATCAACTATGAAAACGGCACACTGGTGAAAGCCACCGGTATCGATTTTGACGTGGTGGCCAGTGTAAACAGCGAAGGAATATCGGCAGACGAAATTAAGATCCTTAAGCAACTTATGCCATTCTGTCAGCAAACCAACTGGCTGGTTGATGTGGATGAGTACGCATCAAAGCCCTTTGAATACAATGGCTTGCTGCTGGACAGAGAAGCGCTGAAAGGTTGTCGCTTTCAACTGGCACTGCCACTGTTAAATTCAGAACAAATTTGGGGCTTTGCCCTGCTAAAAACAAAAGACAGTGAGGCACTGACACTGAACTGGGAAGTCCGCGATTATCTTAACGCTGTGACTGAACAGGTTGGTACATACTTACTACACCATGAAGCCGCTAACGCTGTGGCAGAGAACGCGCAATTTGCTGCTTTCAACCGGATGTCAGCATTTGTACTTCACGATTTAAAAAATGTGATGGCGCAAATCGACCTCATTTTGTGTAATGCCGAACAGCACAAACATAACCCTGAGTTTATTGAAGATACCTTTGAAACCCTGCATTATACTAAGGCGCGCATGGATAAAATGCTGCGTCAGCTCACCGAGAAAAAGGTCGATGAGCCCGGCGTGTTCTCAGCGCACACACTCTCTGATTTAACCGGCAAGCTGATAGAAACCCGTTGTCAGTCACTCAAACCGGTACCTGAACTGGTGGTGGAAAGTGAAGAAAAGGTAGTGGTCGATCCTGAGAAATTCAGTAATGTGATGTACCATCTTATCAGTAATGCGCAGCAAGCCACCGGCGATGACGGTTTTGTCCGTATCACGCTGGAAAGTGACCTGGCCGGTCAGCGCCAGATTGTGCGGATTGAAGACAATGGCTGTGGCATGGATGAAGCATTTATTGAACAACGGTTGTTTAAGCCGTTTGATACCACAAAAGGTAACGCGGGCATGGGTATCGGTGCCTATGACGCAAAAAATTATATGCAGTCTATTGGCGGCAAATTGTCGGTAGAAAGCGAAACAGGAAAGGGAAGTTGTTTTACCCTGGTGTTCCCGCTGGATTAACAGATTTCATTTCCCATAATTCATATTTACTAATGGAAACGTGCGAATGACGGATACGATTCTTGTTGTCGATGACGATCTCGGCATCCAGAAACAGTTAAAATGGAGCTTTACTGACTACAATGTGGTATTTGCAGATGACAGAACCTCTGCGATTGCCCAGTTACGTCGTCATGAACCCAAAGTAGTGACTCTGGACCTGGGTCTGCCACCTGATCCTGCTAATGCCTCTGAGGGGCTGAAAACCCTTGAAGAAATCATGGCACTGGCACCGCGGACCAAAGTGATTGTTGTCACCGGCAATAACGATAAAGAGAATGCGCTGAAGGCAATCGATCTCGGGGCTTACGATTTTTATCAGAAGCCCATCGACTCCGATACTATCAAGCTGCTGGTCAACCGCGCCCTGAATCTGGCTAATCTGGAACATCAGAACCGTATTCTGGCGAAAGCCCGTCCTGCCATGGGACGTATTATTGGTAATTCAGAGGCAATTCAGGCTGTTATGCGCAAGGCCGAAAAAATTGCCGGCACCGATATCAGTACGTTATTACAGGGCGAAAGTGGTACTGGTAAAGAAGTGTTTGCCAGAAGTATTCACGAACACAGCCCGCGTAAAGACAAGCCTTTTGTCGCGATTAACTGTGCGTCGATTCCTGAAAACTTGCTGGAAAGTGAATTATTCGGTTACGAAAAAGGTGCATTTACCGGGGCCAATAAAACGACTCTGGGTAAAATCGAAACGGCCCAGGGCGGCACACTGTTTCTTGATGAAATCGGTGATATGCCTATTGGCCTGCAAGCTAAAATGCTTCGTTTCCTGCAGGAGCGGGTGATTGAACGGGTAGGCGGCCGGACAGAAATTCCGGTGGATATCCGCGTGATCTGTGCAACCCACAGAGATTTGCAACAGATGGTGGCGAATGAAACTTTCCGGGAGGATTTATATTACCGTGTGGGCGAAATTCCTATCTTTATTCCGCCACTGCGTGACCGCGACCAGGACATCATTCTGCTTGCCCGTACATTCCTGAATACATACCGGGAAGAGTTCGGTGCTAAAGCCAAGAGCTTCTCTGATACCGCCATTCAGGCCATGTTGAATCATAAATGGCCCGGTAATATCCGTGAAATGCAGAATAAGCTGAAGTCTGCCGTCATTATGGCTGAAGGCTCTGTGGTGCAGGCCGAAGATCTGGGCCTTATGGCGCCCCGGGGAGACAACGAACCGGAAACGCTGAATTTGCGGGAAGTCCGTGAGATGGCGGAAAGCCGTGCTATCAGACGGGCCTATCAGACAGCCGATAAAAATATGTCAAAGACTGCAGAGTTACTGGGTGTGACCCGGCCGACCTTGTATTCTCTTATCGACAAATACCATATGGAAGATATTAAAACCGGCGTGTAACCCCGCCGGTTATTCCATTGGCCACTCAATACTGGCCAGATTGTTCAGGGACGTTTTTATCTGCACATCAGTGAGTGAGAACTTCCCTTCCAGCGGAGAGGGCGGCAGAACATTGTCGCTTTCTTTGCAGGCTTCAATGGCGCCCACCCAACAGTCTCTTTGGGATATTTTCGCTGCGTACAGGCAATAATCCATCACCGCGAAGGTTTTTACCCAGTCCATTTCATAAGGATTTCTGCGGCACAGAGGCATTGCACAAAACCCCACGCTGCAAGTGGCGTTGATCACCACATCATCAGGTAAGTGAAAACGCTTCTGACGCACCGCCTCAATAAGTCTGTCAGCCAGTTCCACCATATCATTACGGTTGGCGTTGCGGCACACCGCCAGAAATTCTTCGCCACCCCAGCGGATAAGCAAATCTGTCTGCCTGAATACTTCTTTTAAGATACCGGTAAATTGTACCAGGAAGCGGTCACCGGCAAGGTGTCCGTATTCATCATTGATTTGCTTAAAGTGGTCTATATCAATTAAAAAGCAGAGTAAGTCATGATTCGGCGGAAAGATTTCACCTTTAAGACTGGCATAGTGATGCTGCACCCGGCTGATCTCACCCGGCAACTGGGCTGAGAGGAAGTTGCGGTTATACAAGCCTGTGAGTGCATCACGCATGCTGACCTGCTCCAGCGCATGATAAGCTTCTTCCAGCTGTTGATTTTTCTGCTCCAGTTCGGTGGTCCGGTTGCGGACTTCCAGTGCCAGCCGCTGATTTTGCCGGTACTGGTTATAACGGCTCCACAGCAAAAAAAGAAACAGCAAGAGGGACACCAGGCTACCCAGCGATAACATACTTTCCAGGTTATGCTGACGCACCTGAGCCAGTTCAACAGTGCGGTTTTTCTCCTGAATCTCGAAATCCCTTGCCTGACGTTCCATCTCCACTTTGGCTTTCAGCTTCTCAAAGTAGATCGCCTGCTCCGTGTCCATCTGGTGTTCCAGCCTGGCGATGGTTTCGTCAACAGAAGTGAAAAAGGCAGGAGGCAGCACGTCCAGACGGGGGGCGATGTCATTATCGGCAGTCTGGTGCGCAATAAACCGGGCGACGGTGGTTTCCCGGCTGGCGGCGTAAGCCTGCAAATCTTCCTGCCTGACCGTCCCCTGGGCACTAAGCAGCGAGGGAAATAATCCAAGCAGTGTAATCAAACTGCCTGACAGATAACTTTTCATCTTCATCCTGTTCAGAAAAAGTAAAACCGGGGAGCACAGTGACACCGTGCTCCCGTTGTTGCGTATTGGCGCGCTTTGCATTCCATGCAAACGCCTGCACCCGGCCGCCACCTTGTGGTATGTCTGTCAGGGTGTTTTATTTGTCAGTAAAGGCCTGATGTCTTCACTGCTTTGATTTTCTATCCATATTCTGATGAGTCTGGAACGGCAGATCCCTGTTTCTGCCGACAACTTTCCAAGCTTCTCAATTGCGTCTTCAGATAATGTAAATGTAGCACGTCGCATGGGACCGCAAGGTGTAATGTTGTCTTTGTTAGCAGAGTCCGTTGCCGGATAGATCTGCCTGATAACATGTTTACCTGCTGCGTAAGCCAGTGCATCGTCAATAAATTCATCAACGCTCACCGGCTCAACAGGTTTAGCTGACGGCGTGGATTTTTTGAGGCTGCACAGACTCATAAGATTTCCCCTCTCTCCGCGACAGAAGTTCTTCAATGATATTGCGAATTTCTGCTGATGCTTTTCCGTCCGGCTCACTTTCCATGACTGACTGGCCAGACTCTTCAGAATCGTCATACATATTGCGGCTGTATGTCACTGAGTCCAGTACCGGTACTTCAAATGAACGACAGACATCTTTTGCTTCCAGGATCCTGCTGCCCAGCGAAGGTAGAGAAGGGCACTGGGTAATTACAAAAGCAGCATTCATGTCGGGATTCACCATTTTGCAGGTTGAAAGAATATCTTCCATATGGGGAACCGTTTTCAGATCCCGCCGTTTGGGACGTAACGGAATAAGAATGTGGTCAGCCACTGCCATCGAGGAGCGCAGCGCAAGGTTATCCTGTCCGCCACAATCAATGACTACGTAATCGTAGTGCTCGCGCAGGCTCAGTAATTCGTTGCGGATCTTGCCGTACAACTGCACACAGTTAATCGACGGCAATTTATCATTAGCTTTGCGTTCCTGAATCCAGTCTGAGGTAGTGCGCTGCGGATCGCAGTCGACCATCAGCACACTGGCATTTTTTTCAGTTCTCAGATAAACAGCGATATTTTGTGCAAGGCAGCTTTTGCCACTGCCGCCTTTCTCGCCACCAACCAAAACGATCATCGTTCGTTCCTCAACTTTTGATCCGTCATCACGGATAAACGGTTAACGAATGTGACTGAAAAAGTGAACATGAGCCGGATTAAGGACTATGCTTGTTCGGTAACCCCGCTATCATTATCTGTAATCAGATGGCAGACCGGAGGCTTTGCGTCACGGGCTTTCGCACCGCTTTGCCTTTTTCAACAGTACATTTTCGGGTAAGCGGCGGGGATGCCATGGCTTACCGGTAATCAGGATACTAGTTAAAACAAACGGTGTGCGCCGCATGCCTCACGATATTTAAGAATAAAAAAATATACCTGTCAGACCAGGTGGCCGGTGGCGACTAAAGGGCTGCAGGACTTTAAAACCCGTGGTTCACCCGTGTAAATCATTCTAATTCAAGTTATATCTGTTAATATGCCAACACATGGTGTTATTGAAAACTATACCCGCAAATAAGGAGAAGGGAGTGGTAAAAACATCCCTGTTGAGTTTGTTTCTGCTGGCATTCAGCACAGTCAGTTTCGGGCAGAATAATGCAATGGATGAAGCGTTTGATTCATTCAGTCATCTCTATGAAGAACGTTTCGGCCAGATCAGGGCATGCATGAACCCCACATTTCAGCGTTTCAGTGTGTGTTCTCCTGCTCTTCGTAACGATGGCAATGCGCCGTATATTCTGCATCACGGAAAACCTGTCGATACAGTGGTTGTTCTGCTTCACGGATTGAGCGATTCGCCGTTTTATATGTCTGGCATTGCACGGGCACTGCATGATAAAGGTTACAACGTTATTGTGCCTTTAAACGTAGGACACGGCCAACTGGATGCCAGCGACGAAATGAGCGACAGCAAGCTTGCAGAACGCTGGGGTGCACACCTGAATGACGTTATGGCGCTGGCACCGCAACTTGGAAAGCACGTTTATCTGGGCGGTTTTTCCACCGGCGGCGCGCTCTCTGTTCAGCATTATTTGCATCACCCTGACAACATTGACGGCCTGATGTTATTTTCCGGTGCTCTGGCACTCGACAGCGGCGTAGAGCGGTTATCCGGGATCTGGGGAATTCAGTGGGTCGCCAGGTTTCTTGACGGTCACTATGAAACACAGGGCCCGAATCCTTATAAATATCCCACCATTGCCAGTTTTTCCGGACTTGAACTGATGGAAGTGATTGATGATGTGAGAGACCAGTTTGAACAGGGGAAAACTGTAGACGTACCGGTATTTGCCGCGCATTCTCAGGCAGACACCACTACGCCCATTACAGGTATTGAAGATTTAATGTCGCGGGCAACCACGAAAACCAATACCTTTTTCATCATCGATGAGAGTTACAAGTTATGCCATGCTGATGTGGTGGTGAATAAGAAAATGCTCAGTGATATGCATTTCGATAAATCCGGTGTGGATTTACGTGATCCCTGTGCAGCTCCCGGCGCAAATCCGCTGTTCCGCCAGATGATTATGATGCTGGGCAGCTTTATGGATGAAGCGGCACAGAAAGCCGGTTAATTGATTGACACAGTGCCCGGGATTGATTAATTTAACTCCATTATCGCTACGAACTAACATTGCAAAACTGGTCAACATGATTTTTCAAACTTTGTCACAATCAGGCAAGCCACAATCTGCACTCATTATTCTACTCGCTATTCTCAGCAATTGGCGGGTTCGTTAGTACGTAAATGAACTGAAGAAAACCCGCCGCGAAGGCGGGTTTTTTGTTTTCGTCTTCGCGGTTTTAACAAAATACGGAGACGACAGCCATGACTCACCCGGTAACCCGGCAATTACATGCCATGCACGATGCAGTTAATAATAACGACTTAACTGCATTACAAACCCTGTATTGTGAAGACGCCTTTCTGGTAGATAAACCACGAGTATCCTCGCGCTCTGATCTGCAGCGTGCCCTCAGTGCTTTTAAACAACGGTATATGCCTGAACATATCGTCTCGCAGGGCGACGAGGTTGTCATTGAAGCCGGTGACACTGCGCTGGTCATAAGCAAGCTGTACCTGAATGCAACCGGCGCGGTGGACTGCAATATGAAAAAAGCCATTTATGTATTCAGAAAAAATGCAGAAGGAGAGTGGCAATGCGCCATCGATAACTTCTTCGGCGTTGATCTGATAGATTATGTGTAGATGATTTTGCTTACCTTCCGTTTTTTTAAGTGGCCGGCCAATGGCAATGTGGCCAATAGCAATGCGGCCATTGAAAATACGGATATTGCCACCATATCGGGTAAACCGCAGAGACAGACCTGCATTTAGGTTTGTCCGCTAACCGGAAGCTATATCCTTGTTGACGCAGGAAATTGAAACAGACTATAACGACAGAGGACCGTCAGTGAAACTGGTCTTCTTTTTGTTGTGGCTGTTGATTGCGTTTACCACGGGGAACGGTGCAGAGCGGCAGGTCCATGCCCAGTCAGACAGCCTGCAAAGCTCTGAACACGCCGCAATAGCATCGGGCCGTTCAGAAGGTCTGATCACACGATATCTGCAGCCCCAGTCCCATTCCGGTGACCGTCCGGAACCGCTGCTGTTTACCGGCGCTGAACTGAAACTCGCTGGCGTTTACCGGATGCTTCATAGTGTCGCTTCCGGTTTTTCTGAGCTGGCTGCCCGGCCTGCACAGCCTGTTTTTTCGCGCCCTCCTGCCAGGGCGTCTCCTTAATCCTTCATTTTTGATATTTACGGGCCTCTGGCCCTGTTTACAATTTTTGAAGGACAATTATGAAACCATTTTCTGCACGGGGCGTGATGACCGCACTCGTGATTGTGCTCGGCCTTTTGAGCGCAATGCCCAATATTTTACCGCCGTCATGGCAACAACAATTACCCGGCTGGTATACCCAAAACCAGTTGTCTTTAGGCCTTGATTTACAGGGCGGTTCCCATTTATTGCTGGCCGCTGATACTCAGCCACTGTTTGATAAAGCCTTTACCGGCATGAAAGAAAGTCTCACTAAGGATTTGCGGGAAGCGGGGATCCGCTATCAGGTACTGTCTGCTTCCGACAATACCCTGCGCTTATCCTTATCAGGAGGCGGCGGGCAATTTCAGCAAGCCCGTGAGCTCGCCTTTGCTTACCGCACAACGGGGCAGGGCGAGCCGCAGTTCACCATTGAGCAAAACGATAACTTGCTCACTGTCAGTTTGTCAGAGTCGTTTAAGGAGAGCCTCGTAAGTGATGCGCTGGAGCGCAGCGTGGAAGTGGTGCGCCGTCGTCTGGATGAGACCGGACTGGTCGACCCCGGTATTTCACGGCAGGGTAACGATGGCGTGCTGGTACAGATGCCGGGCGTTACAGACCCGTCACGTATCAGGGAGCTCCTTGGAACAACCGCACAAATGGAATTTCACTGGGTAGTCACGGATAGCAGTCGTGGCAGTACCGTGATAATGCAGGATATGGATGGCCAGCAACAATACCGTCTGGAAAAGCGGGTTGCGATGGAAGGTGAGCATATTACTGATGCAAGGCTTGCTTTCGATCCCGACACAGGAAACCCGGTAGTGACTTTCAAGCTCGACAGTACCGGCGGCAATATTTTTGCAGCTATGACCCGCACGCATATCGGTGAGCCGCTGGCAGTCGTTCTGGACGGTAAGGTCATCACCGCACCGGTAATACGGGCAGTAATTGGTGCATCGGGCGGCCAGATCAGTGGTAATTTCACACCGGATGAAGCTAAAGATCTGGCACTGATGTTACGTGCCGGTGCGCTGCCTGTGCCTCTGACTGTGATTGAAGAGCGGACTGTGGGTCCTGATCTCGGTAGTGATGCTATCAAGATGGGGCTGAGTACAGGACTTGCCGGTGCTGCACTGGTACTGGTGTTCATGACGGCTCTTTACCGGCGCTGGGGGGCGATCGCCTGCGTAAGCCTGATGATTAACATGGGGCTGCTTTTTGGCGTGCTGAGTTTATTCAGGGCCACACTTACGTTACCCGGAATTGCCGGCATTATTCTTACTCTGGGTATGGCGGTAGATGCCAATATTCTGATAAACGAACGTATCAAAGAAGAGTCTTTGAAAGGGCGTGTCGCCGGGGCGGCAATCCGCGCCGGTTTTGACAAAGCCTGGTCAACCATCCTGGATTCAAGCCTGACGACCCTGATTGCCGTGAGTCTGCTATTTATGTTTGGCAGCGGGCCGGTAAAAGGTTTTGCGATTACTATCGGAATTGGCCTGTTCACGTCCATGTTCACGGCCATTGCGGTAACCCGCCTGTTAATGTTGTTTGCTATCAGACGCCGTGAAAGAGATGTGCTCCATTTCCCGGGATTCCGCTGGCTGTCGCGGACAGATAAGAAGCCGCTGAACTTCCTGAAAGGCCGGGTGGCAGGCTTAATTACGTCTGCTGTCTTGTCGGTGGCTTCCGTGGTGCTGTTTTTCAGCCCGGGATTACATTACGGCGTTGATTTCACCGGTGGTACACTGGTGGAAGTGAAAAGCCATCACGTGCAGGTGGAACAGCTGCGAAATGCTCTGACAGACGGTAACATTGAAGGCGCCAGCATTCAGGAGTTTGGCAAAGAAGGTGATTATCTTATCCGCGTTCCTCAGGTAACTGCGGACACGCCGGTTGAACAGGCTGCATTGCAAAGTCAGCAGGTTGAACTGGTGAAATCTGCAGTAACCACACTGGATGACCAGGCAACCTTCCCCCGTGTGGACATGGTTGGTGCGAAGGTCAGCGGCGGTTTTGCTGATGCTTCTGTGCTTGCTGTGCTGATTGCCGGAGGGGGTATTCTGCTGTATTTGTGGTTGCGGTTTGAATCGCATTTTGCACTGGCAGCAACGGCGACGATTGCGCTTGATCTGACAAAGACCATCGGTTTCTTTGCGCTCACCGGGCTGGAATTCAACCTCACGGCAGTGGCAGCATTGCTGGCCCT
Source organism: Alteromonas sp. (assembly GCF_984505615.1). Taxonomy (NCBI): domain Bacteria; kingdom Pseudomonadati; phylum Pseudomonadota; class Gammaproteobacteria; order Alteromonadales; family Alteromonadaceae; genus Alteromonas; species Alteromonas sp. Next base: position 30,130 of record NZ_CFHOXV010000001.1, on the reverse strand, counting down.
CATCGGCTATTCTATTAATGATAAGGTCGTGGTGTTTGACCGTATCCGGGAAGGATTCAGGGCAACACCGGATAAGCCCATTATTGAAGTGCTTAACCGCAGTATTTCTGCGACCTTGTCCAGAACACTGTTTACTTCAATGACCACATTTCTGGCTTTATTGCCTATGGGGCTGGCCGGCGGGGCGTCTGTCGCGAGTTTTGTGCTACCCATGCTTTTTGGCATCGTAATTGGTACCAGTTCCTCTATTTTTATAGCATCGCCTATTTTGTATTACCTTGGAAAGCGGCGTGAAAAGAAAGGGTTAAAGCAACTGCGCCCCACCGCAGAGGAGGTGAGAGAATCACTGGCGCACATACCCTGAGCGTCGCCACGAACAGAGTCTGCAACTTCAGGTAACTTGCAGACTCTTACTGAAACGGAAATAACCTGTAAAAAGGAAACCTATGTTCGCCATTGATTACCAGATCCTGATAGCCGCTGTATTGCTGTTTGTCGGTATTCTCTCCAGCAAACTGTCCCCGAGGCTGGGCTTACCTCTGCTGGTACTGTTCTTACTGGTAGGGATGCTGGCAGGAGAAGACGGACTGGGGCTGGCATTCGATGATGCCAGCACGGCACATGCGCTGGGAACACTGGCGCTGGCTATGATCCTCTTCGATGGCGGGCTGCAAACTTCTTTTTCTTCTATCAAGCTGGTATGGAAACCGGCTTCATTTCTGGCGACATTCGGCGTAGCCATTACGGCCGGAATAACAGGTTATGCAGCAGCCTTTATTCTGGGTGTACCATCTATGGTGGGATTACTCATCGGGGCTATCGTCGGTTCTACCGATGCTGCCGCAGTATTCTCTATTTTGCGGAACGCCGGTGTGCATATCAGTCCGCGCCTGAAAGCCACACTGGAAATTGAAAGTGCTTCGAACGATCCCATGGCGATTTTCCTTACTGTGGGCATACTGGAGCTGCTCACCAGTCAGATGAAGCCGGGATGGGATCTGGCGCAGCTGTTTATTCAGCAAATGGGCATTGGTACCGTCGTCGGGCTTGGCGTCGGCTGGGCTGCAGTAAAACTCATCAACCGTATCACACTGAGTGCGGCAGGGCTGTATCCTGTCCTTGTCGCAATATGCGGCTTTCTGACGTTTGGCATATCTGCCAGTCTGGGCGGGAGTGGCTTTCTGGCAACGTTCATCGCCGGGGTCTTTATCGGTAACAGCCGGTTTGTACTGAAACGGGCTACCTTTATGTTTCACGACGGTCTGGCCTGGCTAAGCCAAATCGGCATGTTTGTAATGCTTGGACTGCTTGTGAATCCGGCATCGCTCCTCAAGGTCTGGCTGGAAGGGTTGCTCATTGCAGCTGTTCTTATTTTCGTCGCCCGTCCGCTGGCTGTTGCTCCGTTTCTGGCCTTTGCCGGCTTCAATAAGCGGGAAATCGGGTTGGTATCATGGGTGGGGCTTCGCGGATCGGTGCCGATTATTCTGGCTATTTTTCCGCTATTGTTTGAAATTCCCCAGGCCTATCTCATTTTCAATGTGGTGTTCTTCGTTGTATTGATTTCGGCTACCTTACAGGGTTCAACATTGCCGTGGATGGCGAAGAAACTGAAGCTGATTGAAAAGGCGCCGGTAACACCGGCTGCTACCCTGGAAATCAGTGCCCTGGGTGAAGTTAACGCTGATATTGTTCAGTACACGCTGGGAGACTCCGCCAAAGCTGTTAACCGGACGCTGGCTGAACTGGCACTGCCTGAAGGTGCGGTGGTGGCAATGATAACCCGTGGTGATGCGGTTTTTCCGCCGAGGGGCTCAACGTTGTTACTGCCGGGGGACCATATTTTTATACTTATCCGCCCGGGACTACGGCCCTTCATCGATTGTATTTTCTCCCACATATCGCAGTTGGAACCGTCAGCTTTTAAATCCGGAGAGTTAGTGCTGAAAGGCGCGGCAAGAGTCCATGAGATAAGTCATGCATATGGTCTGGACCTGGGAGAAACAAAAAACATCACACTGGATGCCTTTATCAGAAAGCACCTGAGCGATGACGTGGCAGAAGGACTCACCTTACATCATGCCGCCGGGCGATTCGAAGTTAAAGCGGTGAGAAATGGTCTGGCTGTGGCAGTGCAGTTTACTGCAGACAGCCGCCTGTCAGAGTCGTGATTTTTGCTTTAATAAACGGCCAGTGTGGTGATGGCATATCAGGCCTGAAATGGCGGAAAACAAACCAGTGCCACAGAACGTGGCACTGTGATGAGTTGCAATCAGAACTTAGTGTGCTGCAGCGTATTTTTCGACTTCAGACCATACCCGAAGCAGGTTGCCGCTAAGTACTTTTTCGATATCTGCACGGCTGTAGCCACGATCCAGCATACCCTGAACCAGATTCGGGTAGGTGGAAACATCTTTCAGGCCGGTTGGCAGAGAATCACCCACACCATCAAAATCTGAGCCGATACCCACATGGTCAATACCAATCAATTCTACGACATGGTCAATGTGGTCCAGCACCTGACTCAGCGTAGAATACGGATAGGGGTTTTCCTTGCGGTACTTTTCATCAAAGGCAGCGACTTCTGCACTGTCTTCACCCATTTCTTTGATAAGTTTGTTTTTCTGCTTAGTCAGATTATTTCGCCAGTCCTGGGTTTCTTTTGAAACAAAGCTGGAACCAAAGTTAATCATGATGACGCCGCCGTTTTCACCCAGCTTTTTCACCATGTCGTCGTTCATATTACGCTCAAATCCCGGCGTGTATTTACGCAGGGAAGAGTGTGAAGCGATAACCGGTACCTTGCTGATTTCAATTGCCTGATAGAAGGCGTCATCGGAGACATGAGAAATATCCACCATGATCCCTAAGTTATTCATTTCGGCCACCAGTTCTTTACCGAACGGGCTCAGACCATGCCATTGACGGCGCAGGTCATAGGATGAGTCAGCAATATGGTTTGACAGCGAGTGAGCCAGCGTAATGTAGCGGATACCGCGCTCATAAAACGTTTTCAGATTTTCCATGCTTCCCTGAACCGGTGAACCGTTTTCCATGCCCATAGGCAAAGAAATGAGTCCTTTCTTAAACTGGGCTTTTACATCCGCCACGGATTTTGCGATGGCAAACTTCTCCGGTGAACGGTAAACCATAGCCTCAACCAGGTCGATAAGCTGGTGGGCAACTGCCGTAGACTCGTCAGAATTATCCAGGCTGGCCGGTACATAAATAGACATAAACGGCGCTGTCAGGCCACCTTTCTTCGCGCGGGGGTAATCAAAGTCGCCGCCTTCTGTCGCAACGCTCACGTCTTCCCATTTTGCGTGTACGCGGTAAGGAACATCAATGTGACCATCCACAATGATAGTTTCCTGTGCGATAGCCTCAGCTTCTGCAGAAACCGGGGGAATGGTTTCTGCATGTGCAGCATAGCTGCCGGTCAGTAACAGTGCCGGTATGAGAAGCGACAATGGCTTTTTAGTTAAACGTCCCATGGATTTTCCTTCGTTCATTATTATCTGTGTTGTGTGTGTTCGTGAATTGCAAGCGTTCCGGCAACGGGTAACTTAAGCAATCGTGCTAACGTAGCCTACGAAATATTTAATTTACCTACAATCGTCACACCCGTTGCGCCAGCTAAATGCACTGAAATAACAGGTAAAATGAAATGCTTATCCGGGGTTGTTACGTCAACGAAAGAAGCTTGTAATAAAAGTTTAAATTTTGATATGGTTTTCAGGGCGTGACTTCCCGCTTTAAATACGGGATACTGCCTGTCGACCTGTTACCGGCAATTGAATGCGGTGGCAGGCTACAAGAATAATCTTCGTGGTAATCCTCTCCTAATCTGTGTTTGGTGAGTCCATTGACCAGAGTTGTTAGTGGTCGCGTACGCAGGGACTGCAGGCTTTCACCAATAGGGCAATTCCCCTGGCGAATTCCATTTGTTGATTACCACCAATAAACGTAATGAGAACAGAATTATGGCGATTAACTACACCCCGCTGAATAAAGAAAAACATAAAGATGTAAAAATAGCGGTGAACAACGCGTTTGCTTTCGCGAAAAATACACACTTATCTGCAGCGTCTATCCGTGAATACGCGCAACTGGCGTCTACTATGCCAATCGTATTTATCCAGGATCCTAACAGCGACCGTTACCACACTGTTGCCATGCTGGGTATGGAACAAAATCAGAATCTTTTCCTGGCGACAGACAAGTGGAAAGGCCCGCACGTACCAATGAACATTCTGCGCTATCCTTTCGATGTTCGTCCTGAAGGTGAAAAGCTGGGCGTTTACATTGATGAAGAAAGTGAGCTGGTAGGTAAAGAAGAAGGTCAGCCGTTATTTAAAGAAGACGGTTCTCCGTCTGAGTTTCTTGATAACCGTCAGAAGTTCTTAGGTGACCTGGCAAACAGCGAAATGCTGACTCAACGCTTCATTCAGAAAGTGGTTGAGCTGGAATTACTGGACGCCATTCAAATTCGTCTGACTTACAAAGATGGTCAGCAGCGCAATGTGACCGGTATGTATAGCATCAACGAAAAACGTCTGATGGAACTGCCGGAAGAGAAAGTGCTGGAACTGCATAAGCAAGGTTTCCTGGGTGCACTGTATGCGGTTATGATGTCTCTGGGTCAGCTGAACCGTCTGGTTGAACTGTCTAACGACACGGCGAATCCGATTGCCAGCATGCAAATCACCGGTGAAGCAGCACAGGCGGCCGCACAGCCAGCTGAAAATGCATAAATGATTGTTTCAGAAAATTAAAAAGCGGGCATTGCCCGCTTTTTTGTGTCTGTTTTGCGGTGTGAATTCTCAGGCCGCCACAAAGGGGATAATATCGCCGGTGATACCGTGTTTCATCCTGGCTTTCATACAGTCTGCGGTGCCGTAATCAAACTCTCTGCAGGTGGACGAGCGTTTTTCATAAATAGAGCAGCCGATATTGCCGCCGATGTCACCTTCCAGGGCCACACACCGGGGAGAAGGTTGGTTTGTGCCCTTCATTGCGACCAGGGAAGGGGAGATCTTTTCAGTCAGTTCCGGCGGTACGCTACCACCGGTAAACGGGTCAGATTCTGCCCAGTAAAACGATACACGAAACGTGGCGCAGCAGGCACCACATTGTATACAGGGATTCATTACTATTCTTGCTCCACACTACGTGCACAACAACCAGCAAATTCCGGGTTGGCCATCACATTGTTACAATGATTTTGATGTCTTTCAGGCAACAAACAGAGTGTGTCAGAACGACCATGTTGCCGGGACAGCGCATTATTCCAGAGTGCCGGAAAAACGCAATAAAACAATGCACTGTCGCACTATTCTTTTTTTATCCGGGGTGTTTGATTACCATCAGACGCCTGAGGAGGGATCATGATTGAATTACAACACTGTGCGGTGTCACTGGCACCGGGTTTTACCTTTGGCCCGGTAAATGCGTCACTGACTGAAGGCCGGCATCTTGCCATAACTGGGAAAAACGGCAGTGGTAAATCGGCGCTGGCGGCCATTCTGGCCGGAGAGGGTGAAGTGTTCAGTGGTGAAAGACGCCTGACCTGTAAGACAGGGTGGGTCAGTACTGCACAGCAGCAGGCATTAATTGCTCAGGAAAAGAAAAAGGATGACGCAGACATTCTTGATGTCATTCCTGTGCCCAGCACAGCCAGGGAAGTTATTTTACGCCAGATCAATATGGCTGATTGCGGGGAAGCATTCGCTCTGCTGACGAACGGCCTGCGGATGACCCATTTTCTTGATAACGCCTTTTTGGGGTTATCTACCGGTGAAACCCGGAAAGTGCTGCTGGTTCGCACCCTGTTAGCTTCACCTGATGTGCTGGTGCTTGATGAACCTATGGATGGACTCGATACTGCATCCTGTGAGTTTTTGCAGGAGCACCTGCAAAGTATTCAACACCGCTGCACCATCGTGATGGCGCTGAACAGGCTCAGCGAGATCCCGCCTTTCGTCAGACAACTCTGGCTGATGCAGAAAGGGCAGTTGTCCTGGCAGTCAGGCGGCGGCGGAGTTGAGCAAAGCGATTTAGCTCACCTTAAACAATTGCTGCACATGGAGAATACGTCTATTACCTTACCGGAGAAAGACGAAACACGGTATTCGCCGCAAATGGCAGAAGGTGATAATGTGCTGGTGAAGCTGGTTAACGGTAAAGTAAGCTATGACAACCGTATTATTTTCTCGGGTCTGAACTGGCAGATTAACCGCGGTGAGCACTGGCAGGTTACAGGCCCTAACGGTTCAGGTAAAACCTGTCTGCTAAATATGATTACCGGTGACGATCCGCACTGTTACACCAATGAACTGACAGTTTTTGGCTACAAGCGGGGCAGTGGTGAAAGCATCTGGGATATCAAGCAACATATCGGGTTAGTGTCTAACAGTTTCCATCTTCAGTACCGTGTCAATTGCAGTGTATTACATGTGGTATTGTCCGGCTTTTACGACAGTATCGGTTTATACGAACAACCCGATATCAGACAAAAACAACTGGCCCGTGAATGGCTCGCACTGGCTGGTATGGCACACAGAGCTAATGAACCTTTCCAGTCTTTGTCTTTCGGTGATCAACGGCTTTTACTTATTCTGCGGGCGATGGTGAAGCATCCCACACTGTTAATTCTTGATGAGCCATGTAACGGCCTGGATGAAATTAACCGTCTGAAAGTACTGGCACTGCTTGGCATTATCGCCGCAGGCAAGGAAAGCACGTTGTTGTATGTGAACCACCACAGTGAGGACAAAATCAACGGAGTTGAACTTGTGCTTGCTATGGGACGCCAGAATCAGGAAGCGCAGGCTTAAGGAACGGTTCATCCGGCGTTCAGTTTTAATCTCTATACTGAGCGCCGGTTATGAGGTAAACAACGATAAGGATTCGTCATGCAATTCAAATTTTCTTCTCTAATCATCGCCACCCTGGCGCTTCCGTTTTCCGCGATGGCTGCGCAAAATGAAATCTCAGCCGGTTATGCGGATACCAACCTGTATGGTGGCGATATCTTCGGTATGCAGTATTCCCGCTATCTGGATAATATTGACACCCGTAGTGACCCCTTGCAGATAGCGCCTTATTTGCAGCGTATTAATACTGTCAGAGCCGGATATGCAAATACAGATGCGTTCCATTTGTACAGTATTGGCGGTGATTATTACACCGGTGACTGGGTATTCTCTGCTGACTTAAATTACGATAAGTCACGTGGTTATTCTTCCGAAGTCAGCCAGCTGGTAACGCAAGCCGGTTACTTTATTAATGATAAATGGCAGGCGGGTGTGTCGCTGACATATGACCATGCTGAAGGCCGGGTCTATGTGCCTGTTGACGTGAACGGCGTGATCCAGCTTCAGGGTGTGACGAACACCGAAACTGACTTTACCGGGGGGCTCTACACCCGTTATACAGATATTACTGACGGGGCAGGTTGGGATTTCGATCTGGCATGGTATATCGACAGCAATGATTTGATTGAAGCGGGGGCCCAGTATTTCTTCAGTCCGCAACTGAGCCTGGAACTGGATTATACCCACCGGGATTTAGGGTACAGGAACTATGACTTCGCCGGTCTTTCAGTTAACTACTGGTTTAGCGACGCATTAGCTGTCAGCCTGGGAGCCGGGACAGATCTGTCTACCGGAGATTCCGTTACCGATACTATAACGGCATCGGCCAGCTGGAGATTCTGATCTATTAATCATTTTTTAACTGCTTAAACCGGGGCGTGTAGCGTTCCGGTTTTTTTGTTTAATCAGATGTAAATTTTAGTGCTATCGGTGGCAGTGAAGTGTCTATTGTTCAAATAATAATAAACACACCTTTAAGATAATTTATAATAATTCCCGTTTTTCAGTTCGTTAAAGAATGTTTTTTCATGATTTGTGTTAAATAAATGCAAAACAATTAATGCTACCGGTGGCATTATGTGTTGCTTTGTTATATAAATGTGAAAAATCAGGGAGAGCATGGATGAGTAGTGGAATGCCGGACCCTGAACATTGGTCAACCGGAAAGGACAACACATGAAAATACACCACACATTCCGACAAAACAGCATCTCCCGAAGCATTCTGATGGCCCTGAGCCTGACAGCCGTATCATTACCTCTTGCTGCACAGGAGCAGACAGACGCTGATCAGGCAGATAAAGAAGTCGAAGTGATAGCAGTGAAAGGCTTTCGCGGCGCATTGATTAAGGCGCTCGATGCCAAGCGTGACGCATCAAACGTACGTGAATCCATTATGGCCGAGGATATCGGTAAGTTCCCTGATTTGAACGTTGCTGAAGCCATCCAGCGTGTACCCGGTGTCGCTATTTCCCGTGAAGGCGGAGAAGGGCGCAACATTACACTGAGGGGCTTTAGTCCCGGCTTCACCCGAACTACCCTAAATGGCATGGAAGTGCCGGCAGGCAGTGACGGACTCGACTCCGGCGGTGTGACTGTGAACAATAGTCGTGCTTTCGATTTTCACGTATTTGCCTCAGAGTTATTTAACCGGATAGATATACAAAAAACACAGACTGCATCCATAGAGGAAGGCGGGATTGCCGGTACTGTGGATATGTACTCTGCGCGGCCCTTCGATTACCAGGGGTTTGCTTCGACAGTTTCAGTTAAAGGGGGCTATAACGACCTGACTGAAGAAGTGGACCCCAGAATGGCATTCCTTATCAGTAACACGTTTTTAGACGATACTGTGGGGGCGCTGTTTTCTGTTGCCCTGTCAGATCGTACCATCCGTCAGGAAGGATTCGGCAGCGTCCGCTGGCAGCCAACTTATCAGATTGGTGACGGCACCTGGGGCGATACGTCTCAACTGACAGAAATCAACGGCACACCTGAGAATTATTGCGGTGCCGAAGAGGCGATTTCCTGTTTGTGGGTACCCCGGTTGCCCCGCGCTGATTTTTTCGGTAACGATCAGAAGCGCCTGGGCGTAACCGGTTCATTCCAGGTCAAACCTTCAGACGACATGTTATTTACCCTGGATATTTTGCATTCAGAGCTGGAAAACAACCGCCGTAATTATAACTCTATGGAGTGGTTTATTGATCGCGGGGCGCCGGGCAACTTTCAGGGGCAGACGCCGCTGTCTTTTACCATCGATGACACCGGCCGTATTCTGGAAGCTGCCAGCTTCGATAACGTGACCTCCTGGTATGAGAGCCGCTATCAGGTTTCGGACTCGACATTTGATCAGGTTGTCTTGTCCGGGGATATTCAAATCAATGATTTTCTGTCTCTTGATTTGATGACGGGTTATGCCAAAAACGACGCAGACAGGGAAGAGATCCGCTATTACTACCGTTCAGTCCCTCACTACTATGCGTATGATTACAGCAGCGGCGATGCAGCCACAGTGGATTATGGCGACTACGATACCACCGACCCGGATAACTTTGTTGATGCGGTAAATGCCGCTAACAGAAATCACCGGGTTAAGAAAACAAACTACACCACGAAAATTGATTTGACCTGGCTGGCAGATCAGTTTGATATCAAAACCGGTGTGGCCTTTAACAACCGGGAAGTAGATTACCGTCAGGGTAACGGAGAATTTACCGCTTTCGACCCGTCTGAGTATGCCACAGCATTTCCCTATGATGATTTCGGTGCCGGTCTGGACGGTGCGACTCTGGTTCCGTTTCTTGTCGCTGATTTTGACGCCCTGGAAGCTGATGGCATTCTCACCCATAACTACACACAGGACCTGGACGCCAGCTGGGTAGTAACAGAAGAAACCAAAGCCGTCTATGCTGAGCTTAACACCGACTTCGATGTGGGCAATATGCTGCTGAGAGCCAATGCGGGTGTCCGTTATGTGAATACAAAGGTGACTTCAGAGGCGCTGGTCAGTGGCAGTCCGGTAAGTGTTGAACGGGATTACAATAATTTCCTGCCATCCATGAACCTGGCATTAGAAGTCACGGACGATATTGTCACCCGTCTCTCTTACGCCAGAAGTATGACACGCCCAAGCCTGGGTTCATTGAACATCGCTGCCCCGAACTTTGGTTTTACAACCTTTACGGTGAGTAATCTGGGTAATCCGGGGTTGAATCCATACGAGTCCAACGATGTTGATCTGGCTTTTGAATGGTATTTCGACGAGGAAGCGGTATTTGCGGTAACGTTATTCAATAAGGACATCGTTACATCACTGGAAACTGAACAGGTGGAAAAACTGGTCGATGAAGAATTCTGGCCGGTGATTTATAACAATCCCCAATATCAGGCAACGGCGCCAATTGGTGATCCGGCAACGCAAATTTATACCCATAGCATTCCGGTTAATAATAATGATGGCTTTACCGTGAAAGGCTATGAGGTAATGTATCAGCAGCCTTTCACATTCCTGGACGGCTGGATGTCGAACTTCGGTGTGGTGGCAAACTACACGCGGGTGCTGGCAGAAGATTCCACAGGTCTGTCGCCCAATTCCTACAATTTCACTCTGTACTACGAAACCGACCAGTATGGCGCACGCTTCTCAATGAACAAGCGGGATGATTATCTGCTTAATGAGCCGGGCGGAAACGGGCATGCGCAGGAAATGAAGTATGGCCCGACTCATGTTGATGCTTCGGCCTTTTACAACATTAATGAGCAACTCACTGTCACGCTGGAAATTATTAACCTTACCGATGAGGTTGAACGGATTTACGGTACCGGTGACGGTGATATGGATCTGACCCGGGAATACAGCCACACAGGTTCACAGTATTTCTTGGGTGCACGTTATACCTTTTAACCGCCACCGGCACAGTGTTGAAAAGCAGGCAATCTGAGGTTGCCTGCTTTTGTTATTAAAGGAGCTATCATGCGATTTATCAGTCTTATCTTATTTGTTATCAGCATTTCTGCGTCTGCACAGTCTTATGAAACGAGACTGACCGTTGCCGCTGACGGTTCCGGTGATTATACCTCCGTTCAGGATGCCATCTACGCTGCCAAAGCCTTTCCCTGGACAGACGTCACCGTGTTTATTAAGAACGGGGTTTATAAAGAGAAGGTCAACGTATTTGCCTGGAACACCCGCATCAAAATGGTAGGAGAAAGCAGGGAAGGCACGATTATCACTATGGATGACCATTTTGATAAACTGGCGAAAGGCAGAAACAGCACCTTTCATACCTACACGGTACGCGTGGCCGGCAACGATTTTACCGCTGCCAACCTGACTATCCGTAACACTGCCGGGCCGGTGGGGCAAGCCGTTGCTTTGCATGTAGAGTCTGACAGGGCGGCGTTTTATAATGTCAGTATTGAAGGCTACCAGGATACCCTTTATGTCGCCGGTGAGGGCCACAGAAGCTACTTTGAAAACAGTATGATAAGCGGCTCAGTGGATTTTATCTTTGGTGAAGGAACGGCATTATTCAGCGGTTGTGAAATACGCTCGCTGATAAGCAATACGTACGTGACCGCTGCGTCCACACCACAGGAACAGCCTTTCGGACTGGTGTTTGATAACAGCCACTTTACTGCCCCTGAGGGTGTTGAAAATGTGTATCTGGGACGGCCCTGGCGGCAGTTTGCTGCAACGGCTGTGCTGAACAGTCAACTGGACGGGCATATCCATCCGGCCGGCTGGCACAACTGGGGGGATCCGTCGAAGGAACAAACCAGCCGTTATGAAACCGGCGGGAATACGGGAGAGGGCGCTGCCGGCTCAGACAGAGTGGACTGGCAACACTCACTCAGTGAACAGCAACGTCAATTCTACAATAAAGCCACCGTATTACGGGGCTGGTCACCGGAAAAACCGATCTAAATCCTGCCTTTTGATCGCTTTCAAGCCCCCGTCCTGCGGGGCTTTTTTCGTTGCCGGTAAATTTTTTAAAAAACTTTTCACGTATCCATTCTGATTCTTTTTTAATCTTTTCATGGGCTTTACATAAACAACTGTATATAAAAACAGGCTGCAGCCCAGTGTTTACGTGGGTTTTAGCCGTGTTTTTCCTTGACAGTGGGGAAAGTAGAGACCAAACTGTCTAGCAAGTGGGTAAATGTGGCGAATTGTGGATCGAGTCATCAACGAATTGCAGATTGGTACTCAGAAAACAAGAACAACAAGAGCACAAAAATATAAAAGGCTAGGGGAATGTTCCGCGGCGCTAATGCAATCAATCTGGATCCCAAAGGTAGACTGGCTATACCAACAAAATACCGCCAGTCACTTCTGGATGATTGTAACGGACAACTGGTCTGCACAATCGATACACAGCAAAGCTGTTTGCTACTTTACCCACTTCCCGAATGGGAGGAGATCGAACTCAAACTGAGTAAGTTCTCCAGTATGGTTCCGGCTGAACGCCGGATGCAGCGGCTGCTACTTGGTTATGCCACCGAAGGTGACATGGACAAGAGCGGCCGTTTTCTCTTATCCGCGCCTTTGCGCCAACACGCCAAACTCTCCAAAGAAGTCATGCTCGTCGGACAGCTTAACAAATTTGAAATATGGGATGCTGATATTTGGGCTAAACAAATTGATGCAGACATGGAAACCGAGCGTGATGGTGCTTTTGAGCTTACTGACCGCCTGCAGGAATTTTCACTATGAGCAACACCCCATTCAGTCATGTTTCGGTGTTGCTTAATGAATGTATTGACGCACTGGCGATTAAACCGGACGGCATTTATATTGATGCCACATTCGGTCGCGGCGGACATTCCGGCAAAATCCTCGAAAACCTTGGTGCTGAAGGCCGTCTGATCGCGTTTGACCGTGATCCTCAGGCGATTGAAGCTGCACAGCGTTTCGCAGATGACCAACGCTTTACCATTGTTCATGAACCCTTTGGCGAGATGGCCCGTGTTATCAGCGAAATGTCTCTGACGGGCAAGATCGACGGTGTGCTGATGGATCTCGGTGTCTCTTCTCCGCAGCTCGATGATGCTGAGCGTGGTTTCAGCTTTATGAAAGATGGTCCGCTGGATATGCGCATGGACACCAGCCGTGGCCAGAGTGCTGCCCAGTGGCTGGCAGAAGCTGATGAGCAGGATATCACCCAGGTAATAAAAGAATTCGGCGAAGAGAAGTTTGGCAAACGTATCGCCCACGCCATCGTGGAAACCCGACAAACAACGCCTCTCACACGTACCGCTCAACTGGCTGAGCTTATTGATAAAGCGGTACCGGTAAAAGACAAATTCAAGCATCCTGCTACACGCGCTTTCCAGGGGATCCGCATTTACATTAATGCGGAGCTGGAACAACTGCGGGTGGGGTTAAAAGCGGCTGTGGATGTACTGGCGAAAGATGGCCGTCTGGCTGTGATTTCTTTCCATTCTCTGGAAGATCGTCTGGTTAAACGTTTCATTAAAGATCAGAGTCGCGGCAAAGTAGTACCGGCCAACTTACCGGTAACACAAGCTGAGATCGATGCTGACAAAGTTCTCAGGGCGCTGAGCAAAGCGATTAAACCGACCAAAGAGGAGATTGCACAGAATGTGCGCTCCCGGAGTTCTGTATTACGGGTGGCCGAAAAACTATGACGGACCGGCAGAATTCACGGACGACGTCTCCGACAAACTTCAGTTTAATACTGATTCTGGTCTCAGATTTGACCCGCAACAAGTTGCGGGTTTTGTTGTATTTAATGGTTGTAACCAGTGCTATGGCTGTGGTGCTCGGCAGTCACCTGAACCGTCAGCAAAATATCGCCATGGAAACACTCATGCAGCAGAAAGATGATCTCGATGTGGAGTGGCGAAATTTAGTGCTGGAACAACGGGCACTGACAGAACACAACCGCATTGAAAACGAAGTGGAAAAGCAATTAGATATGTACCGGCCAACCGCCGATCAGGAAGTGGTGGTAAGACTGAAATGAGCATATTTGCACTCCCTGCCAAAAAAGTGAAACGTGGTGCCAGACAGAATGTGACCCCGTCACCGGTGCAATGGCGCTTTGTACTGGTCATTGCCATTGTCATGCTGGTGTTCGCCGCGCTTGGCGTCCGCGCCGCCTACATTCAGGTCATTGCTCCGGATAACCTGATTGCTCAGGGCGATAACCGTACTATGCGTACCAAAGATATGCCGGCATACCGCGGTATCATTACCGATCGCAATGGCGTAGAACTGGCTGTCAGTGTGCCGGTGCGTGCTATTTATGCCGACCCGAAAATTATCCACGAACAGGGCGGACTGGAGCAGTTTGAACGCTGGGAAGCGCTTGCCGATGTCCTGGGCCGCGATGTAGAGGACTTACGCAGCAAAGTACAAAATCCCAAACGCCGGTTTGTTTATCTGCAACGTCAGGTGTCTCCGGCAATGGCGGATTATGTTGCCAAACTGGATATCCCCGGTATCTATCTGCGCCGTGAAAGCCGTCGTTACTATCCTAATGGCGAAGTGACAGCGCAACTGATTGGTATCACCGATGTGGACGACTCCGGTCTGGAAGGTCTGGAACGGCTTTATGATGACTGGTTAACCGGCACACCGGGTTCAAAGGTTATTCGTCGTGACGCTAAAGGTCGTCAGGTGGAAATTCTGAAATCCACTGACGGAGAGGAAGCGGGGAATCTGAAACTGACAATCGATCAGCGGATTCAGGCGCTGGCCTACCGTGAAATCAAAGAAGCGATGCTTTACTACCAGGCTGCTTCTGCTTCCGCTATTGTGCTCGATGCCCACACCGGTGATGTGCTGGCCATGGTCAACGCCCCTTCTTTTAACCCCAACGATCGCAGCGATGTGTCTCCGCACCGGATGCGTAACCGTGTGCTGACCGATGCTTTTGAACCCGGTTCATCGCTGAAGCCGCTGGCTGTGCTGTCTGCGCTGGAATTCGGCAGTGTAAAAGTGGGTGATATTGTAAATACCAACCCCGGCTGGATGCGTCTGGGCGGCAGTCTGGTAAAAGATGCCCGTAACTACGGCAAGCTCACCTTAGAAGAAATTATTCAGCATTCGTCAAATATGGGGACCTCCCGGCTGGCACTGGGTGTACCGAAACCATTTTTGCTCGATACCTATTACAACATGGGACTGATGAGTGATACCGGTACCAACATGCCGGGTGAAAGTAACGGTCTTTTCCATGAGCGCAGCCGTTGGTCTGATTTCGAACTGGCTACCTTGTCTTTTGGTTACGGTATATCTGTGACTACCGCACAACTTGCACGGATGTACGCCACTCTGGCTAACGGCGGTGTCAGCATGCCGCTGAATATTGTTAAGCAGCCTCAGTCTACCGGTTATAAACCGGAACCTCAGCGGGTGGTGTCTGAAAAGAATGCCCGTGCCGTGCTTGAAATGATGGAGAGCGTTGTGCAGCGTGGCGGTACAGCCACGAAAGCCGCTGTGCCGGGTTATCGCGTGGGCGGGAAAACCGGTACCAGCCGTAAAGCCGTCGCCGGTGGTTATGGCGATGAGTACGTGAATATTTTCGCCGGTGTAGCGCCTTTGTCTGACCCGCAAATCGTTACGGTTGTACTGATCAATGAACCCGGTGGCGATCTGTACCATGCCGGTGATACAGCGGCGCCGGTGTTTTCTGAAATTATGGGCGGTGCCCTGCAACTGCTGAATATTGCCCCGGACGACAAACAGGTCACGTCTACGAAGTGGCTGAACGGAGGGCGCAATGGTAGTTAATGCATTTGAACAAAGTTTAAGCGTGTTGCTGGCAAAGTTTGGTATTACAGCGCCGGACGTCCGCATTCAGGGGCTGACGCTGGATAGCCGTCGGGTTACTCCGAAACTGGCCTTTGTGGCAGTAAAAGGACACAGCATGGATGGCCGGGAATTCATTCCGCAGGCCATCAGTCTCGGTGCCAAAGCCATACTTGCGCAAACCGAAAAGGTGCGGGAACACGGCCGCATGGAAATGCGTGGCACCACGATTATTGTTCATCTGTATGAATTAACAGACATCCTGTCATCACTGGCAGGGGCGTTTTACGACTATCCCGCCACCAAAATGCAATCTGTTGCTGTCACCGGTACCAACGGAAAAACCTCCGTCGTGCAAATGTTATCCCAACTCACTACCGCCGGCGGAACACGCTGTGCAGCAGTAGGGACGCTGGGTGCAGGCCTGTTTCAGGGTGCAGATACAGAGTGGGAACCCACACCTGCCGGCAATACCACCCCTGACGCTATCCGCATGCAGTATTTGTTGGCAGAGTTTGTGCAACAAAACGCGCGGCAAGTGGCATTTGAAGCGTCTTCTCATGCCCTGGTGCAGGGAAGGCTCAGTCAAATCAAAACGGATATTGTGGTGTTTACCAACCTGTCGAGAGACCATCTTGACTATCACGGCACCATGGAAGATTACGGTGCGGCCAAGCGTCTGGCCATGCAACTGCCGGGCGTCAGTACGGTAGTACTGAATGCCGATGATCCTGAAAGCGACCGCTGGCATACCGACAAGCCCTCCGGTGTTACCACTGTGTGGTACGGCATGTCGGAATTGGCAGTGCAAAAGTCAGAAGATCGCCATTGTTTGGCCACAAATGTGAAATATCATCCGGACGGGTGTCAGTTCAGACTGGTATCAAGCTGGGGAAGCCGGAATATTCAGGTGCCGCTTCTGGGAGCGTTCAACGTGCACAACCTGCTGGCTGTGATTTCAGTGATGCTGGTGCAGGGGCTTCGTTTTGAAGAAGTGGTGGCGTTGTTACCACAGGTTTCTCCGGTAGCCGGAAGAATGGAAGTATTTCCTTTTACCGCGCATGCGAATGTCATTGTGGACTATGCCCATACTCCGGATGCGCTGGAAAAGGCGTTACTAAGCACAAGAGCGCATACCCCGGGGGATGTGTGGTGTGTTTTCGGATGTGGCGGCGACCGTGATAAAGGCAAGCGTCCTCTTATGGGACAGGCCGCTGAGGCTGTAGCCGATCATCTTGTCATCACTACCGATAACAGCCGTTCAGAAGCGCCGGAAGATATCGCCCGTGATATCCGTGAAGGACTGACACAGCCACAACGTGCGGTGGATGAGCCGGACAGAGAAAAGGCCATTCGCCACTGCCTGGAAAAGGCAGCACCGGAGGATTTGATCCTCGTGGCGGGTAAAGGCCATGAAGATTATCAGATCATCGGTGAGCAAAAGAAAAATTATAACGAGCGGGCCGTGGTAGCGCGGCTGCAAAGGGAGTACAGCTAATGATTCTGACCACGCTGTCCTGGATTGCCGGTAAAGTGAAAGGCACCCTTACAGGGGAAGACCGGGACGTAAACGGGGTAAGTACAGATACCCGTACGCTGAAAGAAGGTGATGTGTACATTGCCTTAAGCGGCGAAAATTTTAATGGTCACCGTTTTATTGCTTCGGCGGAGCAGGCCGGTGCCAGTGCAATAATCGCCAGCGAAGCGGTGAATACTGTTTTGCCTGTCATTCAGGTTGAAGACACGAAACTTGCTCTGGGTTTACTGGGTGCTGCGGTAAAAGCGCAGGTCGCACCAAAAACTATTGCCGTGACAGGCAGCAGCGGCAAAACCACCGTAAAAGAGATGACAGCGGCAATTCTGGCGCGCCGCGGCAATGTGCTGGCAACAGCGGGTAACTTCAATAATGACATCGGTGTGCCGCTGACATTATTACGTCTGGAAGAAGGCCATGATTACGCGGTAATGGAACTGGGTGCTAATCACCTGGGGGAAATTGCGTACACCACCGAACTGGTGAAGCCGGATGTGGCGACTATCGTGAATGCCGCCGCTTCTCATCTGGAAGGATTTGGCAGTCTGTTAGGTGTTGCCCGTGCAAAAAGCGAAATTTTTAAAGGGCTGAACGAACAGGGCGTGGCTATCGTCAATGCTGACAGTCAGTTTGCAGAGTTCTGGTTGGGCAAACTGAAGTACAACAACGTACTTACTTTCTCACCCCAACAACAAAATCAGTCGGATTTTACAGCAGAAGACATCACCGTCGGACTCGACGGCTGTGCTGAATTCAACATGGTCACCCCGCAGGGGCAAACCGGCATCCAGTTACGCATCCCCGGTATTCATAACGTGGGTAACGCACTCGTAGCGGCCGCGCTGGCCATGCAGGTGGGAGCGACCCTGGAAGACGTACGTACCGGACTGCTGAACATGGCGCAGGTGAAAGGGCGTCTTAATGTAAAAGCGCTGTCTGACCATTTCCGGTTGCTTGATGATACTTATAACGCCAATGTGGCTTCGGTGAATGCGGCTATTGATACGCTGTCCACGTTCTCCGGTTTACGGGTTCTGATCCTGGGTGACATGGCGGAGCTGGGTGAAAAAGCCCGCTTTTATCATGAGCAGGTAGGTGAGTACGCGCAGCAAAAGGGCATTGATTACCTCTTTACACTGGGTGTACTGAGCCAGAGCGCCAGCGCTGTCTATGGTAAGCAGGGATTTCATTTCACCAGTGTAGAAGCGCTGATGGAAACATTGAGCAGTGTGCTGATGGCCGATCAGCGGGATATCTCCGTGCTGGTTAAAGGTTCGCGCAGCTCGCGGATGGAACGGGTAGTGGAGGCCATTGAGGTATCCCGCCTGGGAAAGTTTGAACGCCGTCGGGAGCGCATTGCATGTTGATATGGCTGGCCGACTGGCTTAAACAGTTTGAACCGGGATTCTTCGTATTTTCCTATCTGACGCTCAGGGCAATTTTAAGTACCCTGACGGCACTGGTGATTGCGATTGTTATCGGACCGAAAATGATTCGCTGGTTGCAGCGTCTGCAAATCGGTCAGACCGTACGTGACGACGGCCCGCAAAGTCACCTTTCAAAAGCGGGCACGCCGACGATGGGCGGACTGCTTATCTTATCGGCGATTGTGGTCAGCGTGTTGTTATGGGCAGATTTAACCAACCGTTATGTGCTGGTGACTCTGGCTGTGGTGATTGGGTACGGCATTATCGGCTTTGTTGATGATTACCGTAAAGTGGTGCGTAAAGACTCCAGAGGCTTAATTGCCCGCTGGAAATACTTCTGGCAGTCAGTCATTGCACTGGGCGTGGCGTTTTATCTGTACAGCAGTGCAAACCTCGCCGCTGAAACGTCTTTGCTGGTGCCTTTTTTCAAAGAAGTCATGCCGCAACTGGGTCTGTTTTATCTGGTGGTCGTGTATTTTGCGCTCGTAGGCACATCGAATGCAGTCAACCTCACGGACGGACTGGACGGACTGGCTATTGTACCCACCATACTGGTTGCCGGGGCGCTCTCCATTTTTGCCTACGTCACCGGTAATGTGAACTTTGCGACTTATCTGAACATTCCTCACATTCCGCTGACCAGCGAACTGGTTATTGTGTGTACCGCCATAGTGGGCGCCGGACTGGGCTTTTTATGGTTTAACACTTATCCGGCTCAGGTATTTATGGGCGATGTGGGTTCACTGGCTCTCGGCGGCACGCTGGGTATTCTGGCAGTCCTGGTACGCCAGGAAATCGTGCTCATCATCATGGGCGGTGTCTTTGTGATGGAGACCGTGTCGGTGATCCTGCAGGTCGGTTCATTTAAGTTACGTGGAAAACGTATTTTCCGCATGGCACCCATCCACCATCATTTCGAACTCAAAGGCTGGCCGGAACCCCGCGTTATTGTGCGGTTCTGGATCATTTCTCTGATTCTGGTGCTGGTGGGACTGGCTACACTGAAGCTGCGCTGATTTATGAACGAATTGCTGGCATCACAACATGTTGTCGTGGCCGGTCTGGGAATGACCGGTCAGTCTGTTGTGCGTTTTTTAACAGAAACCGGTGCGTCGGTGAAAGTTTGGGATACCAGACCGGACGCCAGAGTACCTGACAATATCACTGTTCCTGTCACCGCCGGTGAAGTACCGCCGGGATACTGGGAAAATGTTGATACCCTCGTGCTCAGTCCGGGGATTTCGCCGTCCCATCCGTCGGTGAAAAGTGCTGCGCTGTCCGGTGTGGAAGTCATTGGTGATATCGAGCTGTTTGCACGATTGTCGCGCACGCCGGCTTTCGGCATCACCGGTTCAAACGGAAAAACCACTGTAACGCTTCTGCTTACACATATTCTTAATCAGGCCGGACTGAAGGCCTGTGCTGCCGGTAATGTTGGCCGTCCGGTACTGGACACCATCGGTGAAGGATTTGATTATATGGTGCTGGAGTTGTCCAGCTTCCAGCTTGAAACCACATCATCTTTAAATTTACTCGCCGCCACGATTCTGAACGTGAGTGATGACCACCTTGACCGGCATGGCACCATGGCAGCATATGCAAACGCTAAGCAGCGTATTTTTGCGCATTGTCACCATGCTGTTATCTGGCAGGGACATCCGGAAACCATTCCTCAGTCTCACGTTGCTGAAAAGACACTCTATCAGGCCGGTGAAAGTAAAACCGGCTTCGGCTTTGTCAATCAGGCGATTACCTGGCAGGGCAAAGCTGTTTTGCCTATGAGTGAAGTAAAGCTGGTAGGTACACACAACGTGCTGAATATTCAGGCCGCGCTGGCAATGGCGCTTGTTGCCGGTGTGAGTATTGACATCGCCTGCGACGGAGTAAAGACCTTTGAACCAGCCCCTCACCGCTGTGTGGAAATCGCCAATACGCAAGGCGTGCGCTGGATTGATGATTCTAAAGCGACAAATGCCGGCGCTACGCTGGCGGCTCTCGAAGGGCTGGGCCGGGATAAAACCGGAAAACTGATATTAATTGCCGGCGGAGATGGCAAAGGAGCTGATTTGTCCGTACTCAGGGAGCCTTTGCTGCAGTATGTGGATTTGGTGCTTACCATCGGAAAAGATGGCAGACAAA
Source organism: Alteromonas sp. (assembly GCF_984505615.1). NCBI lineage: Bacteria > Pseudomonadati > Pseudomonadota > Gammaproteobacteria > Alteromonadales > Alteromonadaceae > Alteromonas > Alteromonas sp. The sequence continues at coordinate 9,377 of NZ_CFHOXV010000001.1, read as the reverse complement.
TCAGCGAACTGATCCCCGGGGCACATTATTTACCCGATTTACCTTCTGCGGTTCAGCTGGCAGCCCAACAAGCTGAGCCCGGTGATATGGTGCTGTTGTCTCCGGCTTGTGCCAGTATCGATATGTTTGATAATTATGCTCACCGGGCACGGGTTTTTGCTGAAGCGGTTCACGGAGTATCCGGTAAATGAGTACAGCAGCGTCTGAGCAAACAGGCACAAAATTATCTGAGATTTTTTCTCAGCGTCACGGTGCGGCAAAGTCCGCTTCACCTTATGATGCCGGTCTGATTCTGGTGGCACTGGCGCTGGCAACACTGGGGCTGGTGATAGTGACCTCCGCTTCCATGCCTGTGGCTGACCGTTTGTACGGTAATCCCTTTTATTTTTCCATCCGTCACGGCATTTATCTTCTTGTCGCTATCTTGTCTGCCGGTGTGGTGCTGCAGGTACCCATGAGTTTCTGGCGTGTGATCAATCCCTGGTTATTGCTGGCAGCCATTGTGATGTTGCTGGCGGTACTGGTGATGGGGCGTTCTATTAACGGTAGTACCCGCTGGATTGTAATAGGGCCGCTGACCTTACAACCGGCGGAACCTGCCAAACTGTTCTTCTTTACTTATCTGGCCGGTTATCTGGTGCGCCGTTATGAAGAGGTGACAGAAAACATTAAAGGCTTTATTAAGCCGCTGGTGGTGTTCTTTGTACTCGCCTGCTTACTGCTGCTGCAGCCGGATTTCGGTACTGCGGTGGTAATGTTCACCACCACAATGGGATTGTTATTTCTGGTAGGCGCGCGGCTCTGGCAGTTCTTTGCCATTGTGTTCGTTGGCTTACTGGCCATCGTGTTCCTGATCGTGTTTGAAGAATACCGCATGCGGCGGGTCACGTCTTTCCTTGATCCCTGGGCCGATCCCTTTGGCAGCGGTTATCAGCTTACTCAGTCGTTGATGGCCTATGGCCGTGGCAGCTGGTTCGGACAGGGGCTGGGCAACAGCTATCAGAAGCTGGAGTTTCTGACTCAGGCTCACTCCGATTTTATCATGGCAATACTGGCCGAAGAGCTGGGCTTCACCGGTGTGCTGATTGTACTGGGACTCATTCTTTTCCTCGTTGTCCGTGCCCTGAAAATCGGCAATCACGCACTGGCTAAGCAACGGCCTTTTGAAGGATATCTGGCTTACAGCATCGGGATCTGGCTGAGCTTCCAAACTGCCGTAAACGTTGGTGCCAGTGCCGGCATTCTGCCTACGAAAGGCTTAACACTGCCACTTATCAGTTATGGCGGTACCAGCCTGATTGTGATGATGGTGTCGGTGGCCATGTTGCTGCGGATAGATTTTGAATTGCGGGTCGACGGTGTTCAGGCTATCGGCCGGAAAGATAAACGTAAGAAGAAGCCGGCTCCGGTTTCCTCTGCTGCTGAAGACGGTGAACAACCGGAACAAAAGAGTAAAGAAGATATCAGAGCCATGTTAGAAGAAGTAGAAAAGGGGGCGTTGAATGACTAAGCGCTGTCTTATCATGGCTGGCGGTACCGGCGGACACGTGTTTCCCGGACTTGCCGTTGCACATGCGCTTAAAGCCGACGGCTGGGATATACACTGGCTCGGCACCGCAGAAAGGATGGAAGCGCAGGTTGTGCCTGAAAACGGATTCCCCATCCATTTTATCCACGTGAAAGGGTTACGGGGTAAAGGGTTATCAGCCAGAGCCAGCGGATTTATGGCGCTGATGAAAGGCATGGCAGAAGCCGGAAAACTGATTTCCTCACTCAAGCCTGATGTGGTCATCGGCTTTGGCGGTTATGCCAGCGGACCGGGTGGTGTTGCTGCGTGGTTAAGGGGAATTCCTTTAATCGTGCATGAGCAGAATGCGGCCGCAGGCATGACGAACCGTATGCTGGGTAAACTGGCAAAGCGCATTTTACTGGGCTTCGATAATGCCAGAGGCGGGTTTGGCAGTGCAGGAAGCAAATGCATGACGGTGGGTAATCCGGTGCGCCGGGATATTGTGGCCATCGCGCCGAAAAAAGAAACCCATTCCCCGTTGCGTATGCTGGTGATTGGCGGCAGCCTGGGCGCTAAAGCGCTCAATGAGGCTGTGCCTGCTGTATGCAAGAATCTCTATGGGTTAACTATCCGTCACCAGGCCGGGAAAGGTAATGCAGAAGCGGTTCGAAGTGCTTATGCCAGTGGCAGTGTGGATGTGCAGGTCAGTGAATTTATTAAAGATATGGCGGCAGCCTATGACTGGGCTGACTTTATCGTTTGCCGCGCCGGCGCACTGACTGTAGCTGAAGTGGCAGCGGCGGGTTTACCGGCGGTGTTTGTGCCACTGCCTCATGCTGTTGATGATCATCAGACAAAGAATGCCCTGTCTCTGGTAGAGGCCGGGGCTGCGGTGTTATTACCGCAAACAGAATTACAAAGCGGGCTGGGCAAAGTGCTGGAAAACTGGCTGCGTCATCCCCAATCCTGTCTGGCCGCTGGCAGAAAAGCCCGTCAGGCAGCGATAACCAATGCAACACAGCGGGTCGCAGAACAGTGTGCCCTGCTGACAGGAGACAAAGCGTAATGGTAGGTGAAAAACCATTCCAAAACCCGCAGATGCGTAAAGTGAAGCGCATTTTCTTCATCGGTATCGGTGGCGCGGGCATGGGCGGTATTGCAGAAGTACTACTGAACGAAGGCTATGATATCGCCGGCTCAGATATACAGGCCGGTGCGATGACAGCACGGCTGGAAGAGCTGGGTGCTGAAATCTTTATTGGCCATCATGAAGACAATGTTACAGCGTCTGATGTGGTGGTGGTCTCCAGCGCCATCAACGAGTCAAATCCGGAAATCCGCTATGCCCGTGAACACCGCATTCCTATTATCCGCCGGGCAGAAATGCTGGCTGAACTTATGCGCTTCCGTCATGGTATTGCCATTGCGGGTACCCACGGAAAAACTACCACGACCAGCCTGATTTCCACTATTTTTGCCGAAGCCGGCTGGGATCCCACATTTGTTATCGGTGGTCTGCTTAACAGTGCGGGCACAAACGCACGTTTGGGTAAGAGCCGCTATCTGATTGCTGAAGCAGACGAAAGCGATGCGTCGTTTCTGCATCTTCAGCCTATGGTGTCCGTGGTGACCAATATTGAGCCGGACCACATGGGTACCTATGAAGGTGATTTCAACAAAATGAAAGACACCTATCTGGAGTTTCTGCATAACCTGCCATTCTACGGACAGGCCATTTTGTGTGGTGATGATGAAGTGATCCGTTCTCTGCGGCCGAAAATTGGCCGCAACATCCTTACTTACGGTATTGAGCCAGGTAACGATGTGCGCGCAGAAAATATTGAACTCAGGTTCGGTCAGGCGCAGTTTGACGTGCTCCGTCCTGATAAGCCGGTACTGAATGTCACGCTGAATCTCACCGGCATCCATAATGTGCTCAATGCCCTTGCTGCCATTGCTGTCGCCACAGACGAAGGGGTCGGTGACGACGCTATCGTGACGGCGCTGAAATCCTTTGGCGGTATCGGACGCCGGTTTGAAGTGCTGGGCGAGTTTACAACCAGCAAAGGTGATGTGTGTCTGGTTGATGATTACGGCCATCATCCGACTGAAGTCAGGGCAACCATCGCTGCGGCCCGCACTAACTGGCCGGATAAGCGGCTGGTCATGGTGTATCAGCCACACCGGTACACACGTACCCGTGACTTATATGAAGATTTTGTTGAAGTGCTCTCACAAGTGGATGTGCTGTTATTGCTGGATGTGTATGCAGCCAGTGAACAGCCCATTGAAGGTGCTGACAGTAAAGCACTCTGCCGGTCCATCCGTTTAAGAGGCCAGGTGGAACCTGTTTACGTGGGTGAACCGGATTCTCTGGCAGAGATTCTTGCCAGTGTGATGCAGGAAAACGACGTGATCATGACTCAGGGAGCCGGTAATATCGGCCAGATTGCTAAAAAACTGGCAAAATCTGAATTAGAACTAAAAAAATTTCAACGTGAGTGGCAGTGATGGCTGAACAGGTAAATCCACAAAAATTTGGTCGTGTAGCAGTAATGTTTGGTGGTGATTCTGCTGAGCGTGCAGTATCGCTGAACTCGGGGAAAGCGGTACTGAATGCCCTGTTGAGGCAGGGCGTAGATGCCTTCGCATTTGACCCTGCTGAGCGTCAACTTACTGAATTGGTTGATGAAAAAGCTGATCGTGTGTTAATCATGTTGCACGGACGTGGTGGCGAAGACGGTGCGATGCAGGGCGCATTACAGCACCTGAAAATCCCCTATACCGGCAGTGGCGTGCTGGGGTCTGCACTGGCAATGGATAAGATCCATACCAAACAAATCTGGCAATGTCTTGGTTTATCTACCGCAAAATATCAAATTGCTGACAAAAGTGACTTTGAAGCTGGATCATGCGGGGCTATAATGATGGAATTGGGGAATGAAGTCATGGTCAAACCAGCCCGCGAAGGTTCCAGTATCGGGATGGCGAGAGTGACAAGCGCTAAACAACTAGAAACTGCCGTTCAGGACGCCTTTCAATATGATAATCAGGTCCTGTTAGAGCAGTACATCGATGGCCCCGAGTTCACTGTCTCTGTTTTGCAGGGCAGGGCATTGCCGTCGATCCGCATGTCTACCCCCCATACATTTTACGATTACGCGGCCAAGTATCAGGACGATACAACCGTGTATCAATGCCCCGGTGGTTTGTCGGAAGACAAAGAAGCTGAACTGGCAGCATTGTCGCTTCGTGCGTTCAATGCATTGTCTTGCAGCGGCTGGGGCCGCATTGACGTAATGCAGGCTGCTGACGGCACGTTCTACTTGCTTGAAGCGAATACCGTACCCGGCATGACTGAAAAAAGTCTGGTGCCGAAAGCGGCGAAAGTGGCCGGTTTGAATTTTGATGAACTGACGCTGGAAATTCTGGCGACCAGTCTCTCATCAGACTAAACGGAGCTTGCATGACAAAGGCGAAGCACAAGAAGATTCAATTCTGGTCCGGCGTGGCATTTCTGCTCGCGGTCATTGGTGGTCTGATTGTGGGCGGCATTAAAATTCAGGATTACCTGCAGGATGCCCAGAGGGCACCGGTACAGGTGGTGGATTTTTCCGGTGAGTTCAGCCATGTGGATGTAACCAGGCTGGAGCGGCTGATCCGCAAGTCACAACCGGGAAGTTTTTTCTCGCTGGACGTCAATGAAGTTTACAAGCTGGTGGAAGCCCAGCCATGGATTTATCGCGCATCGGTACGTAAGCAATGGCCAAATACGTTAAAGATTTATCTGGTCGAGCAAAAGCCGGTGGCGCAGTGGAACGATGACTTTTTGCTGAATCCCTACGGGGATACCTTCAGCGCCAGTGTGGACGATATGGCGCTGCCCAAACTTTTCGGACCGGGCGGCAGTGAGAAAACCGCGCTGGAGGGCTACAACGCCATGCAGTCATTGTTGGCTACCACTGCCATGCCTATCGCAGAGCTGACGTTAAGCGAGCGGTTTGCCTGGCAGATTCAGCTGGCCAACGGCATTGAGCTGAATCTGGGCAGACAGGAATTTATAGATCGGTTGCAACGGTTCATTGATGTGTATCCGTTGCTGGCGAAGCAACCTAAAGCGGTGAAGTATGTGGATTTACGCTACGACACCGGGCTGGCAGTCGGCTGGCAGGATGCACAAGACAAAAAAAGTTAATGAGAGAGTTTAGGAATACCATGTCAAAACCTGCTGAACGCAACCTGATTGTCGGACTGGATATCGGTACCAGCCAGGTGAAAGCCGTTGTCGGCGAATTACTGGCCGATGACCAGATCAGCATTGTTGGTGTAGGCACGCATGCTGCGCAGGGTATGGATAAAGGTGGTGTAAACGATCTCAACCTGGTAGTGAAATCTGTACAACGTGCAGTCAGTGAAATGGAGTTGATGGCCGATTGTCAGGTTTCATCCGTATTCATGTCGATTTCCGGCCGTCATGTGAAGTGCCAGAACGAAAGTGGCATGGTACCGATCAACAACCAGGAAGTGACACAGGAAGATGTGGATAACGTGATTCATGCAGCGCGCTCGGTGCCTATTGCGTCAGAACGCCGCCTGCTTCATGTGCTGCCGCAGGAATTTACGATTGATGTGCAGGAAGGGATTAAAAATCCTGTTGGCATGTCCGGCGTCCGTATGGAAGCTGAAGCCCATATCATCACCTGTGCCGATGATATGGCAAAAAATCTGGTGAAGTGCATCGAGCGTTGTGATTTGAGTTCAGATCAGCTTATTTTCTCTGCTCTGGCATCCAGTTACGCTGTTTTAACTGATGACGAACGTGAATTAGGCGTTTGTGTGGTGGATATCGGTGGCGGCACCATGGATATCGTTATTTACACCGACGGCGCAATTCGTCACACTGCTGTGATCCCTGTGGCGGGGAACCAGATAACCAGTGATATTGCCAAGATTTTCCGCACTCCTATCAGTAATGCGGAAGAGATCAAGGTGAATTATGCCTGTGCGCTGAAAGACATGGTCAGTATGGAAGAGAATATCGAGGTGCCCAGTGTGGGCGGTCGTCCAGCCAGAGCCATGTCCAGACACACCCTGGCAGAGGTGATTGAACCTCGTTATCAGGAATTATTTGAGCTGGTGCATAAAGAGATCCGTGCCAGCGGTTTTGAAGAACAAATTGCAGCAGGCCTGGTTCTGACCGGCGGTACCGCCAAGATGGAAGGGGCTGTTGAATTTGCGGAAGAAATCTTCCAGATGCCTGTGAGAGTGGGCAAACCAATAAATATGCGCGGGTTATCGGAATATACCGATGACGCAAGTTTTGCAACTGTGGTGGGCTTGCTCCACTACGGCAAAATGCAAAGTGATAATAAAAAATCCAGTAAGCAGAAGTCCGGCGAAAGTTTCTTTCAACGGGTGCAAAGCTGGTTTAAAGGTGAATTTTAATTTTATTTTGGGGGCGCTAAGACTACGGCATACGGTCGCACGGAGGCATCCGACCGGCGTAACTATGACCTGGCTTAGTGTTGTAAGACGTACCAATCCGGAGAGTAAGTATGTTTGAGTTAATGGATAGCCACGGCGAAGAAGCCGTAATCAAAGTTATCGGCGTCGGTGGTGGCGGCGGTAATGCTGTAGAACACATGGTGGCACAGAATATCGAAGGCGTAGAGTTCATCGCGGTGAACACTGACGCTCAGGTATTGCGCAGCTCTAGCGCAGACGTGACACTGCAAATCGGTTCATCGCTGACGAAAGGTCTCGGTGCCGGTGCTGATCCGAATATCGGCCGTGAAGCCGCTCAGGAAGATCGTGAAACCATCCGTCAGGCTTTAGATGGCGCTGACATGGTGTTTATCACTGCCGGTATGGGCGGTGGTACAGGTACAGGCGCTGCGCCTGAAGTTGCCAGAATTGCCCGCGAAATGGGTATTCTGACGGTTGCTGTAGTGACCAAGCCTTTCCCGTTTGAAGGTAAAAAGCGTACTGCTTTTGCTGAACAGGGTATCGTTGAGTTAGCGAAAAACGTTGATTCACTGATCACCATTCCAAACGAAAAATTGCTGAAAGTGATGGGCCCGGGCACGCCACTTCTGCAAGCTTTCAGCGAAGCCAACAACGTACTTAATGGTGCGGTACAGGGTATTGCTGAACTGATCACCCGTCCTGGTCTGATTAACGTTGACTTCGCCGACGTGAAAACCGTGATGTCTGAAATGGGTACTGCGATGATGGGTAACGGTGTTGCATCCGGTGCAGACCGTGCTGAAGAAGCTGCTGAAGCCGCTATCGCCTGTCCGCTGCTTGAAGACATCGATCTGTCCGGTGCACGGGGTATTCTGGTGAATATCACTGCCGGCCCTGATTTCTCCATCGACGAATTTGAAACCGTAGGTAACGCCGTTAAAGCGTTTGCATCTGAAAATGCTACCGTGGTTGTGGGTACGGTTATCGATATGGAAATGGCCGACGAACTGCGTGTAACGGTTGTTGCAACCGGTATCGGCGCAGAGCGTAAGCCCGACATTTCACTGGTAAGTTCTGAAGGTTCCCGTTTATCAGGTGCAGCCCGCGAGTTCGGTACATCAAGTACCAGTGAAGCCCGCGCTGTAGGCTCTACCGATGGTAACCAGGCACTGAAAGTAGAAAGTGAAGCACAGCCGAATAACGATTTAGAATACCTGGATATCCCGGCATTCTTGCGTAAACAGGCAGACTAAGCTGTTCATTTCGGGGAATTTTTCTCCGGAATTGTTGTCAATGTATAAGAAGTTGGTGTTTAACCAAGGTCAAGTGTGACAGAAATTTGACAAAATAAACTTTTGTCTATATAGTACGCGACCGCTTTTTGAACAGGTAAAAGCAACGAAATGATTAGACAACGTACAATCAAACAATCGGTACAAGAGACCGGTATTGGTTTACACAAAGGGGAAAAGGTCACTATGACTCTCCGGCCTGCGCCTGCGAACACAGGAATTGTGTTCCGACGCATTGACCTGGAACCTTATGTGGATATCCATGCGCGTGCAAACGCGGTGGGTAATACCATGCTGTGTACGTGTGTAAACAATGAAGATGGTGTCAGTATCCACACTGTGGAACACCTTGCTTCAGCGTTAGCTGGTCTGGGCATTGACAACATCATTGTTGAAGTAGACAGCAACGAACTGCCGATTATGGATGGCAGCGCCAGCCCGTTCGTTTTCTTACTGCAATCTGCAGGTATTGAAGAGCTGAATGCGCCTAAGCGTTTTATCCGAATTACGAAGACAGTGCGGGTTGAAGACGGAGACAAGTGGGCCGAGTTACGTCCTTACGATGGTTTCCGTGTGGATTTCCGTATCGATTTCGATCACCCTGTGATTAGCCAGACTAATCAGCATATGGTGATGGATTTTGACAGTTGTTCGTATGTAAAAGAAGTCAGCCGTGCCCGGACATTCGGTTTCATGCGCGACCTTGAGTACATGAACGCGAATAATCTGGCACTGGGTGGCAGCATGGAAAATGCTGTTGCTCTGGACGAGTTCCGTATTCTGAACCCTGAAGGTTTGCGTTATGATGACGAATTCCTGAAGCATAAGGTTCTGGACGCTGTGGGCGACCTTTATATGGGTGGACACAGCATCATTGGTGAACTGGCAGCCTATAAAACCGGTCACGGCCTGAACAACAAATTATTGAATGCTGTGCTGGAGCAGAAAGATTGCTGGGAATATATCACTTATGAAAACCAGGATGAGATGCCCATCCGGTACGCAGAGCCCGTCATAGCATAAATAAAATCTTGTTTGAAAACCGCCTTTTACAGGCGGTTTAATTAGATGGTCCGCCTCACCTCTAAGCTAGTCTTAGAGTTAGGCAA